>JAMNXM010000022.1 GCA_023653145.1 Minisyncoccota bacterium | reverse complement strand
GCTACAGTCAGTGAGATTTTCAACGTCGTGCGCGACAAAGGACGTCTGTTCCGAGTACTCGAGCAGAATGGGTACCGTGTACTTACACACCACTCGGCAGAATTTACCGCGATACGTGGGTAGTTCTAAAGAGGAGCACAGTAACGAGTACGAGACTGAAAGCCTGTGCGCTGAGTTCTGAAATAATCGCGCCCGTGATCCCATAGGTCGGGGTAAGGATCACTGCGAGTACCAGTTGCACGCAGGGCGTAAGAATTGAGTTAAGGTACAACTCTTTCGTGCGCATGTGCGCGTTCAAAACCGTACCAATGATTTTTTTAGGGAACAGGAGGAATGACAGCGCAATGAGTTCTGTGTAGAAAATCGCGTCTACGTACTTAGGAAAGAGCGTGTGAAAAATGTATGGTGCGGCGAGTACGTATGCAATAAACAGAACAAACAGCCCCACCCAGAGCCACATCAGGCGCCGGAGTAGTGTTTCTTTAATATCGGCAAGGTCACGCGTTGCAAACTTAGGAAGTGCGATGACTGATAGTTTCTTCAGACCACCAAGGATTTGTGTGGGGATAGCCTTTGCAAATGCGTACATTGCAAGTTGACTTGGTCCGATAAAGAACCACAACAGAAGGCTGTTTACTGACTCAGCAATAGTGGCGAGCACCTCCATGGCGGAGAGGTGGAGTCCATATGGCAGTGCACCAGTGTCGACTGACGTGTTGGTCAGGTAGCGGGCGCTTGCGATACGGAGCGCGACAAAACGTGCAAGCGTGTATGCGCTGAAGTACGCGAGCAAGACATACATGAGTGAGTCAGTAACCAGGAGCGTAGCGACAACTGCTATGGCTCCAACAAGTTGGACTCCTATTTCATAGAGGATTGATACGCGAAACAGTTTTTTGCCCGACAGTATTGTCGCAAACATGCTGAGTGTGTCGACATAGGGCAAAAACACTGCAGATACCAGAAAGGCGCCTGCAAGGGTGAGGTTACCTGCGTACCAGTAGTAGGCAGCGAGGCCTGCACTCCCTAATGCGCCCAGGAACCCCCAACGAATTTTGGTGACGAGCACTGCGTGTGGAGTGCCGTCAAAACCCTTAGCGATTGAGCGTACGACTGACGTACCAAGTCCGGGCAGGGTAGTGAGGGAGAGGATGCCGAGCACTGACAGCACGTACTTGTACTCGCCATACACGTGGACGGGGAGGAGGTTTGCAAACGCAACAGAAACACCAAGCGCAAGGAAGGCAGCCAAGACCGTTTTGATCCCGAGCCACGAGCCATTGGTCGCCATGTACACCATGTCAGTTCTGGTGTACTTTTCCGCACCGCGAAGGGCACGGACTGCTTGGCGCTTTAGGAACTCCATGGTTTTGGTCATGATACCGCGAAAGAGTATACTTTGAGGATGCTTGTACGGTTTCTCGATCGGTACCTCTTTTTGCTGGTGCATCTCAAGGGCCTCATTACGCATGGCTTTAGTCGTAGAGCGTATGGGCAGTGGGCCGAGGACCTTTTGATTGCGGGTATGGTTTTCGGAAAGTCAGGCACCTACGTTGATGTGGGCGCATTCCACCCGATGCACTATTCAAATACGTACCTTTTGTACAAGCGTGGATGGTCTGGTGTCGTCATCGACCCAAACCCAAGTGCACGAGCCTTGTTTCGGCTCCATCGTTCGCGCGACGTGTTTATGCAGGTTGGCGTTGGGGCATCCGCACCACAGCAACCCTACTATGTGTTCAATCACCAAAGCTGCAACACCTTCTCTGAAGCGCATCGTGACAGGATGCTTGAACGTTCTTTTATGCGGCAGATCGACACCATTCAGGTCGACATCGAACCGCTTGCAACACTTCTTGAGCGCGCTCAAGTAACCGCCGTCGACGTACTTAACATCGATGTGGAGGGGATGAATCTTGCAGTCCTTGAGTCAAACGATTGGACCCGTGTGGTGCCAAAACTAATTTGCGTTGAAGACGATGACCTGCATATAGGAAGTGTCGCTGTCGAAAGCCCTATACATACATACCTTGCAGAGAAAGGGTACACACTCCGTGCGCTCGTCGGGCAGAGTTCACTGTACACACATGACTGATCGCTCATTCGATTCGTATCTTGAGGAGGGTAATGTCGCGTTCTACGGATATCGCGGCATGTTGCCAGACTTTGCCCGCGCTCCGCGCGTAGGACGAACGCGTGCATTTGTCCGCGGCGGTGCGGAGGGTATGCGCTCGTACGAGCGACTCCAAGAGCTCAGAGATGAGCGTGCCGATGTGTATTTTTTAGACACTGATGCGACACGCGTGATGGTTGCAGACTTTCCTGGCACGGCGCGATACATTGCCGTGCGCGCGTGGCCAACATGGTCATGGTTTGTATCACTCCCTGGGATTGTGCGGCGCTTGCGACTTAAAACACTGTTGTATGAGGGGGTACGCTCTTTGAAAACGGGTGACACAGCCACGCGGTGGTTTGTGTTCCGACACGTGATGACCGAGTCTCTCCACACACGTCTCTCTATTTCTGAGGACGTTGGAGTTACGGGGCTCTTGGCATTTCTTAAAGACGAGCAGGTAGCCTACGTGGTACAGCGTTTCTTTCGTGACCTTCCAAGCCTCGGACGCTCAGGTGGAGACCTAGACTTATTGATAGCAGATGCTGACGAGATCAAGGTTAAGTCGTTCCTCCAGGCGCACCCGGGACCGATTACGGTCGATGCGTGGACGGTGTCACGTAAAAGTTTTAACGACATCACGTACTACCCACCACCGATAGCGCGCGGGATTATCGAGCGCGCAGTTGATGGCCCGAGCGGCTCGCGCGTTCCGAACCCACTCGATGCGCTCCATGCGTTTATCTATCACGCGCTCTATCACAAAGGAGTATTTGCCGGCGTACCTAGTACGACGTGCCCCGAAGCGGTAAACAAAAAACCAGAGAACGACTACGTGGGGGAGATTAGAGAACTTGCAGCACGCGCAGGGGTAACGCTTGCGCACCCGGTCACGATGGAAACGCTCGATACCTACCTTGCGTCAGTCGAGTGGCGTCCTAAACTCGACACCCTCGCAAAAATTGCTCCGCGGAATGTATGGGTATGGAAGTATCACTTTTCTGAGGAGCGTGATCAAGAGGTTGGTCTTGGGATCTTTTTAATCAAAGCGCGCGCATTTCAAAATGGCACCGCGGACGCACTGCTCGACACCATCAGAAAAACAGAAGGGCTCGTCGTTTTGAAAGATGTACACTTTACACCCGAGGATATTGCACGCGTGTCGACAGAACTCCGTGGCGGCGTATGGCACGACGCGCGCGTGCCGGAGGGGGAGTTGCTCCCGGTGCATGCGGTTCTAGTGCTTGATGAAACAGTGGCACGCAAAGCGCGAGCGGGTACGTCACATGCAGTTTTTGATCAGCGCATCCGTGCCGTTAAGAAACAATTGCGCCGACTGTTTGACCAGGGCCCGGGGAGCGCAGTCCACGCGACAGACAACACGACTGAAACGTGGGAGTACGTACCGGTGTGCTTCCCGGGCGAAGAAGCAGCACTCCGCGCAGAGGTAGAGCGCCGCGTCATGAGTATTGAAATCACCACGTGGGAAAAAGTAAGTCAAGCAGTTCGACACGTGCCACGTATCGCAACCTACGAGTTTACACGGCTCAAACGGCGAGCACGCGAGTGGCTCATAGCACTTCTGGTAAGGTAGGTGCGTGCTATAGTGCCCCCATGGATTGGCTTAAAACACTGCGCATCGGGATCTACATTGGTCTCTTTTCGATGCCCTTTTTGGCGCTTATTGTCGCCAACGGGTTGTATTTTCCTTTTATTACCGGCAAGAACTTTGCCTTTCGCATTATTATTGAAGTAGTTTTTGCGCTCTGGGTGATTCTTGCACTGTATGCACCAGAGTATCGACCTAAGAAGTCGCTCGCCCTGATCTTGGGCGGATTGTTTGTAGTGTCTATTGGTATCTCAACGGTGTTGGCAGAAAACCCAACCAAAGCCTTTTGGTCAAACTTTGAACGTATGGAGGGGTACATCACCATTCTTCACCTTGCGATGTACGCCACCGTGATGCTGTCAGTCATGAAGACCGAAGTTCTGTGGCGCCGGTTCTTCAATGGCTCACTTATTGCGTCTGGCATTATTGCGCTTTACGCCGTGCTTCAACTTTGGGGCGTGTTTAACATCAGTCAATCTGCGGTGCGTCTCGATGCAACGTTTGGAAACGCAACGTACTTTGCGGTGTTCATGCTCATCCACTCGTTCATAGCGCTGTATGCGCTTGCGCGTTGGGCAGGGCAGAATCGCTGGCTCCAGGTTGGGTATGCAACACTATTCGTCGTCAACGGCTTACTCGTATTCTACTCATCTACTCGCGGTAGTATCTTGGGCCTCATTGGTGGGTTGGTACTCGCAGGACTCATTGCAGCCATCATGGGTGGTGGCAAATTCCGCGTCGCAGGCATTGCGCTCGTCGGGTTCATACTGGTGCTTACCGGCATCTTTTACTCGGTGCGAGACACGGACATTGTCCGTACGCACCCAGTGTTAGAGCGTCTCGCCTCGATCTCGATTGATGCAGGTCGTACGCGCTTCACCATTTGGGGGATGGCGTACCAGGGGTTCCTTGAGCGCCCAGTATTTGGCTGGGGTCAGGAAGGGTTTAACCACCTGTTCAGTAAGTACTATGTTCCCAAGCTCTACACACAAGAGCCATGGTTTGACCGCGCGCACAACGTGATCCTCGACTGGCTCGTTGCTGGAGGCTTGGTCGGTATGGTCTTGTATATCTCGCTCTACCTTGTCATGCTCTATTACCTCTGGCGTCCCGGAGGACAGTTTGAGACTTCAGAGCGTGCCATCCTCACAGGACTTATTGCGGGCTACGGCTTCCATAACATCTTTGTGTTCGACAACCTGATGAGTTACGTCCTGTTCCTTGCGCTCTTTACCTACATCACGGTGCGTGCGACGAGAGATGTTCCAGAGCCACAAGGGACACCGCTTCCTGAGGCGTCTGCACAGATTGCAGTACCGACGGTGATCGGCATTACGGCACTCGTCATGTACTTCTTTAACTACGCTGGGTATGCGTCTGCCTCTGACATCATCCAGGGACTTACGCCACACCCTGAAGGGGTAGTTAAAAACGCCGAATACTTTGAGCGCGCCGCTAAGCGCACAGGGCTCGGCTATCAAGAAGTGGGCGAGCAGTACCTCCAGTTTGCGCTGCAGATGCGCGGACGCAATATTGGCGATCAAGAGTTCCAGCAGCGCGTTGCGAATGGCGCAAAGACTACTATGGAGGGCGTGTTGTCACAGTCACCAAACGATGCACGACTCTTAGTGTTCTTTGGTTCGTTCCTTCGTCAGTATGGCGACGCTGGGCTCTCGCGTACATACCTCGACCGCGCCGTTGCCGTGTCGCCTCAAAAGCAGAGCGTGATACTCGAGCGCGGGCTCCTCTCGCTCACCGAAGGCAAGTACGATCTCGCGCTCCAGGACTTTAAGTCAGTGTACGAAACAGCGCCAGAGTTTCAGCGGACGCACATCCTCTACGCTGCGTCAGCAATTCTTGCAAAAAATCAACCACTCGCAACAGAAGTCTTGACGCGCCACTTTGGTAATGATGAGCCAGACGACGCAACCATCATCCAGGCGTATGTGATGAGCAAGCAGTCGGCAAAGGCAGTGCGCATTGCCGAGGGTCGTGCCGCAGCAGACCCAACGAACGTTGAAAAGCTCAAGTTCCTCTCAGGCGTCTACCTCCAGACCGGGGACCGCGCGGGGGCTATACGCACTCTCGAGCGCGCTATCGAACTTGACCCTAAGTTCAAGGCCGAAGGGGAGAGTTACATCTCCCAGATTAGGGAGAACAAGATCTAGTTGCAAAGTGGTTCTAGACGTGCTATACTATACGAAGTGAGTGCTAGTGGACGCTAGCTCTTAGAAAATCTACATAAGCCCCCGCGCAAGCGGGGTTTTATGTTGCGCTGAAAATGTTGGTGCTGATTGACAAAATATTCTAAATTATGTATAATATTAAATATGAGTCGTGAGGCTGTAGTATTGCTTTTTGGGAACCCCTTCACCATATTGGGTTTCGTTTTACTAGGGGGTTATGCTGGGTCATTACCTGAGGTGTATTTTCCAGATATGGTGCCTCGCGGAGATCTTGGAAATTTGGAAGTCGAAGTGTCTGATTTTACGAAAATAGGTGGAATGGTAGTTGGGTATGTGGTTTGGTTGGTTATTGCAAGCCTACTCGCAAAAGGTATAGAAGAGAAAGTCGGTACCAGTCAGACTATTGACGATGGAGACCCAACTCGTTAGCCCTCTTGCTACTGCAAAGTTGCTTTTTCAATATTATGTATTATAATTGGATTTCATGTCAGAGTCAGGAGAAAGAAGTAAGACTACAGAGTTAGAACCTCATACCCCAGAGGGGGTAGCTGCTGCAAAAAAGGAGAAGAAAGACTTCATGATCGTGCGGGCATTTTGGGAGTTTATTGGTGGGATACATCGCGTGATTATTCCATCTAAAACTGAAATGGCCACCTCAAGGCAGGGGCGTCGGGTTATTGAAAATGACCCCAACCCTGAGTTGTGGCGTTGGGCTGCTGGCGGCACCCTCGTCATTGTCCACTGTAAAGATCGATCAGTCGCGGTACTACTCCAACGGGATATGGGGGCACCATCCTATCCTGGCGCGTGGACTATGGGCTCCGGCTTGTCGTCGCCGGATGATGACTTATCAGACCCAACTCGAATAGCTGTCCGTGAAGGTTTTGAGGAAATTCGCATTGCAGTGCAGCCCAAAAAAAATAGACGAGGTGTGCCAAAGAACAGAGACTCAGGGATCGTACAGCCAGTCTTTGGTGATGCGGCACTTGATAACACTACAGCATATGCCACCAGTGGTTCAGAAATGGATATGTCGCACCCAGATGTTCCAGACATATTTAATACACGAATGGATTTTGAGCGTGAGCGTAAGGTGCGTGTAGGGGCTTCGTTTTATAAAGCCCACGGAGAAGAAACATTGGAGGTCACGCATGCAGATGGCTCACGTCCAACCACGTCGCAGTCTGGGACGGTCGCCGTTGATCCGAAAACACGTGGTATCGACTTCCTAAAGGTGGTGGAAGTCGATCTTTCAGAGTATTACTTGGACGAAGTAACTTTTTTTGATGGGGAGGTTGGAGAGGGTGGGAAGCCACTTAACCGAACAGTAGGATGTTTAGAGGTACACCGGACTAAAAATTCTGATGGGTCAACTCAGTCACTTGCGCTTGGGTCACGGTTTGTACGCGCTCAGAAAGGAGGAAAGGATATTGATCATAGTCAACTAAAAGTAGAGTCAGTAACCCCGACCCTTCTGAAAATGTTTGAGTCTGTGAACGGTGTATCACTTGATCCTGAAAAACTTCGAGCCTTTCTCACTGGTGTTGTGCATGCCGATTCTGGGCACTCCGCTCCTTTGACTCTAAATAGATTGACACAGTTTGTGCTAGCATCGCTCCCGCGTCTCAAGAGATAGGTGAGCGGGTAACCACGGTGTACTATACAGGGTATATCCATTAGTTTTCGTATTCTGTATGAAGATACTTCTTGTTTCATTTACGACTGAAACCAATAGTGGTTGGGGAAGGTACACACGGGATCTAGCGCGTGCACTTATGAACGAAGGCCATTCCGTGGTCTGCCTCAACGAGTGGCTTAAGGAAAAAGGACTACCTCCATTACACGAGCCAGACGATTATCTTGGATACTCACTAGGCTGGCTCGCAGACCGTAAGGTACTTGCTCGGGCGATACAAGAGTTCGAGCCTGACGTGGTCCATATCGCTGTAGAGCCATACTTGAGCCTTGTACCACTCGTTTCAATTCCTAAACGAACTGCAATCGTATTAACTGTTCATGGTACGTACGCATATTACCCGCAACTCACACCGAGGTTTATTCGCCCCTTCATTAAGGGTCTATATGTCCGAGCGCTCAAACGTCTTGTAGCCATTACACCCGTGAGTGAAAATACACAGCGGGTACTCGAAGAACTGCTTTCAAAGAATGGGGTCGTAAAGCCAAAAATCCAAGCCATCCATAACGGTGTGTGGCTTAAAGATCATGCGCTCCCGCCTATTCCGGCGAACGAGAAAAATGGATTTACTATTCTTTCAGTTGGCGCAATTAAGGCGCGAAAGGGCAATTACGAAATACTGCAAGGGATGCTTGAGCTTAGAAAGTCTCACGGACTGAAAGCAACTTACCGAGTGGTCGGCTCCCTAGATGATGCTGATAGTTACGTGCAGAAGCTAAAGAATTTTATTTCAGAGAACGACATGGAAGATCAGGTTGTGTTTACGGGACGTGTTACAGATGACCAAGTTGAAGATGAGCTTCGACGCACCCATGTGATCGCACTTTTGCCTCGTGCAGTGGGGAACTCACTAGAAGGGTTCGGGCTCGTGTATCTCGAGGCAAATGCTTATGGAGTACCAGGCATTGGTGCTCGGCAGTCAGCGTCAGAAGAAGCAATACTTGATGGAAAGAGTGGACTCTTGTGCAATGCAGACGATCCAAAAGATATTGCAGAGAAGCTCTACCAACTGTCACAAGGAGTTATTGGGCCAGAAGATGCACGTGCATGGGCCCTCACCCATGATTGGTCAAATATCGTCAAGCAGTACCTCACTATCTATGGACGAGGTGCGTAGTCACCACTACGCAGTGATTCTCGCAGGCGGGTCTGGTACTCGTCTGTGGCCATTAAGTCGGCACAATACACCAAAACAGTTCATCCCTTTTTTGAATGGGCAATCAACGTTCAGGCACGTACACGACCTGTTGATTGATACGTTCCCACCAGGGCATATATTTTATTCGGTGACCGAAGAGTTTGCTGACCGCGTACGGGCAGAGTTACCGCAGGTGCCCACTGAACAGATTATTGTTGAACCAGAAGGGAGAGATACGGGTGCTGCGATGTGTCTTATTGCAAGTACACTCGCTCGTCGCGATCCGGAAGCGGTCGCAGTTGTGGTTGGAGCTGACCATGTTATTGATACTCCTACTGCGTTTAAAAACGCTCTCAGGGATGCATTGGATGCAGCTGAGCATCATAGAGACGAAATGGTGCTTGTTGGCACTAAACCATTGCGTCCGCACACTGGTCTCGGATACATTCGCCTGGGCGATCCTGTCGATACGGAGAAAGAGTCGGAGTTGTTTGTCGTAGCTGATTTTGAGGAAAAGCCTACAAGTGACGTCGCTGAAGGGTACCTACGTCGCGGGAAACATGTATGGAACACGGGCTACAAAGCTTTTAAATGCAGCACATTTCTAAAGCGAGTAGAGTCTATTGCCCCTCATATACACAATGCGTGCGCATTGGTAAGTGCGTCACATCCTGCAGTTACTGAAGAGGCACGTACCGCGTTTTCAGCAATAGAGAAAAAGTCCTTCGAGTACCTCTTCGGCACGTCGCTTCCGTTTTTAGTACTTCGCACCGAAGTGGTGTGGCACGATATTGGAGATTGGAAAACTGTGCACGGACTTAAGGCAAAGGAAGACACAGCTGATCGTACCGTACTCATTGATTCACATAACAGCGTTGTGGTTGGTGGAATGCGTGTAGTCGCTGTCTATGGTGTAGAGGATATCGTGGTCGTAGATACAGAGGATGCGCTACTCATTGTGGACCGCAACCATGCTCGTAACATTAAGTCAGTTGTTGATGAATTGAAAAAGCGTGGATTGCATGGTTACTTGTAGGTATGGCACATATTCTGATTGTCGGGGGGGCTGGCTTTATCGGATCGAATGCGTCCCGGTACTTTTTAGATAAAGGTCATGATGTAACGGTAGTCGACACACTGGAACTTGGTGCGAAAGAAAACCTCGATTCACGCACACATTTCTTAGAGTGTGCTGATCGTGACATGGTGTCTCGCTCAGATATTGGTACACCGGACTATATCATCCATCTCGCAGGCTCTTCATCGTCCCCGATGTTTAAAGAAGATCTGAAAGGGTCATATGCAAATAATATTTTAGGCCATGCTTCGGTGTTAGAGTTTGCCCACAAAGTTGGTGTAAAAAAAGTACTTTTTGCATCCTCATCGTCCATTTATGGAAACATTGGAGGCGCGCTCCATGAAGATATGCACGTTACGCCGCCGAACCACTACTCAGTCACGAAATTCACACAGGAAGGGCTTTCGAGAGTCTTTTCGTTTGAAACAGGCCTTCCTATTGTCGGGTTTAGGTTTATGAGTGTGTATGGTCCTCAAGAGGAGCATAAGGGAAAATTTGCAAACCTTATTTCGCAGTTTGTGTGGGGTATGCAAGCAGGGAAGTCTCCAGTGATCTATGGTGATGGTAGCCAGACGCGCGATTTTACGTACGTCGATGATATTGTTTCAGCATTCGAAAAAGCAATACAATCAGAGAAAGCTGGATTTGAAATCTATAATGTCGGCACTAGTGAGTCGTATGCAGTAAAAGACGTGATTGCGCTTATTAATGAAGCGCTCGGGACCAGCATAGCTCCAACTTTTGTTCCGAATCCTATCGGCGGTAATTATATTTTGAGTCAACAAAGCAGTCTTGAGAAAGTTGCCCATGAACTTGGTTACAGGCCCACCGTTGCGCTTCGGGACGGGATCGCCAGACTTATTGAGATACGCAAAAAAACAATGCGCCCGTACCGAGATTTGAGTTATTAACTCATGTTTTCTCTGAGAAATTGGTTTCGTGATGCGCTTTCACACCAACCACTTGGTCCAAT
>JAMNXM010000021.1 GCA_023653145.1 Minisyncoccota bacterium | reverse complement strand
GTATCAGAGAGTGCAATACCGAGTGATGAGGTAGCGAACTGGATCCAGGTGTTCCCTGGGCCACCGATGAGGAGTGATGACGAAGCGATGGTCGCGAGTCCGGTACCACCGTTCGTTGCGCCGAGGGTGCCGGTGACATCTGATGCAAGATTGACGAGCGAGGTACCGACGACACCAGCCGTTGCGCGGAGGATACCGTTCAGTGCGCCGATCGAGAGGGTGTTTGAAATGACTTGGTTAGATGTCGACGCGTATGCTGATGTCAAAAATGTAGTCGAGGCGTTCGTAATAAACACACGACCAGTGAGTGTTGCGATACCTACGTTTGGATCAAACCAATACTCAGCAGAGGTCGTTGAGTTAGAACCAATAGCAACGACGTCTGAGGTGTTGAGCGGATAGTTAACGAGCACACCCGCAACAGATGAGGTTGTAGTTGCCCACGAGCCACCGCCCGACCCACCCGAGCCAAGTGGCACCCATGCACCACCAGAGTTCTTAAACTCCAAGAATCCTGCGTTGTCACGAATACCGTACCCAAGTACTCCTTCTGCATCACCAAAATTAAAGTAGCGATTCGCTCCCGAAAGGAGGAGCCCACCGTACACAGTAAGTTGTGCAAGTGGTGACGATGTTGCAATACCAACGCGCTGCGTGTCAGAGAAAAAGAGCGTTGATGTCGCAGTCACCGTTGCGCCTGCAGTTTGGAAGTATGCAACCTGTCCCTGCGCACCTGCACTCACCGTCCCAGACCCAGAACCCAACCCACTGACACCAGAGATAGTGCCTCCAACAATCGTTGCGTTTCTAATGACAACCCCGTCAAGCTGATCAATACGCTGCGACTGCGCAAAAGAGTATGTGGTTACTACAGACTGTGGCGGTTGCCCTGTAAATGGAACTGTCTGTGGGATAAGTGCTCTGAGACGCGCTTCCTGCGCTGCAAGCGCCGCGTCGAGTTCCGCGCGAGTAATACCTGAGACCGTAACGTACTCGGTAACGTTGCGAACAATAGTTTGTGTAACTGCTGGCGTTTGACGCTCTGCCGGTGCACGCGCAGGTTGAACTCCAGGTGTAGTCGTAGCGCGCTGTGTGGTCATTGCCGGCTGCGGCGGTTGCGCGACACCGACTAAAGGAAGTGCCTGCTCTGTGTTGCCAAAAAGTGCTGTAGCAAATGAATCCCATACATCGCCCCACGTTGCGTGAGTGTACGGGTCGGTTGATGTACGCACTTCGCCCGTAACCGCGTCACTAACTGCAACAAAAATACCCGCGAGTTGCGTATCAGCATTGCGTGGGAACGAGTGCACAAACTCGCGGACGGCTACGGTGTACTGCGGCTTACCCCACTCACTTGGTAGTGCGTATGCACCGAGAGCGAATCCGAATAGAAAAACAGTAATACCAAGGAGCGCGCCGCCAACTTTAATAACAGCGCCAGCGTACGTCTTTGCAACATAAGGAGAAACGCCAACAACTGCACCGACAGGCACGTCGACTGACTTGTGATATTCAACCTTTCTGATCTCGCTTAATCTTGCACGTCGCTCTGCATCAAGTTGTGCCGCACGCGCAGAAAAATCTGCGATTGACGCACGCTCTACCATCCATACTTTTCCTGAACGCTCTGCAGTTACTTTTCCTGTCCGACACAGGAGCGACACATAATCAGATGTATAGCCAAATTGCTCCGCCGCATCGCGTGAAGTGAGCCAAACAGAATCGCTCTTTCTCGTTTCAGACATTGTCGATATAACTAGATTTTACTAGTCATTTCGACATTTGAGGGTGAAAAAACGATAATCTTTCTGTTGATAAGTTTTACCCAATCAACGGAACAAAAAATACTACGAGTGCTACCGCGCAAGCAGAAATTAAAACTCGGACTACGCTCTCAAAAAAACTTGGGTGCACTGTTTGAACTTGGGTGCCAAGCAAAAGCTGTTTATCAGAATGTTGAGTATCGTACACTGAAGACTCATACTCTCGTGAGTGTATCGCTTGCGCAGCAGGTATCGTGCGCACACTGACTCTAACACCATCAACGGAAACATAGTCTCTGGAATCTGACACATCAGGGGTATAGTTCGAAGCCCTATCAGTGACGGCGGTAGTCTTCTTTGAAAGATTGATCCTATACTGCTCAGCACCACCAAGTAGATCCTTACCGAAAGGAACATTATATAAAGCCATATCTCGGCTATCAGAGTTCGGCAAAAGTGGCGAGTCATCAGTCAAATACTTTATCTCACCCCAACTCTTAGGAAACGAAACTGACGCTGTCACAGTACTCTGATAGACCGCGGTATCAACCTTCTGGGATACATACGCTTGCCTCTCAATATTCTGCAGACCAGCAGTTGGCTTCTTTGCCATAGCAAGTACCTCTTTCTCGTCTACAAACCAAGCCCTGCCCACCTTTACCGCTTTCAACTTGTTCATTCTTACCAGTTGGCCAATGTAGTCCTTGGCGTAGCCCGTTAGATGCGCCGCCTGCTTTGACGATATGTACTTGATCCCCTTTACGAGTACGTCATCCATAGACATAGTCTAGCACTGTCGAGAGACTATGCAATTCATACTGTGCATTACCGAGATTGCCGAAATAACAATATATATAAACACAGTTCGTCTTACGAGAGTATGACGAGATAGTCAGAGTGATAGATGCATGCCAAAGAAAACTTCTGCATAAAAGTTAATCCTGTCTGTATCTATACCTAGACCAGTATCTCATGTATACTCACAGAATGAAGTTTACGAGGCTTTCAGAGAGAGTACGGCACAGGATAATTGACTGCTTTATAGCAGACATACCTGCAAGCCAGGCTGCAGAAATCATAGGTACCAACCGCAAGACTATTAATACTTGGTACGCTGAACTAAGACGTAGACTTGTAGTAGTTGCAGCACAACTCCCACCCCCAAAAAGTGGGCGCGTTTTTATGGGATATCACGAGCGGAGGATTGCAAAGTTCAACGGACTGCGTGGGACAGTGAAGCGCTATCACTTAATGGAGTCGAGGGTGCGTGATGCGCATCGAAGGAGCATGCGTCCCCTTATTCTCTCGCTAGCCTCTGATCTACTTACGTAGCAGCGTCGAGTTGGCGCTGTAGTTCTTTGCTCAAAAGTTCTGGGTTTACTTTACCCCTTGATTCCTTCATTCCTTGGCCAACCAAGAATTTTAAAACATCAGTCTTGCCTGAACGATACTCGGAAACAGGATTCGTGTTCGAACTAATGACAGCCTCGGCAATCCGAGTTATGAAATCTGAACTAGAATCTTGTATCGCGCCTATCCGAGATGCTATTTCTGTTGGCTGTCCGCCCTCTTTGATCAGTACCTCGAGTACATCTTTGCCACCGCGCGAAGAGAGTTCGCCCTTAACTATCATTCCAATGAGTGAGGCAAACGCTCCGTTTCTAAGCTTTTCTATCTCAGCACTGGTAACGCCTGATCCTCGAACGTCAGTTAGCAGGTAGTTGACCCCCGTCTGGATCAACTTGGGCTCGTAGCTGATTAGTACCTCTGTCTCAAAAAACTCTTGGTACACAGTGTCACTTACAAAAACTTCTATGTCGGCTGCCTTCAAGCCAAGCGAGGCATACCTAGTGCGTCTTGCCTCAGGGAGTTCAGGGAGTGAGGCCCGTATTGAATCTGCTGAGAGTTCAGCTAAAAGTGATAGTTTGAACTTTGGGATATCAGGGTCTGGGAAGTAGCGGTACCCGTCTGAGGATTCCTTGAGTCGCTGAGAGAACGTCTGCCCTGTCTCCTCATTGAACCCCCTCGTTTCTTGTACGAGGGTGCCGCCTGACTCGAGGACCTGAATCTGCCGAGCTACCTCGAATTCAATTGCGCGCTCTACTGAGCGGAATGAGTTTAGATTCTTTACCTCGGTTTTAGTACCGAGAGTGCCATCTTGGCTTACCGAGATGTTAGCCTCTACACGCATCTCGCCTCGCTCCATGTTTGCATCACCTGCCCCGAGGGTGCGTAAGAGGAGTTGCAACTCCCGCGCAAAATTAGAGGCGGTCTTTGCATCGTGTATGACCGGCTCAGTTACTAATTCCATAAGTGGTACACCTGCGCGGTTAAAGTCGACAAGACTTACCGCTCCTTGATGTCGAGATGTTGCAGTGTCCTCTTCGAGGTGAATTCGAGTGACCTGAACTCCCGCAAGAGTACCTCCCTTTACCAGAGGGTACTCAAGTTGCGAGATTTGATACCCTTTTGGAAGATCTGGGTAGAAATAGTTTTTACGATCGAACTCGGTGTAGTCCGCAAGGGTCCCCCCTATAGCGGCGCCCATCCGTAGGACTTGCGTGACCGCAGCGCGGTTAACCACTGGCAACGTGCCTGGGTGCCCCAAGCAAATTGGGCATACATGCGTGTTAGGACGCTCTTCCAGTGGGTCGTTGCGTGACCCACAGAACATCTTGGTCTCGGTCTTGAGTTCTGCGTGAATCTCCAAACCGATGGTTGGGGTATATGCCGCCATGCCTCTACTATACCGTTTTCTTGAGGGTTTGCACTAGGGTGTCTGAGGCTTTTTTTATACTCTCATCGTCGAGTACTGTTACAGCCATGACATCGCGGTTAAGAGCGCTGAAGATGCTTCGTATCTCGGTTACACGAGTGTCCGGGACGGTATCAATTTTAGTAATACATACCAATTCGGGTTTTGTGCCGAGTCCATCTCCGTGCGCTTCAAGCTCTGTGCGTACCGTGTTGTAGGCGAGCAATGGATCTGGAGTGTCTGCTGCGATGCAGTGCACCAGCATTTTAGTGCGTGCAATGTGTCTCAAAAATTCGTGGCCCAAGCCCTTCCCTTCCGCTGCACCCTCAATAAGACCAGGGATGTCTGCGAGCACGTATCCGAAAAGAACTCCGAGATTAGGCTCAAGTGTGGTGAATGGGTAATCACCTATTTTTGCGCGCGCTGCAGTGAGCGCGTTAAGAAGTGACGACTTGCCCGCATTAGGTAGTCCAACAAACCCAGCGTCTGCAATGATTTTGAGTTCGATTCTAAACTCGGCTGACTGTCCTTGTGCTCCCGGTCTAAAATCGTAGGGGTTTTGGTTAGTCGATGATTTAAAATGTTCGTTACCGAAACCGCCATTACCACCTTTAAGGGCGACTACTTCTTGATCGTCCTCCATGAGGTCAAAGGTTTCTCCGGTCGTGAGATTAGTGATGAACGAACCGACGGGTACATCGATAATAATAGACGCACCATTTGCCCCGTGCATGCTGTCGTTACCGCCTGGCTCGCCATGCTCTGCTCCAAAATCCTTGCGTCCCTTGTAGCGAGCGAGCACTCCGAGGTCGCGTACGGTGCGAAACAAGACGTCACCGCCCCGGCCACCATCGCCGCCTGAAGGGCCTCCTTTTTCTTTGCCGCGGGTATGCAGCCAACGGACTACCCCGTCGCCGCCCTTACCGGCTACAGCACGTATCGTAAGCGTATCTATGAGCGCCATCTACCGACTCTAGCACACCTCGCGGAACTGTGCTCAAACTATGTGACGCGGTGTGCAACCCACTGAACTGCGGAGATTATCACCCCAGCGACCAACGCTGAGAAAAATTGCTCCAACGGGTTTCCTACAAACTGAAACCCTGACACAAACGAGGCAAGGAACAGGAGAATTCCGGCGTTAATAACGAGCGAAAAGAGGCCAAATGTGATCAAGGTAATTGGGAGTGTGAGTATTAAGAGTACGGGTTTTACAGTAACCCCAATGACCCCGAGCAAGACTGCGACAACAACTGCGGTATAAAAATCAGCAACAACGAACCCCGGAATCACTTGCGCGGCGAGCAGTACTGCGAATGCGGTGATAAGGAAGCGGATGATGAGAAACATGCACCTATTGTACTATTCTCCAGCCGGCCGCAAGTAACGGCTCTGCCTTCTTGTACTTCATTTCCAATGTCTCAGTGCCGTCCGTGATACGCACGATATCGTTGCGTTCATAGCGCTTACCGCCCACGTCTACCACTGAAGGCACGGGGCGGGCATCAGCCACAGGAGCAATACGTGGTAGTGCCTCTGCTACAAAGCGCGCGAGGGACGCTTCGAGATTCTTAAAGAGTCTCAACCCCTCCTTCTTAAACTCAACAAATGGGTCACGGCCTCCGTAGGTACGCAAGTTTACAGAATTACGCAAATGGTCCATCGTCTCGAGGTGCTCGATCCAGAACAAGTCATATGCTTGGAGCAACATGCGCTTAAAAATTGGGACAACGACTGCTTCACCGAACTCGGCAATCTTGGCATCGACGATACTTGGGTCGGTACCTGATGCGGCAACATGCTCATGGATGAGTGCAATAACTTCATCAGGCTCCCCGAGAAGCACTGCCCTGCGGCGTGCATACATCGTCGCACGCTGATGATTCAACACATCATCAAACCCAAGGACGTGCTTGCGTGAGTCAAAGTTCATACCCTCTATCTTCTCTTGCGCACTCTCGAGTGCCCGAGACACCATAGAACTTTGTATTGGCTCATCCTCTTTAATGCCCAAACGTCCCATGAGGTTCTTGACCATGTCAGATGCAAAGATGCGCATGAGTTTGTCCTCAAGCGAGACATAAAACTGTGTCTCCCCAGGGTCCCCTTGGCGTCCTGCACGACCACGGAGCTGATTGTCGATGCGGCGTGCGTCATGGCGCTCGGTGCCTACCACAAAGAGTCCTCCGAGTTCGCGCACCGCCTCACGCTCTCCTTCTGTGGCATGTGGTCCGCCAAGTTTGATGTCGACGCCACGACCAGCCATGTTGGTTGCAACAGTGACAGCTCCACGCTGTCCCGCGGCTGCAATAATCTCACCTTCACGCTCGTGATTCTTTGCGTTTAAGACCTCATGACGGACCCCCATACCCTTCAGGGTTTGTGAGAGGCGCTCATTCATCTCTATTGAGGTAGTGCCGATCAAGACGGGCTGCCCTTTTGCGTGACGCTCACGCACCTCGCTACCAAGTGCAGCAAATTTACCTGTTTCATTTTGAAATATCTTGTCTGCCTGGTCGATACGCTTTACAACGCGGTGCGTTGGAATCGGTACCACTTCGAGGTTATAGACAGACAAGAGTTCCTCCGACGAAGTAAGTGCAGTGCCGGTCATACCAGCAACACGCTCATACATGCGGAAGTAATT
Organism: Minisyncoccota bacterium; assembly: GCA_023653145.1. Taxonomy (GTDB): domain Bacteria; phylum Patescibacteriota; class Minisyncoccia; order Phycocordibacterales; family Phycocordibacteraceae; genus Phycocordibacter. The sequence continues at coordinate 3,628 of JAMNXM010000021.1, read as the reverse complement.
TTGGAACGTAATCGATGCGTAGGTCTGGCTCTCGCGCTGCACAGGGACACCCTCCTTTGCCTCAATAGCTTGATGTATCCCCTCAGACCAACGACGTCCCGGCTGGAGACGTCCCGTAAACTCGTCGACGATCACAATCTCTCCGTCCTTAACAACGTAATCGCGATCAATACGGTAGAGCGCTTGCGCCTTTACTGCCGCTTCAAGGTGGTGAGCAGTTTTTGCTCCACCCTCTGCGTACATGTTTTCGATACCAAGGAGACGCTCTGCTTTTTCAATACCATGGTCGGTGAGCAAAACTGCGCGAGCCTTCTCGTCTATAGTGTAGTCCTCTGGCGCACTTAAAGAGCGTGCAATCTCTGCAAACTGTTTATACATCGCCTCAGGGTCACGCGATGGCCCCGAGATAATAAGTGGTGTACGCGCCTCATCGATGAGAATTGAGTCTACCTCGTCAACTACAGCGAAGTAATGGTCACGCTGCCGCACGCGCACACCTTCATACTCGAGGTTGTCACGTAAGTAGTCGAATCCGAATTCATTGTTCGTGCCGTACGTAATGTCTGCGGCGTACGCATCGCGCCGATCTACGGGACGCAAATACTCGTACACCACCTTAAAGGATCCGTCTGTATCCCGTGTCTCATCTGTTTGCGCTTCATCTTGTTTCTTTATATGCGTTGGGTCATAGCGATAAGCCTGGTCATGGTTAATGACCCCAACACTGAGGCCGAGCGCATGATAGATCTGCCCCATCCACACAGCGTCGCGCCGTGCCAAGTAATCGTTTACCGTCACCACATGTACCCCACGTCCTACCAGTGCGTGAAGGTAGGTAGGGAGTGTCGCAACGAGTGTCTTACCTTCTCCAGTACGCATTTCTGCAATGCCGCCGCGGTGAAGCACAAAGCCGCCTATGAGTTGTACGTCGTAATGACGCTCATTAAGTGTGCGTCGCGATGCTTCGCGCACCAGCGCAAACGCACGCGGAAGTAGTGCATCAAGTTTTGCGCCGCGTGTAATTTGCTCCTTAAAGGTTTGTGTTTCAGCCACCAAGGCCTCGTCTGAGAGAGCCTTCAATTCGTCTTCGAGGGCATTAATCTTTGGCACGAGCCGTTCCGCCTCGGTAAGGTAGTGGTGCTTGCGGGCAACGAGCCGGTCTAGGAATGAGACCATAGTTTGTGCATGGTACCACGGGGGGCGTTAGAGATACAGATAACTAAAAAGCGCCCCGGACACCGGGACGCTTTTGATAGATTCTCCCCGCGGGGGGAATCCGTTAGCGGCGCTTCTTTGCTGATGCCTTCTTCGTAGTCTTCTTTGCCTTTGCCTTTGCTTTTTTCTTAGCTGCCATAGTGATTGTTGAATCTAGGTAATGGCTTGTAGTGCTGCTGATGTTCGACCTAATGAGTGAATGGTTGTGCATCACTCACTCTGTACATCGCAATACAAGTGTATGTTCATTATTGAACATCTAGCGCACTCCACAATGCTCCATATAAAATAAATGTGGATAAGTTGCGCAGAAAAAAATATTTACAGCACGCGCACTTCAGGAACAATATCTATCTGCAATTCTTTTTTTGCACGATCAGTGACGTGTGCAACAAAATTTTTTATTTCTTCACTCGTTGCACCAGGGTGTGCCGCAATAACGAGTGCTTGTGCGCGCCATGCTTCAACTGCACCGCTACGAACACCTTTCAACTGGAGTACGTGTTCAAAAAACCACCCGAGTGGAATTTTAATTCCTCCTTCAGGAAGATCAAACACTGGCATGTTTGGAAAACGCGATTGAAGCGCACGCGCCGTGTCTGCATCAACAATAGGATTAAGAAAAAAAGAACCTGCAGTACCGAATTCAGACAAATCGGGAAACTTTTGCGCACGCACGTGTAGTACCGCGTCCCGTATCTTGTTCACTGGACTCGACGCATCGAGCGACTTGAGATCTGCATATCCGAGATTTGGTTTTGGTGCAAACGACAACTTGAGTGTTGCGCTCAAGATAATAAAGCGGTCACGTTCACTCTTGTAGATACTCGTGCGATATCCAAATGCACTTTGAGACTTGAGAACTTCTCGCACCATGCCCTGGTGCGTATCAAACACGCGTACTGATTCGATCACATCAGACAGCACGGCCCCGTACGCACCAATGTTTTGTACCACTGCCCCACCCATAGTGCCCGGGATGGCGCTCAAGTTCTCAATACCCCAGAGTCCATGCTCCACTGCTTCTCTCACAACGCGATCCCACGACGCTCCGGCCCCAACGGTGACCGTTTCGTCCGCAAACACTCGTGTGTCGTCCTGAACACGCACCAGCACTGCGTCAAGAACGCCATCGGGACCGAGTATGTTTGAGCCTCCACCTATTGGTACGAGCGGGAGCGAGGTGCGCTTTGCAAACGCAACCGCTTCTGGCAAGTCATCGAGCGATTCGAGCGTAATGAGATACCGCGCCACACCGCCCACCTTGAACGTGGTGATGGTTGAAAATGGGACGTTCTCTTCTATCTTCATGTCTAGCCTGAACGTGATGAAGGGTTCTCCCCAGTGTGCGACTGACGGGTGCGAGCTCCAAGTGAAAATCTATGTGAGTGCCGCCGCCAGCCGCACGCTAGGGGCAACGCCCTCATACTATCATACGGCCATCTTTGGAGGTATCACGAGTTCGACATACCCAATCTGAATCCTGCCCAAAGTATGCATCTGCCTTCCACGTCTGAGTACGTCTTCAAAAAACGCCCAAGGATCTAAAGTGGTATGAATGCTGTCGAGCTCTCCTATGTCGATAAGGAAGCGTATTTCCGCTGGGGTGAATGTCTTCAATCGAAGCACATTCCCCTCGTCCACAGTCTCTGGTGGCAAGATGCCACGCGGCAACTGCACAATGTATGTATCGTTTGTAATAATTGCATCTGTGTTTAGTAGTCTTCGAGAATTTGAATCACGCACCGCGCGCGCCTGGAGTGTTCCATCTGCAACAAACCCACTCTCTTCGAGAAGTTCGCGAATTGCCCCTGCCGCTAGGTTTGGGTCCGATGGATCAACTGTCCCGCCAGGAAACCCGAACGCTTCAGTTCTTTTCATACTAAGCGGTCGACGGGCGCGACCCAGCCCCTTTGGAAAGGTAATAACACGTGAGCCATCAGAACCCCACGTTACATACCGCTGCTGCAACGTATTCTCTAAATTTGGTACGTGAGACTCAATACAGTTGTGCGTTCGCACTTCGGATGTAAGTAGCACCTCGTATCCACCTGGTGAGCGAACATGAGGAACGATTGGTACAATCGCTGAGCCGCGAGTCACATATGTACCATCATTTCGTCGAAACGCCGCGAATGTAAAAAAGTTCGCTGTGATCGATTTCCCATTCTCATCAGAAAATTCGGCTGTGTTAGGTGCTGTTGGATCAAACACAATGCCGACCTGGTGACGAAATGGCCATGTGGTTATGATTTGTGGCTCTCGCGTAACAGTGATCGAACGAAGATCTGCCTTGGTTTGTATTTGAGGTCCAGCATACTGCCGCACCTCAAGCGAAGGTGCGATTCTTTGAGATGTAAGTTTGCCCACTTGACCCCATGGGAGTCCCTGCATTGGACCAAGTGGTTGGTGT
>JAMNXM010000020.1 GCA_023653145.1 Minisyncoccota bacterium | reverse complement strand
GTGTTCATAGTTCGTGGTCTCTCCGAATCGGCGCAGAAGTTTTAAAAACAACTGTACTTGCAATGCAACAAGTGCGTTCGCACAGAGAAAGGGAACAGCGAGCGCTAGGCCAATATACAAATGGCGGCTACTAATCCACATTCTCAAAGTATACATCCGTGTCTAGCTTCGCGGGTAATGGGCATTCCCCGCGTTCGCTTCATCGGCCATGCCAAAGCAAGCTTTGTCGTGGCCCTCGTAAGCTCCGCGGGTAACCTGGTTGCCAGCGAGCGCAGGTTATAAAAATAATAGCGCCCGAGGGCGCTTTATTTTCTATAACTGCTCCGCGGGTAGGACTCGAACCTACAACCAACTCCTTAACAGGGAGCTGCTCTACCATTGAGCTACCGCGGAATGAAGGAGGATGCATGGGCAACATGTTGCACATGTGATCTCCGAGTGACGCGGCAAGCTTTGCTTACCGCGGAATAGTGATTCTACGTATTCCACAACACATGCGGAATACCGCTTATTCTAGCCGATTTTACCCCTGGTGCCAAGCACACATCTTTTATATTCTGTATGTAATGTCTTTTAAGGTTATAGAGGGTGGCAGGTCTAAAGACAAGTGGCCAGGCATAGGGCAACTTTTGTTCTATTTAGGAGATGGGAAATATGCAGTAAAACGTACCCTTCTGGGATTAGTTTTTGCAACGATTATGGTTCTGACTGTTATTCGAAATTAGTTTTGCAAAGGTAAAAGAAGCCGCAACTTTTGGTACCAATACCCGTACCCCGTGCCGTTCGGGTGGAGGCCATCAAATGCAAGGTACATGCCAGGCTCTCGCAAAAAGGCATCTGTTGCGGGATCCTCGTACAAGTCCACATACACAGCACCCTCAGTTTGGGCTACAGTCATAAACAACTTCCTGAGTTCCAGAGTTTTCGACTGGAGTGCTGAGTCAGGGGCCCCATTTGCTACATATGCAGACGCGGCGCCGATGTTACCTGCGGTCATGATGTATACCGTGTCAGTCTTAATTTTGAGCAGGCGCACAATCTGCCCAAGTTGCTGCGCAGATTGCGCTAAGTCTTTGTTTTGTAGCACATCATTTGCACCAATCTGTAGCACGACAAATGCATATTCCTTACTAAGGTTGACTTCAGCAAGCATGGTCTGCAAATCAGCGACTGTTGCACCGTTTTGAGCAATAGTGCGCAGTGAATAGGTAGGGAAGTCAGTTGCGATTCTGCCTGCAACAGTATCAATGTTTGAGAGTGCACCCGTACCATAAGCCGTACTATCTCCTGCGACGAGTATTGCAGGCGCGCCTTCACCGAGGTCGCGCTGGTACGGGTGGGCCAGGAGTATAAGCACCCCGGTGCGAGCCAGTCGTACAGAAACGAGCGCAATGCCAACTGCGAGTACAAAAACAAGAAGCCAGGCGAGCGTCTGCATTGCCTTGACTATAACACTCAGTACCTTTTAGGAGGCTATGGTACATAGGGTATAGTGAGTGCATGAAACCTCGCTCATTGTTCCTGTTTCCTATTATTGTTGGTGCGTTTGTTAACTTTGCGGGTACCGTAGTCGTGGGCGGAGGACTTGGCTTTTTCCTTGCACTTGGTGCGGGTACTGACTCCGGCATGGTGGCGACCGACCTAGCAACGTACACACTCCCACTAGCGCTCTTTGTGTCATTCGTAGCAATGGCATTTTCTGTCATTGGTGGGTATGCTGCAGCACAAACCGCTTCAACACGACGCATACTCCACGCAGTACTTTCTGGCGTTTTGGTTTCACTCGTCGGTCTCGTGATGCTGCTGGTTACACCGGACGGTCAGACATCAATAAACTTGGTGCTAAACGTACTCGGTGTCCCAGCAGTGATCCTCGGAGCTTTTCTTGGTGGGCGCTGGGCAACACTTGGTAATCCAGAGGAAACCACCTGGCTCGACTCTGTAGCGCCTCGCGTTGGTGTATCTACGACTGTGTTGTACGTCGTTGCAACACTTCTGGTTGTTGCATATACGGTTGCCGTTGGAGTTTGGTACAAGCATACCCCTGCCTGCACAGTAGAGACGGTGTATATCCAGGGCACCATGTACACGACGTCGCAAGGCTCAGGTAGTGACCCTGCATCGTCTGGCGAACTTGAGACCTACTCTGCGGGCACCGCAAAGATTTTTGAGGAACTTGAGAAGCGCCGTGACGTCAAAGCAATCCTCATTGAGGTTGACTCTGGTGGCGGGAGTCCTGTTGCGGGTGAGGAACTTGCAAACGCTATTAAGGCTAGTTCCAAGCCGACCGTTGCGCTGGTGCGCAGTATTGGCGCCTCCGCAGCGTATTGGGCAGCCTCAGGTGCTGACACGATTATTGCTTCTTCAAACAGCGATGTCGGCGGAATCGGTGTCCAAGTCAACTACCTCGACTCGTACAAGAGGAATCTTGAAGAAGGATTGAACCCGAATGTCATTACGTCGGCTAAGTTTAAGACTCTCGGAGACCCAAACCTACCGCTATCGAGCGAAGCGCGCGCAATTATTCAACGCGACGTCGATGAGGTCCATCGAAACTTCGTTGCGGCAGTAGCAGAGAACAGAGGGTTGAGCATCGAGGAGGTAGAAGGGCTCGCAGACGGCGCGACCGTGCTTGGTAGTATGGCGCTCCGCGAGGGCCTCATCGACCAAGTCGGTGGCTTTGCAGAGACAAAGCAGTTACTTGCAGAGATTTTGGGTGAGGAGCCACGTATTTGCGAGTCCTACTATCCAGCCGAGACTGAAAGCACGTACTAATGAGACACTTTTTAGCACCGAGAAACCTGGTACTGACTGGAGCGCTTGCTGTACTGGCGCTTGGTGTGTACTACATACTTTTGCCCGAGTGCACTACTATCGGCGCAGTGCGTGCGCAGGCGGGGAGTCAAGGGTATAGAACGTGGTCAGGCGAGTCACTCAAATCCTTCACCCACTCAGGGAACAAAGTATGTGTACCTCCTGGGTGGGCTCCGCTTGGCGAAAGTGCTGCAGGGGATGGGTGGGTAGAGTTTCCGGACGGAGTAACTGGGGTCTTGTATAAAACAGATTCATTTTTAAGTAGCACTATCACCCCTGCCAAAAGCGAGTATGCAGTGACGCTCTTGTATCCAAAAGAGCTTTCGCCGCTTGATGTTGAGACTCACACGGATGTGGTAGAAAGCGCCTTTAACAACGTAGGAGCGTTGTATGACGACAGCCCGAAGGATATACGGCAACAGCACACGGTGCTGGTTACAGCTGGCCTTGCAGGAGACACACGAACTACTGAAACGCGTATTTACCCTGACCCAACACTTCAGCGGTCGTTTATAGTGCGCAATCCCGGCGACCCGCGCAGCGAAGAACTGTTAATACACGCAGTCATCCACCTATACAACAGACATGCGCTCTCAGGAACGGAGTACAAGGCGTTCCAGCAGCCATTTTCTGAAGAAGAGTTCGAAGAACTTGAGGCAACGTGGGCTGAGTTTGCACTGAACACGAACGTTGAGGGTGCACGACTCAGACTTTTGTACCTCTACCAAGTACATACCGCTGTCATGACGAAAAATTTCGACCTCATTCCTGGTCCGCCGTTTAACGATGAAACCGGATTTGGCCTTTTGCGCCCTACGGTGTTTGTACCTCAAAACGGTAGTTACCTCGAACATCAGTACGGGCACTATATACTCGCCCCTCTCGTTATGGCCGCTACAGATGCACTCCTCGCTCGCGAACATGCTGACTCTGTCTTAAACCTTCTCCAAGAGGTGCACAAAACTAATGCATCATTTATAGCACTACTTGCACAAGAGTTGGGTGAGGAACGAGTTGTGGAACTGTTGTCGTATGCACGCGGTGAAGCATTGATACCGTATTCACTGATAGAAAAAGCAGAAGGTGTCTACATTCTGAAGTGACGTATACTATAAGTAAACCATAATTTAAGAAATATGAAGAATGAGGATACTAAGGACACATTTAGACACCTAGGGTATGCCGCATTCGGCTTATTCAGTTTTGGAATCGTTTCCGCTGTCATCATGATCTTTTATTTTGGGTTGGATAATTTGCTAACCCTCTTGCCACTCATTTACTACTCAGTTGTGCAAGGGGTGGCAATTACCATTGCCGTAGTGGCACTGTCGTTTTTTGTTCTTCGCATAGTGTATCGTCTTCACTCCAAACTCCTTGCTTTGACACTCGCAGTAATCGTAGCTGGTGCACTTTTGTATATGTGGGCAGACAAGACGTACTCGCCACACTTCGCCATGCCAGCATTTATGCATGTCTATCATCCTGGCGGCTCACTCCCTGATCTACCGTTTAAGAACGTCCTTGTATTTATAAAAAACTTTAAAAACTTTGAGTTCGTTGAAGACATAGGAGCAGATCCAAATACCGTGCCGCCACCTATAAATCGTACAGAACCGGCACTAGTAAGAATTGAACTGACAGCTCAAGAGGTGATTTCAGAAGTTGCGCCAGGGGTGTATTTTAACTACTGGACATTCAACAAGCAGGTACCAGGTCCCATGCTACGCGTCCGCGAAGGAGATACAGTAGAAGTAACACTCACCAACCACCATTCTAGCCTTCATCACCACAACATTGACCTTCATGCAGTCACAGGACCAGGAGGTGGTGCGACACTTTCTAAAGTAAACCCTGGGGAAACCAGAACGTTTTCGTGGAAAGCACTGAACCCTGGTCTCTATATTTATCATTGCGCAACACCAAACGTAAGCACACACAATTCACATGGACAGTATGGACTTATTCTTGTCGAGCCGAAAGAAGGTTTACAGAAGGTTGATAAGGAATTTTATATCGTGCAGGGAGAGTTATACACGAAAGGTGTTATAGGAAAGAAAGGTCTTACTATCTTTGATGGAGATGCACTCCTTGATGAAGAGCCAAACTATATTACCTTTAACGGGAGAATAGAGAAAGACGGAATTCCGCGTATGAGCATGAAAGTAGGCGAGACGGCCCGTATTTATGTTGGTAACGGGGGCGTTGGACTTATATCCTCTTTCCATCCCATTGGAGAAATATTTGACACTGTGTACCCTGAAGGCGGAATAGGAGGTAACATACTTAAGAATATTCAAACCACTGCAGTTTTGCCTGGAGGCGCAGCCATTGTTGAGTTTAAGGCAGAAATTCCTGGTGCTATTGTCCTTGTAGATCATGCACTTGCCCGCATGAATAAGGGTGCCTGGGCAATTATTAATGTTGAAGGTGAAGAAAATCCTGAGATTTATCGCCCTGGTACTTCAGATGACCCCTTTACCCAAGGGTCGCAAGTTACACCTGCGTCGTACGGCTCAGGGTCCGAAATGAGTCACTAAAATTGTATAGCACCTTCTTGAATCAATGAATTTTAAGTAATTAATAACTAAAAAAACCGCCGAGTTGTGCGGCGGCGGTTTCCTAGTGCTGCTTGTCTTGGATCTTAGCTTAAGTGCTTAGACACCAACTTGGTCATCTCGAACATTGAGACGGTTGCCTTGCCTCCGAACACCTTCTTAAGAGCATCATCAGCATTGATGTTGCGCTTATTCTTTGCGTCCTGGAGTTCGTGCTTCTTGATATAGACCCAGAGCTTCTTGACGACCTCTGAGCGAGGCATTGGGCCCTTGCCGACGACCTCTGCCAACTCGGCACTGATCGTCATGGGCTTCATAAAGGCTGAATTTGCTTTTGCCATGTGTTTGTTGTGTTAAATAGTTCGACTCTAGGATTATACACCATTCTGTAGAGAGCGGTACTTAGGGGTGTGCCTCCTGTGGGGTACTATGGGCAGGTGAAACCAGTACTCCAAAGGCTTGGGTTGTGGCAGTATCGGCCGTCACAGCCGTTTATGTGGTTCTGTGGCACCTTTGTGGGCCTGTCTTTATTCTTTTTTGCACTCCCGTACCTTGCGGTAGAAACCACTGCGGTAGAGCCAAAATTACCGCCATTTCCCGTATCGGTGAACCCAGCAACACGTACCATTGTCCCGTACAATGACCTCTCCGTTGGGGGTACGCCACTTTTTGCTGCACTCGCGCTCGGCGCTGCTGACGGTACGCAGTCTTTGGCGGCAGCCATTATGTCGACGAAGTTGTACCAGGACTATGCAACGTATGGCTCGCCCGTAGCGGTTGTGTTGACCCCCGGGATGCGCCGAGAGCAAGTCGTAACGCTCCTCAGTAGGGAACTCGAGTGGTCGGACGAGCAGCGCAGCATCTTTGTTGACCTGGCACTCGGTTGGGGCGAGGGGGAGGGGCGGTTCCACCCGTCGGCGTACGTCTTTCACGCGTCTACTACACCAGCAGAGGCCTTCGACATTATTAAGGCGCGTTTTGACTCCCGTGTATCTGCCCGCTATTCGACGTCCACCGAGGCACTCGTGCCTATCGACGATGCGCTGACCATTGCGTCGATCATTGAGCGCGAGGCAGGCAGCACTGACGAGATGCGCCTCATATCAGGCATCTTGTGGAACCGACAGTTCACCAATATGCGTCTTCAAATGGACTCAACACTCCAGTACGCACGCGGCACTGCTCGAAATGGCTGGTGGCCAGTACCGCGGTCAAAGGACAAGTTTATACAATCCGAGTTTAATACGTACCTCAACAGGGGTTTGCCGCCCGCACCTATTGCGAGCCCTTCGGTTGCTGCGATTGTTGCAGCGCTGAACCCCGAACAAACAGAGTGCATGTTCTTTTTCCATTCGAAACGAGTGCTGTATTGCTCCAAAACGTACGAGGAGCATGTAGCAAAACTAAAAAAGATTTACGGTCGCGGACGCTAGGCATGCACTACAGACTTGCGTACGCAGTGCTGGGCATAGGATTTTTTGTACTTATTGCGGCGCTCATGTATCTTGGGTAGCACTCTGGGGGTATATACTAAAGAGATGATTCCTACACGACTTATGGCAACGGGTGCTGTCGTATTGACCGACGACCTGAAAGCGTTTATTGAAGAAAAGGTTGAGAAGCTTGAGAAGGTGTTGGACCCGAACGACACATCAGTCAAAGCTGATATAGAAGTTGGCACTACTGGTGGTGCGCGTACGGGAGAGCAGTTTAGGGCTGAGATCAACCTGTCGTTTGCCGGAGGGTTTGTCCGCGCCGAGGCTACCACTGACTCATTACGATCGTCTATTGATGAAGCAATTGACGAAGCTCGCCGCGAGCTTAAGACCGCACGCACCAAAAAGCGTGGCCTCCTGCGTCGCAGTGCGGCTCGCATGAAAAACTTTCTCCGCTTCTGGTCAGGAGGGAAGTAACATTAAAAAAAACCGCCCTCTCGGGCGGTTTTTTGTTTAGTTACTTGCCTTACTAATTCGGAATGAACACTTCTCTTTTTCTTTTTCTTGTTTGCTCAACCATAACTTTTTCTGTTGTAGTGTGAACTTCAACTCGACCATACATATTAAACTTTTTCAAAAGAAGCAAAGTTATATATCCCGCAAGCGGAGAAGCTATTATTGCAGACTCAGAGAGTCCAATATCGCCATCCCAAAATTGAAAATTCCATACAGCCTCTTCACCGTTTAGCGCAAAATCAATTGCTGTCATCCCAAGAAAGACGAGTCCAGCAGCAAATAGAGGGTCATAAGTTGTATCTCGTTTTGTGGTAACGGTTGTTTCCATATAATTTGTATTATAATCCTATTTAGGTAACTTGTCAACTACCTCCACTCTTGCTCCTTTTTGCCCTCAGGAATGACCTTTACAGGTACAAACTGCCCGTTTTCATACTTTGCCTCCGATATTTTGGTGCGTTTTCCGTCTTTGAAAAAGAATGTGCCCGGCCACTCGTCATAGGCACAGTACTTGAGGTAGTTTTGATACCCATCAGCCAAGAGGTCTAACTCTCCGTCGGACTTTTCAATCTTTTTAGTGAATGTCGCTTCAGTATGGTTTTGCGCCGCAGGCACCAACTCGCCAGAAAGGTACGGAGGTATTGACTCTGCGAGTAACGAGCCACCTTCGGTTGCAAGCAACTCCTCAAGGTCTCGTGCGCGAAGCGGCCACTCATCAAGCTCAATCCGAGCTTGTGACAAAACTGGTCCGTGGTCAACCTCAGCGTCGAGGAGCATAATCGACACGCCGACCGTGCGTACGTCAGCGAGTATCTGACCTTCAATAGGCGCAGGACCACGAAACGCTGGGAGCAAGGATGGATGGACGTTCAACATCCCATGCGCTGGGAGGTCGAGGACCGACTGGGGTAGGATTTTGCCATATGCCGCAACGATACCTAGGTCCCACTCAGAGTTACTCAGGAGTTCCAACTCTTCGCTTGCAACTTTGAGAGACTGCGGCTGGATGACCGGGACTCCTTCTGCCTCTGCCCACACTTTAACCGGTGGAGGCGTGAGCACGAGGCCCCGCCCCTTAGGACGGTCAGGCGCCGTAACTATAAGCGCGGGTACTATGCCTGACGCTTTAAGTACTTCAAGCACAGTAACCGCAAGGCGCGGGGTACCAAAGAAAATGATACGCAGATCACTGGTCCTTGCCTTCATGTAAGTTTGTCGCCTTATCAATAAACAGCACGCCGTCGAGATGGTCACACTCGTGCTCAAATATTTCAGCAAGCAGGTCGCTGCCGAGCTTTAAAAACTTCTTACCTTTGTGGTCTTGCGCAACAACGCGCACACGAACTGAACGTTCGATGTCTCCGTAGATGTTGGGTACCGAAAGACAGCCTTCACCCTGAATCACTTCCTTGCGTGCGGAGCGGTACGTGATCGTTGGGTTAATAAACGGAACATCAGCTAGGTCGTTTGCACCAGGGTCAGAGCGCCTCAAGTTCATCATCACGTAGCCGCGCACCATAAAGATACGGAGCGACGCGCCGATCTGTGGCGCAGCAATAGCCACACCATACGGCTCTTCACGGAGTGCCTTTTGCATACGCGCAAGGAGGAGTGCAAGCTCGGGAGAGCCAAACAGATCTTTGGGTACTGGTTTTGCCACAGCCCTCAGCACCGGGTCGCCATCAACCACTATGTCTGGACTATGTGCTTTGCCGTGCTTCATATGTATAGGGTATTACACGATTTCGTCTGGGTCTATGGTGATGGTGACCGTGGGCGGCAGGGTATCGAGAAGCGCCCTGAGCTCAAAGTCAGGCCAACCGTTTTTTGACAAGCGTATAACGGCACGCTGTACAAAGCGTGTACGGTCCTGCGCCTCGGGTGGTAAGGGGCCAACTATGTCGTAGTGCGTACACGTCTCCTGTATAAGTTGTTTATGCTTTGCACAATGTGCCTCGGTCCCAGACCACTCAAGTCCAACAAATGTTGCAAAGGGTGGGTAGCCGTACACATGTCGCTCTTTCAACTCATCCCGAAGAAACTCAACCGGCGACCCGTTTTGAATACACTTCATTACCGCTGACTCCGGACGACGTGTCTCGATAATGTATCGCTCCTCTGCGCGCGCACGCAGCGCAAACAACGTATTGAGCGCATGCTCGTGTGCGCGCCACGTCGGCAATGACAGTGTGCTGTCGATGGACGCGACCACCACGACAGACGCGCCGCGGTTAGTGTAGGGCAGCATGCGTTCAGTGCCCACCAAAATACCGCCTCGCGCGTGCTGGTACTCATCAATAATCTTGAGCGCGGCTTTGTGTGTTCGTGCTGTGTCCGAAGTAAATAGAAAGACAGGTACCTGCGGAAGTGTTTGTCGTATCTCTTCGTAGACACGGTCGGCGCCAATACCAAGCGACACCAGGTTCCACCCGCCACAATAGGCACACGAGCGCTCGGCAGGCGCTACAGCACCCGAGCGGTGAGACATAAAGACGTTACCGCGTGGTGTTTTATGGAGCACCATAGGAGTGTCGGTCGTCGGGTCAACGACCGGCGTGCCACAATCGTTACACACGGTAAGGGGTGCGATACCTCGTCGTGCGGCGTACACCAGCGCTGAACCTCCACGTGCGCCAATGTCAGCGAGCGCGTCATACGTTTGCGGCTGGAGCGCACTAAATTTTCTACGCGTCTCATGTTTTTCGTCAGTTGCTCGCACGTCAACGAGCGTCAGCACTGCCGGGGACTGCGTACGCACCTGGGGTCGTGCCCAATCCTCTGCTAAACCTTCGCGGAGCAGTGCGTACGTTTCTACTCTCACCGGAAAGTCTGCATAGATAAGCCGCGCACCTCTCGCAAGTGCGATCTCATGTGCAACACGCCTCAGGTCAAGACGTACGTTCGTGCGCGACACATAGGTGCGCGCCGCCTCGCGTTCGACGACAAGCGCATCAAGGTGTGCGACAGGGAAGGTCAGCACTGCTGGTGTACCGATAAGAAGGAGTGGGGCAGAAGACTCAGCCACAGCGTCCCACGTGCGCCGCATGTCTGTTGCACCTTTGAGACTCGTCACAAGGTGTGTTTGAGTCTCTATGCCTCGCGCGAGCGTGTCGTAGAGTTCCGTTGCCTCAACAATCGTAGGCGCAACTATAACGACGGAACGGTCACGAGCAAAGCACTCTCTGACCAGATTTTTGTATGCCTGGACTCGCTCTGAGCGCTCGGCCTGAAGTACCAACACCTCCGGCGGGACACTCTCGGTCCGTGTACGACTCTTCGGAGTGGCGAGCACTCGCGGACTCATAAGGAGTGCAGAAAACACAAGTTCTGACACTACCGTACCTACCGTCGTCGCGTGCCACAGTGCAGTACGAGAAAGTGCCTCCATGACGTCTGCTCCAAATAGTTGTCGCGGCGAAGCCGTGCCTAACTTTTTGAGCGCAAAGTCTGCTCCTTTGAGGCTCAACTTCTGCTCGCGCACATCAGTTACTGCGACTACAAGGCACGGGAGCATGCGGCGGCGCACCGGAGCGGTAACAACGGAGCCGACTGGTACGGCGTCGCGACTAAAGAACGACAGTGTGCCCCTGAGTGCTCCGCGTTGAATGGGCATCACCTCGACCGTGTACATACAGGAAGTGTATCAAATACGGCTTTTGCCGTTGGTACGTTACAATACCCGCTATGCCATCCTTAGTCATTGACGGTCTTGCGGGACAAAAGTCGCTCCGCGGCACTATCCCAGTCTTTGGTGCAAAAAACGCAGTGCTCCCGACCATGGCGGCAACGCTCCTCAT
>JAMNXM010000019.1 GCA_023653145.1 Minisyncoccota bacterium | reverse complement strand
TGCCCGCGTCCTTCGTCGCTTGACGCTGTGAGTCGTTAAAGTATGCAGGCACCGTGATCACCGCTTGCGTGATCGTCTCACCCAACTTTGCTTCTGCGTCGCGCTTCAACTTCTGGAGAATCATCGCAGACACCTCCTCAGGGCGATACCACGCGTCGCCCATCTTGACCTCAATGCCGCCGTTCTCTGCTTTACGTGTTTCAAACGGTACGGCTTTGCGATCCTTCTCTACGCTCGACTCGTCGAACGTGTGCCCAATAAAACGTTTGATCTGGTAGATCGTGTTTTTAGGGTTAGTCACCGCCTGGCGTTTTGCAATCAGTCCACCGAGACGCTCACCAGTCTTTGAGAGAGCGATCACCGATGGTGTGGTGCGGTTTCCCTCTGCGTTCTCAATAATACGTGGCTCCCCACCTTCAATAATAGCGACTGCCGAGTTTGTGGTCCCCAAATCGATACCCAGAATTTTACTCATGGTTTATAGAATGAATGAATAATGTATTACTGTTTGTGATAGACCGACACGCGTGCTGGGCGGAGCGTTAGCTCGCCATGTACGTACCCACTTTGCATGACGGAGTGAATAGTATTATCTAACGCCTCGTCCTCCGTTGCAACTGTCGCCACCGCCTCTGCCACTGTTGGGTCAAACGAACTTCCGACTGGTGGAGCAAAACGCACAATGCTATGGCGCTCGAGGGTCGAGTCTAGTTGGCGAAGCACCGACTCAAGTCCCGCCGCTTCAATTGAGTCAAAGACTGAAATAATGTCACGCGCAAGTGCAGTGCCTTTGTGCCCGAGTTCGGCATCGGTATCGCGCATACGCTTCATGAGATTCACGTAGTCTGCTTTTGCACGCTGCCAGCCCGCCAAGTTAGTTGTGGCTTCGGTCTGCGCAGCGCGCAGTTTATCTCTGAGCTTTTTTAGTTTTTGCTCAGGTGTACCTGTGTCGCCTTCATCAGTAGACTCTTCAAGTACGATGTCGTCTGTATCATCTACCATAGTACTCTGAGTATAGATGATATCCCTGAACTCTGCCACTCATACAAAAACCCGCACATTTAGTGCGGGTTTTTGTGAGTCAAACTACTAGACCCCAAGAGCCTTTTTGAGCGTAGCCAATGCTGCGTCAAATGTGGTCTTAAAGGTGTCCATTGCGGCCTTCACTGCAGCGTCACGGGTATCACGGAGCGCTTTAACCTTGTCATCTGCATCGCCGGCTGGCTTGACTGCAGTTTTAAAGGTCTCATTTGCGCTTTGGATTGACGCACGCATAGTCTCACGAACTGATGCTGGGTCAGTGCCTGCTGCACAGTCTGCCTTTGCCTTTGCAATTGCAGCATCTACAGACGACTTCAGCGTCGCCCACGCCGCATCAACCTTTGCTTTGCGATCTGCGAGTGTCGCGTCGACCGCGGTACGATAGTCGGTAATTGCCTTATCGACTGCCGTGCGGCGAGTTGTTACGGCAGTCTCAACAGTTGACTTAAAGGTTTCAACTGCGGTCTTTTGCTCTGGTGTGGTTGCGCGTGCAAAGAGCTTGTCATAGCGTTCAGTGCGGTTACCGTCGCGATCATCACGGCGATCATCAAGTTTGCCGTCCTTAATACCGCGGCGATCTTCTACCTTCTGGCCACGTACGTCGCGCTTCTCCATCTTGCCAGTTTCGCGCTTGCCCATGTGCTCGGTAATCTGAGCAGCTGCCTTGTCGACATTGGTACAAAAGTTTTGGCCACCAACACCCTTGTTTGCGCGCTGCTGGTCAACGCGTTGCTCAACGCGATCGCGTACAGCATCACGTGGTCGTTGTGCCTCCTCTGCAAACGCAACTGAAGGCGCAATAAACGAAGCAATAAGTGCGACTGCTACGAATGACTTACTAGAGAGTGCTTGGATCATAGACTGTATTACCACTATTAACGACGCTATCTACTGATGCATCAACATCCATGTCGAGTGCCTTGATTGCTGAGGCTGACGCCGCAAGTTCTGCTTGCATTGCAGCTGCAAAGTCGTCAATTGAGTCAGTGGCAGCCGGTACTGGTGCACTCGTCGTCACCTCACCGGTCTCTCCAGGCAAAGCACCAGTTTCAGCTGGTGGAGTGCCGGTCGAGAGCACAGGTGCTCCTCCTGGCATCATCGTGTAATATGCACCCCCGGCAACTACCAGGACTGCAATAAGTGCTGCGAATGCTGTTGTTTTGTTCATAGTTACTAATCACTTATAAACTGAACCCTACTTATAGTATACCCTCGGCCGAGAACGTGGCGTCCAAAAACTCGTCTGAAAGTACATCACCCTCACTTGTGAGCAGTGCGTCAACATCTGCATCAAATAGTGCGAGTGCTTCGGACGCTAGTACTGCGTCTTCAGCAACTAGCTGGGAGAAACTTTCGATCGGGTCTTCATAGACCACTGGCTGAGTACTCATTGTAGTAAGGTACGACCCTCCTCCTACCACGAGCACCAGGGCACACAGTGCTCCAACCATAGGTCGGAGCACGTATGTCCATGGCGAAACCACCCGTGACGGACCAAGGACCGAAGCCAAACGCTCACGCGTAGGTGCAGTTGTACCACCCACCCGTGTGAGTTTTGCTTCTAATTCCTGGTCAGTCATTGGCGTCATCATAGTAAGCACGTAACGACCGCATCCCGCGTGACAAAAGTTGCCTCACTGCCTCTTCCGTCTTATCTAAAAGCGTTGCGACTTCAGCCGTGGTGAGCCCATCTAAGTATCGCGCTTTCACCACCTCTGCTTCCGCTGAGGAGAGCGTTTTGAGTGCCACAAACACACCACTCACCTCCTCGCCTAGGCGCGCCGACTCCTCGGGGGTCGGCGCGGAGTCCGCAAGCGCCCACAGCGCATCATCATTTACATCAGGCGTGCGCCGACGAAAGTGATCAATAATTTTATTGCGCGCAACTGTGTGTAGGTATGGAAGTGGCGAGCCACTCCCAAACGTTTTGAGGTGCTGCACAAAAACGACAAACGTTTCTTGGGTAACGTCTTCAGCAAGTTCTCGGTCCTTCATGCGCATCAGTACGAAGCGGAAGAGTGGTGCATACAACAAACGATACAAAGCATCAAACGCGCCTGTGTCTCCCTGCCGTGCTCGCTGAATCAGTACGTCGTACTCCACACACCCAGTATACGGCTAGACTCCGACCACTTGACCTGCAATGATACCGACCGCTATAGCAGCACCTCCAATAAGTACCATCTGCAGTGCATGCCTCAGATATGAAGTGCGAGAAATATATGCGCCGATCACTCCCAGTATGCACAGCGCACCAAGTGACATGCCGACTGAGTAGTAGAGCGCTACTGAAGCGTCAGCAATAACAAGGTATGGGACGAGAGGAATAAAACCAGATACGAGATACGAAAAGAACATAATGATGCTTGAAATAACTGAGGTGTTACTTGAGACCTCGCCCTGCTTCTGATACTCCTCGGTCTCTGACTCAGACAAAAACTCTCCCGCCGCCATTGAAAACGCCTCGACAAAAATCAATACGATACCAGTCAGTATGACGGTGCCAGACGATACGCCCGCAAGCGCAACACCAGAGAGCAGTCCAACTGTCGAAACCAAAGAATCCTCTACGCCAAAAACGAAGCTTTTAAAGTACGTTGCAGAAAATGGACGTGGCATACGTTAGAGAAAGAAAAGTCCTATGGCAGCAGCACTCACCCACCCTATGGTAGACAGGGCGCCGCTTACAAACAGGACGATGCGCTCTTGTGGGAGCAGTAATGCAAATGGTGTATGCGTTGCCTTTTGCATAAGCCGTGTAATAAAAAGTGCATTTACAACTAACACACCAACGAAGAAAAGTTTGAGCCAGAAGACTGGTTGTGTCGAAAGGTATCCCCACCGGTCGAGTGCCATCCATGCACCCGTGCCAATCATCCCCGCGAGACCGACCGCAACAGCAACATGAAGCCCGCGCACTACGTGCGCGGGCAGTGTCTGCCGGGTACCTCGAAAGTACTGAAACCCCAGGTGGTCTGCCCACACTATGGCGACCACCGTGAGTAGTAGTACCGCGAGATGTACCTCTTCCATACTAACGAGCCAGCACTCCTATTTTGTAGCTTGCAAGTGTTTTCTCAGGAGCCTCTTGCCCTCCGTGCTTCCCGGTGAACGATGCAGTCGCATCCTTACCACACATTGCCTTGATTTTTGATGCGCCTCCAGGGTGGAGAGGTATCCACTTCGTGAGGTCGTAGACGTTTCCGTTCACGACTGACCAGCAACTCTCCGCTGTAGCATGTGTAGCAACTTGCGCGAGTGTAAATGAGTCAACAGTCGTTGGAACAGCATCACCCCCAACCATGTCGTTCTCTGGTGCAGGGGCGCCTTCAGGCATCGTGCCCGCTGCACCTCCCTGCGTCTCATCAACGACTGGTGCTTGGCTTGTCTCAGGTGCAAGAACTGTTGCCGTAGGCATCTGCATGACATACCACCCACCGCCAATCACAACTGCTGCAAGAATAGCTCCAATAATTACCTTCATAGAGATTAAAGCCCTATCTGGCGGTCAACAGAGTATTTACCTGCGCCCATTACGACGAGCGAAAGCATTACTGCACCAATGAGCAAGATAAACTCGTACCCACCGTTTGATGCAAGAAAGCCCTTTGCGAAGTGTACACTAAACAGCGCGACGAGAGAGATGATAACTCCTACTGCTGCCCAAAAACGTGTCATAACACCAAGAATAAGCGCGATACCACCGACGACCTCGCCAATGATAAGGAGTACTGCAAGTACTGTCGCGAATGGGAGTCCGAGCGATTCCAAAAATCCTGCAGTTCCTCCTACTCCCATGCCAACCTTCTGGAGGCCGTGCACGAGAAAAATAATACCGACAACTACGCGAGTAACGAGTGGTCCAACGTCAGCAAATGACGCCGCCCATGACATTTGAATGTGTGAAAGCATACGAAAAAATTAATAACTATTATTCCTCAGGTGTACCACAATCGCAGCCCTCCATGTCGCACGTCTTCGTGTCGTGCGTCTTGTGGTCGCACATGGTGCACGTCGCAGATGCGCCCCCTCCTACCTCATCAGATTCTTCTGACATACATTAAAATTTAGCCTACTAATACTCATAGTGTACCATCCTACTCGACTCGCTTGACACGGGCCTTCGGTTCAGGAGGTGACCAACGCTTTGACTTTTGGGTCCATCCAAGAGACATGAGTTTGTTGCAAATACCAGACTTTGGAACACCACCTTTGGTGCAGAGGTCTACCACAGTCTGAAACTTGGCACGCGCATCGGTCTCTGACTTCCCTGTCGTTGCGATGTCGAGCGCATGAGAATACGCGACAAACAACCCACCTTGACGGAGGATCTGCACCTTTGCAAGTGGAGAGACTTTCACTCCCCTCACTCTAGCACGGAGAGCCAACTTATCATCATCTCAATTTCTTTGGTTTGGGATGCGACTATGGTGTCTGCAAGTGCGCGCATTTCCGTGCGCTCAGTGCTCACTGCAAGCATTCTGCCCATCATGACCGCCATCTCGTGATGCACTATCATTTGCGACAAGTACTCGCGGTCAAAGTTCTCTGCTCCAACAAGCGCATCGAGGTCCCCCTCCATCCCACGCATCTCTATCGCACCATGCATGCCGTGCATCGCGCCGCCGCCCTCTGGAACCTCTACACCGAACCATGCGCGGTACCACGTGCGCATGTCGTTAATCTCTTTGGTTTGCGCCTCAATAATGCCTCGCGAGAGCGCGAGCACGTCTGAACTTGTCGAGCGCACGAGTGCTATCTCAGCCATGGCGATTGCACCCTCATGGTGCGGAATCATCTCTTCTATAAACTTTCGGTCCGCCTCTGACGTGACTGAAGGCGACATGTCGGAGTAGGCGAACAGGAGCACTGCCCCAAGTACTGCAACACCGGCTATCCTCCATGCGGTGTATGTGTTCATGCGCTCAGTATACTCTAAGAGTGTTTGTGTATACTGAAGCGATGCGTATTACGGTATTTGGAGCAACAGGACACGTTGGAAAACTATTCTTGGAACGTGCTCTCGCAGAGGGTCACACGATCACCGCTTATGCGCGTTCACCTCAAAAAATAACACCTCATGAGCACCTTACCGTTGTTGCGGGCTCCTTAACTGAGGCAGACAAAATAGATGCTGCAATACAAGGTGCTGATGCCGTGGTCTCTGTTATGGGACCAGGTGGGTACCAGGACACACTCATTTTTGCACCTGCGTATCGACTTATCATTGCATCGATGAAAGTACGAGGAGTTAAAAGACTCATAGCGCTCGGGACGCCAACCGTGCGCGATAAGGCTGATAAACCGACACTTGTATTTGAAACACTCATCCGTATCGTCAGGCTCATAATCAACAAAGGGAGCGAGGACATAGCGACGGTCGGGACACTCGTGCGCGAGTCGGGGCTCGACTGGACCTTAGTTCGTATACCGCTTCTCTCTCAGAGTCCAGCTACTGGACGCGTTGTAACAGGAGCGTTTGGGGCACCTATCTGGTGGCCATTCATTACACGCGAAGACTTTGTCGACTTTCTCATGCGCCAACTCACTGACCGCACGTACATCCACTACGCGCCCGCAATCAGTAACTAAGTACTAAAGAAAATCAGGGCGCACCTTGATGATGCGATCGTCAGTTGCGCCGGGGTCACCTCGTCCGTCGGTATTATTGGTAACCAAGTAGAGCGCTCCGTCTGGACCGACGACCACAGTACGTAACCGTCCAAACTCATTGCGATAAAAGGCGCGGAGATTAGTTGCACCTATTTGAGTAACAGATGCAGCATAGAGCGACTGTCCTCGAAGACCAGTAAAGACTACGTGGCCGTTACTGTACGCGAGCCCAGATGGTGCCCACGTCTCGTCGGGGCCAGAGGTTAAGACTGGTGCGTTACTGCCAGGCGGAGCATCGGCACCCTCGTACGTTGGCCACCCAAAGTTTCCTCCTGCAGTGATGCGATTTAGTTCGTCGTTTCCAGAACTCAAACCAGAGCGCCCGTGCTCAGTAGCAAAGAGGCGTCCTTCAGCGTCCCAGGTAAGTCCTTGCACGTTCCGGTGCCCGTACGAGTACACCGCATTTTTGAACGGATTAGTTGTTGGTACTGACCCGTCGTCTGCAACACGCAAAATCTTGCCTGCAAGATTTTGCGTGTCTTGTGCCGACTGAGGGACGCCAGCGTCTCCGGTACCCACATAGAGGTATCCGTCAGGACCAAACGCGATACGGCCGCCGTTGTGGTTACGCGCGCCCGGAATGCCGTCTAGTACTACTTGCTCATTAGTGAGTGTGAGTCCATTAAGTTCGTACCGCACCACTTGGTTTATGTACTCACCACTGCGAAGCGTAGTGCGATAGAGATAGATCCATTGGTTATCCGCAAAGTTTGGGTGGAGCGCAAGTCCCAAGAGTCCACCCTCTCCTACTGCAGCAACATCAGGAACATCTATGGATTTGGTATTGAGCCCAATGCGCAAGAGTTGTCCACCGCGTGTCGTCACGAGCATGTCGCCACCCGGTAAAAACACTAACTCCCACGGTACTGAAAGTCCCTGCGCTACGGTTTGGATTGCACCAAAGGGCTTTTCTTTTACTTCTGGTATCGATGACGGGGTCGGCTCAAACGCTATGCGCATGAGGTACGGTGCAACTAACACAAGCAGTAAAACGAATACACCAATCGCGCCAAGAAAAAATAGTAAACGAGTGACCATACGTACACGGTAGCGCAAAAGGCGCGTACTGTGTACACTAGCCACACATGCGCTCGGAACTCTATTTTGCTACTAGCCTCTTAGTTGCCCTCGGCATCGGATCTTGGGCTATCACGAGCGCAGATGAACTGCCCGCAACGCCACCCCACAAAGCACCTGAGAACGCAGTGGTACGTCCTGTAACCCTCAACCACTACATCGAAGTGCTCGACAGTTGCGCGAAAGATTACAGCGGCACCTGCGTTGTTGCGCGGAGCGCGCCAACCACTACTGCAGACGTACAAAAGCAGTTGCGCAGTGGTGTCGTACTCGCAGTGAGTAGCACAACGGTGAGTGCTGATGGACACGAGTGGTACCAAGTCGAGTTTAATGAGTGGCTCCGCTACCCAGAGCGCAAAGATGGCACATGGTATGTCCGCTCAGACTTGGTGCGACACTTTACGGACACTGGCACGGAACTCTTAAGTACTACTACTGCAACTACCACGAAACGGATTGTTATTGATCGCTCAGAACAAAAACTCTATGCCTATGAAGGTGACACGCTCTTCCTGGCAGTCCCGGTCTCGACAGGACGCGAGTTAACACCAACGCCACGCGGCACGTTTACTATTTTCAAAAAAACGCCGAGCCGCTACATGCAAGGACCGATCCCAGGACTGACGGAAAAAGAGTTCGACTTACCTGGCGTCCCTTGGGGTATGTATTTTACTGAGGAGGGTGGTGCCATACACGGCGCATACTGGCATGACGAGTTTGGGAGCGAGTGGTCAAACGGGTGCGTCAACCTGCCACTCATAGCGGCACGTAACCTGTACGAATGGACGCCACTCGGTACTCCCGTGACTGTAGTGGATTAAAAAACCGCCCTTGGGGCGGTTTGACACCCGCTTGCATTATTTAGCCTTTGCGAACGAGACTAATGCAAGTAATCCCATCAATGCTGCTATCCCAAAAAGACCACCGCTAGCAACATAATAGAGCGCCTCTAAATCCCCCAAGTCATTAAGCTTCTGACGGTTGTCCAACAAATGTTGGATACCGTCTTTGCTTGCGTAGACATCCGCCCAGATTTGCTTAATTTCTGCATCGCTTGCCCGACCTGACTCGAGCATGTTATTTCCAGTGAAAGCACAAAAGGATGCCCCTACTGTAAATAAAAATCCTTCTAGGCCTTTGTTTTTCATGTTGTAAAGTAGCACAGATATAGTGCATATGTCAAGCAGTGGAACGAACTACAGTATAACCACTGTATACGGCTTTACAGAGCCAGGTTTGGTGCCAACACGACACGTACCGTCGCGCCCAGGTCGATAGACGCGAGGGTCGGCAAAATGAGGAAAAAACGGGGGTCGGTCAAGTGCGCTAAAAACTTCGATAGGGTTTTCAAATGACAGCTTCTGTTCCAAGAGTCGATTGCTATCCACTTCTCTGAGGAGTATCAGAACACTGTAGCTCCCCACCATCATGAGTCCACCGATGATGTTCAGGAGGAGTGATCCGTCGCGCACTGACAAAATGGTGAGCATCAAGAGTCCCGACAGGATCGCAAGGATTGCCCAGTGCGGAGTTAAAAGGTTTGCTTTTGCAACGAGTGCAATCTCTTGCCGTGCGACATGGATTGTTTTGAGCATGTGATGAGTTGACTCCCAGCGCGTATCCATCTGAGAACCACGAATCAGTACATCAGTTTGGCGCACTATCTCTCGCATCTCCTCTTCTGTATCCAGAATATGATTGAGCGAGTCAGCATTGAGCTGCGCAATGAGGTATTTGTCGATAGCGTCATGGAGCGTCGGGTGAAGCGTTGCAGAAATCTCTCGGGCTGCGTGTGCAAGTGCAATGAGGGTCCCATTCTCAAGCGCAATAAGTGTTTGCAAACGTAAATAGTTTGACATCGCGTCAGCGATAAAAAAGCCAACGACTATAGCAAACAGGGTTGATACCGCAGTAATGAGCACACCCCCGTTATCTGTAACCCCTAGGTGCGGAATAAAAAATGGCACTGCAAACAGGAGTGCTGCAACGCCTACTTCTTTGTAGTAGTGCGCAAAAAATTTCATGCCTTCATTATAGCGCTTGCCCAGCCCTCGCCAGTAGATTAGTTTGAGTACGCAATCCCGGCTTTCTAAACTAATTCGTTACACACTAGAAAATCTATCTAGCAATTTACGCGGACTTCGGACGTGTCACTGCAATTGTTGAGCCTCGTTCTCCGTCTGTGGATTCAATACCAACTCGTAAGCGAGCAAAACTATACAGCGCAAATAGCATAAAGAGTACCGCAACTTCACTCAACTCAACTTCTTGGTTTAGCAAATCCTCATTTATGTCATAGAGACCGTTGACATATGGATCCGCTGCTAAAAATGCTAATGCGCAAATCGTATTTAAGGCCCCTGAAACCAAGGGTTTGGTCGCGCTTTGCTCAAATCTAAAACTAATACTCATTTCTTAATTATAATTTATTTACACGCATTTGTCAATATGCACATACTACACACTCTCCCCAGCAACAAAACCTGACGTCCAGCAGAGTTGGAGCGAGTACCCACCGGATGGGCGGTTGATGTGGAGGAGGTCACCTGTGATGTAGAGGTTCTTAACGGTACGCGACTCAAAGGTGCGTGTGTCTATTTCAGACAGCGGTACGCCGCCGTCCGCTATGACTGCCCTATCAAACCCCATGAGTCCAAGCACCGTGACCGGGAGCGCCTTGAGGAGCGCGCCAATGCGTTTGCGCTCATCGCGCGGAAGCGAGTGCACTTTGTACTCGGGGTCTATGTCCGTGAGGAGCAAAATGCCGCGCGACACGCCATCAGGCAACAATTCTTTAAGAGCGTTCTTGAGCGTCTTGTTTTTGTGCTCGTCAAATAATGCAAGCATGCGAGCATCAAGCGCTCCCAAGTCAAGGTCAGGAAATAGGTCAATCTTGGCACTCACAACTCCTTCATACAAAAGGTCATCGATGATGTGTGCACTATTCAGTATGGTCGGACCCGAAAGTCCAAAGTGTGTGCAGAGTATGTCGCCGCGCACCGTGTGCGCTTTGCGTCCTTCGGCAAAAAACGTACATTTAACATTGGGGAGTGTGACTCCCTTTAACTCGTGTATCCAACGGTCAGCAGTTTTAAGCGGCACTATAGTTGGCGTTGGCTTTGCTACCGTGTGTCCAAGTGCCGTAAGCCAGGCGAAACCGTCGCCCGTAGAGCCGGTCTCAGGATGTGACACACCACCTGTTGCGAGTATGACTGAGTGCGCCAAGAATGTTTCGCGCTCAGTACCTACTTCAAACCCGCGCTCAGTATTATAAATACCAACCACAGCAGTGTTGAGGCGCGCATCAACTCGACCCTTGGTGCAATACGCTTCAAGTGCATCAACAACATCCTCTGCGCGATCAGAAACTGGGAATGCACGCTGGCGAGCCTCAACTTTGAGCGGTACCTCACGCGACTCAAAAAAATCAAACGTCTCTCGCACACCAAACTGTGCAAATGGCGAGTATAGGAATTCAGCTGCGTCGCCGTAGTGCGCAAGCAACGCCCGCACATCGTACTCGGCATTTGTTATGTTGCAGCGACCACCGCCGGAGATACTAAGTTTCGTACCGAGACGTTTGTTTTTCTCGATGAGGAGCACTGACCG
>JAMNXM010000018.1 GCA_023653145.1 Minisyncoccota bacterium | reverse complement strand
TGTTCCGATGTGCACGGTGGCGTGCACCATAATGAGCACCGCGACGCCCAAGGCAAAGAGTGACTCAAAGTTGGTCTCGCCGCGCCGCGCGTTATCGACCAAGCGATAGAGTACTGCCCCAAAGAGCACGAACAGAAGGCATACACCGACAAACCCCCACTCTTCCGCAAATGATGCAAAAATAAAGTCGGTCTCGTGCTGTGGCAAGAATTGAAGTCGCGACTGCGTCCCATACCCGATCCCCTGTCCAAACAGTCCGCCAGACCCTACCGCAACGGTTGACTGAAATGCGTTGTACCCAGAGCCCTGAATGTCCGCAAGTGGATGGAGGAACGTCATCACGCGCGTCTTTTGATAGTCGGCGAGGCCGAAGTTCCATAAGAAGAGCCCTGCGATAAGCGAGAGTCCAGCCAAGAACGCGATGTGGCGAACGGGAATCCCCGCGATGAGCACCACGCCAAGCCAAAGCCCTGCGACAATAGCGGCCGACCCGAAGTCGGGCTGGAAAAAGAGGAGCGCAATAATAACGAAAGCGTACGCACCCGAGACAATGACGTGCCTCAGACGTGCTATCTCGATGTGGCGACGCGAAAAGTATTTTGCGAGCACAAGAATGAGTGCAAGTTTTGCAGGGTCAGCAGGCTGGAGTGCGAACGCACCAAAGTTAAACCACCCTTGCGCACCACCAAATACCGAACCGAATACAAAGAGGAGTGAGAGCAACAGGACCGCTACGCCATACACCACGACAACTGCCTCCGTACGTCGCAAGAATCTGAGATCAAGAAAGGAGACGAAGAAAAACGATGCGACACCAACCGTAAGCCACAGTGCTTGGCGCCCCGCAAACCCGGTCTCGCCAGAGAAACTCATCATTGAGATGAGGCCCGCTGCAGATATAAGGAGTGCCGCGAGCAGCAATACCCAGTCAGTACTTTTAAGGACGTGCATCGGTGCGCACAATAACGTCTGAGGTAACTACTGGGCGCTCAAATGGCTCTGGCCAGGTAAATGTCGCCTCGTAACGGCCGCGCGCAGGCAAAACATCGAGGCGCGTTTCGGACGCAGTAACCAGGACACCCTCGCTGTCGTAGAGGAGAGCAGTCGCAATAACATGCTCAATAGGAGATGCGGTCAAATTTTCTAACTCTGCAGTCAGTGTGCGTGTCTCTTCAGATAGTTCCCCTAAACGCATACGGATAGTACTCTGCAGCGCCTCGCTCCGCTCCCATACACCGCCGTCGATCTTGAGGAGTGCTCTGACCGGAATACGCTCGCCCGTAATAACATTAGGCTCAAAGACAATGCGCGTCTCGCCAGGCGAAAGTGCAAGTGTACCGCGCCGCTCCGCAACCAGAATGTTGCCGCGATCATAGAGTGACAGCACGTACGCCAAATCAGTGCCTGAAACATTTGGGAGTGGATTTTTAACGAGCGCGACGCCGTGGTACACACCGTCAGCGGTCTTAACCGCACGAGTCCAAAGTGCATCCGTCCGAGGAGCGACACACATGCGCGCACAGACACCCTCGCAGTCCATACCCAACTCGTCTTGATTTTGTATACCATCAAAACACGATGGTGGTTCGTAGATAAATAGGTACCAGGAAAGTGCAGTGAGGGACGCGAAAACTGCCACGATTCCAAACGCAATTCCAGCCCGCCGCTGCCCTGCCCAACTCATGTACGGAGTATAGCAAAACTATGTCTATGGACGAGCACTAGAGCAGGTTTCTCTCCTGCGCTGTTTTGGTTGATCTGTATGCTATAGACAATCCCACAACAGCAACAACTACACCCAGAAGTGCTAGTGGACCACTGTACTGCCTGATTAATTCAGGCACCGACGCATCAAAAAAATACTCACTTGACCACAAACTGCCGCTCACCACACATACTAGTAATCCTGACACTCCTACCCAACCAGAGTACAGTGTGCGTTGAAACAACTTCTTTCTTTCTGGCGGCATACCAAAACGATAGCGCGCCGCAATGCGCTGTCAACCAACTACAGAGACTGTCGGAAATCCTCTACACCCTTACTAAACGAATCGTCTGAAACACCTTTTATGATAAACCACGTATATACGAGCCAAACAAAAAATGACGGGAGACCAATATATGCATACTCTTCATACTGCGGTAACTCGCCGTCAAGTGCATACCACCCTCCTATCCCTACTGCAGCAAGTACTAGACCGGCAAGGCCACTCTTTGCGAGTGCAATTGTAGCCCGTCTCTCTCCAGTGTTACCAACAAGTCCCATAACACTTATCTGCGAACACGAATAAGCAACTCAATCAAAAATGTTACAATAACTCCAACACCGCCAATCGTTAAAAGGTATTCAGAAAAACTTTCTAGTTCGGGGAGCGGCACACCAGACTCACGACTTGTAAGCGCAGCAAGATACCCAAAACCTCCAGCACCTAAAATAACTAGTGAACCTAAGGTGCTGGCACCAACAATCGAATCAATATTGTTATTCCTGCGACCCATAAATGCATATTATACCATAAAACACTTTTTGTCAATCATAGTAAAACAGAGCACCGAACGGTGCTCTGTTTTGTTATTGAGTGCTCTGTCCTGGCGGCTAGCTACTTTCCCCCTTTCGGAGTATCATCGCCGCTAAGAGGCTTAACTGCTGTGTTCGGAATGGGAACAGGTGTGACCCTCTCGCCAAACCACCAAGACACAGCACTCAATGCCGTGCGCTCGTCTTTCAATTTGCATCACAAAAAACACTGGCGTGTGAGTCGTATGGTTTTCACACTTCCCCAGGGAGATCGGATAATTAGTACGTCTCGGCTCAACACATTGCTGTGCGTACACCTAACGCCTATCAACCTGATCATCTCTCAGGGTCCTTAACGATTTCTAATCTTAGAGGCGACTTCCCGCTTAGATGCTTTCAGCGGTTATTCGTTCCCGACATAGCTACTCAGCAATCCGGCTGGCGCCAGAGCTGACAGACCAGAGGTCAGTTCATCCCGGTCCTCTCGTACTAAGGATGACTCTCTTCAAAAATCCACGCCTGCAGTAGATAGGAGACCAACCTGTCTCACGACGGTTTGAACCCAGCTCGCGTACCACTTTAATTGGCGAACAGCCAAACCCTTGGAACCTTCTCCAGCTCCGGGATGTGGTGAGCCGACATCGAGGTGCCGAACTCCGCCGTCGCTATGGACGCTTGGGCGGAACTAGCCTGTTATCCCCAGAGTAACTTTTGTCAGATAATCTCTAGCCGCATCTAATGCGGACTATCGGTTCATTATGCTCCACTTTCGTGTCTGTTCGACGCTTATGTCTCACAGTTAAGCTCGCTTGTGCCATTACACGACCGGCACGTTTTCCATACGCGCCTAGCGAACCTTTATAGGCTCCTCCGCTACTTTTTAGGAGGAGAGCGCCCCACTCAAACTGCCTGCCACGCACTGTCTCCCGTGTATTGTCACGAGGTTAGAAAGTACAACGATCAAGAATGGTATTTCACTGACGAGTCCATATCGACCGAAACCGATACTTCAACCTCTCCCATCTATGCTACGCATGATAATCGTACTCCCAATACGAAGCTACAGTAAAGCTTCTGGGGTCTTTTCGTCTAACTGCAGGTAACCGGCATCTTCACCGGTATTGTATTTTCACCGAGCAAGTCCTCGAGACAGTTCCCCAGTCGTTACGCCATTCGTGCACGTCAGAACTTACCTGACAAGGAATTACGCTACCTTAGGACGATTATAGTTATCGCCGACATTCACCAGGGCTTATATAGTCCAGCTTGATATAATCTCACCAACCATAGTTGACCTTCTGGCATCGGTCAGGCGTCACCCCCTATACATCCTCTTACGAGTTCGCAGGGAGCTGTGTTTTAGGTAAACAGTCGCTAGGGAATCTTTCGCTGCGGCCCCGAGTGTTTCATCGGGGCAGGCCTTATCGCTAACTTACGGCCGCTATTTTGCCGAGTTCCTTGAGGACCTCTCACTCGTTCGCTTTACTCTACTCGAGCTGACCACCTGTGTTGGTTTGCGGTACGGACTCATATACATTTAGCGCGTAGAAGGTTTTCTCGGAAGCGTGCTCGGTATCCTCTGGTACTCTGACGAGTACCATTGGGACACCACTCGGAGTAGTGCGGCACGGATTTTCCTATGCAGCCTCCTCATGGCATCCACACACATCCAATTGTGCGCGATACGTACAACCCTTCGTCACTCCATAGCATATATACAAGGTTACGGAATATTAACCGTATGTCCATCGGGTGCGGCGTTCGCCATCCCCTTAGGCCCGACTAACCCTTCGTCGATCACCGTTGCGAAGGAAACCTCGGTCTTTCAGCGTGCAGGGGTCTCACCTGCATTGTGGTTACTTGTGCCGGCATTCTCACCTCGCAATGCTCCAGTATGGGTCACCCCTTTACCTTCAGTGCGATTGCGAGCGCTCTCCTACCAAAGGATACGGACGGATCCATATCCATTCCTCAGTTTCGGTACCGTGCTTAGCCCCGATTATCTACGGCGCAAGGACTCTCGATGAGTGAGCTGTTACGCTTTCTTTAAATGGTGGCTGCTTCTAAGCCAACATCCTCACTGTTTACGAGTCTTCACTTCCTTAAGATGCACTTAGCTCGGATTTAGGGACCTTAACTTGAGATCTAGGCTCTTCCCTTCTCGACGTATGGAGCTTAGCCCCCATCGTCTAACTGCCCGATTCTTAATCCATGGTATTCGGAGTTTGATAGGAACAACGAGATTTCTCCCTGTTTGTTCCTTCCAGTGCTCTACCCCCATGGGGAACATCGGACGCCAGCCCAAAAGCTGTTTCGGAGAGAACCAGCTATTACGGAGTTCGGTAAGCTTTTCACTCCTTACCACAAGTCATCCACAGACGTTACACGATCATATGGTTCGGGCCTCCATCCGTCTTTCGACGAACTTCACCCTGCTCATGGTAAGCTCACCCCGCTTCGGGTCCTACGCACGCGACGAACGCGCTATTCACACTCGGTTTCCCTTCGGCTCCAGGCTCTCGCCCTTAGCCTGCCGTGTGCGTAGACTCGCCGGCTCATTCTTCAATAGGCACGCCGTCGAGGAATAAATCCTCTTCGACTCTTTGTAGATGTATGGTTTCAGTACTATTTCACTGTCCTTCCGGACTTATTTTCACCTTTCCCTCACGGTACTGGTTCACTATCGATCTTTGTACATATGTAGCCTTGGCGGTTAGTTCCGCCGGATTCATCCAAGCTATTCATGTCTCGGATTACTCAAGATCGATGACAAAAGAGAGTACGACATTTCGACTACGGGGCTATTACCCTCTAGGGCTTGGCTTTCCAGCCAATTCTTCTATGAAGTACTTTTGTAACTCCTCTTGCATAAATGCAACGTCATCGCCTTACAACCCCCATCCGATTGCTCAGATAGGTTTGGGCTTCTCCCCTTTCGCTCGCCGCTACTAAGGGAATGCTGAGACGATCTTAACGCTGAGTGGCAGCATCAGCTGCCCAGCGTAAAGATCGCCATGCGTTAGTCTCTTTTCCTCTCGGTACTGAGATGTTTCACTTCCCGAGGTATGCTCTCCACCAATACTGTTGGAGTTGTACGATTGCTCATACAGGGTTTCCCCATTCAGAAATCTCCGGATCAAAGGTTGCTCGTCACCTCCCCGAAGCGTATCGCCGACCGCTGCGTCTTTCATCGCTGTACAAAGTCAAGGCATCCACCATACACCCTTCAGACTCCCAGGGGAAGTCTGAAAACCACTTAACGATTCACTTCAATGTTATTTGCTAACACTTGCTCAGTGTTTTTGTGTTGTGATGCAAATTGTCAACGAGCTGTTTATGAGGATAAAAAAAGACCGCGTTCTGCGGTCTGGGTACCCAACACAGGTAGACCAGTTACCGCTGAGGTGTCTTAGTTACCATACTCATAAACTAAAGAGAGTATACTCCCCCCAAATTGCCGTGTCAAGCATTTAGTCTAGGGCTTAGGTTGGGGCTTTATTCACCCTTTATCCACCGATAGCACACATATTGATTAATAATTAGAATATGCTATAATTAGACTATGAGGAACTTAACTGAGAGAGAAAAGGGGATTGGTAGTGGGTGCCTTTATTTAGGTCTTACACTCGCCTTACTTGGGGTTGATCTAAACGAAAATGGTATATATAACCCTCTCACCGATCTATTGAACAGCGAGGTAGAGTACACAGAAATCGCATGTATCACCGCATTACTCAGTTACCTTGGGTTCCGCTTTGCCTCATCACAAACTGTCTAGCAGTGTTAATAAAAACCGCCCCGAAAGGGGCGGTTTTTACATAGTCGTAAGAACGAACTATTTGTGACTCATGTCGCTCTTCATCTTTTCGATGTAGCGAGCGGCAGCGTCTTGTCCACCAAGGCCAAACGCGAGACCGAGCGCAAGTGAGATTGCGACCACGATACCGGTAAACAGGGTTTGCACAAATGCCTGTGCAACCTGGAGTTGATCAAGTGCGGCGAGGATTGCAAAGATCCAAATTGCGTAGCGCGCAACTGAACCTGCAAAGCCGGCTGACTTTACCTCTGCGGCGCGAGCAGCGCCCGTGACGACGTCACGTGCAAGCTCGGCGAGCAAGGCACCAGCGATGATAAAGATAACTGCGACGATGACTTGTGGGAGGTACGAGAGTACCACATCAGCAAGGAACGCGTTGACCTGCTGGAGTCCGAGCACATCGAGTGACGCCACCAAAAAGCCGATGATGACAAACCACTGGATAAGCATGCCGAGGAACATCCCCGAGTTGAGGGTAAATCCTGCGCGCTCAACAACAGAGTTAAGTCCTGTGTTCTTGAGTGCTGCATCGAGCTTGAGGCTCTTTACTACCTGCTCAACTACTTTGCCGAGAGCTGAGCCGATGAGCCAACCGACGACAAAAATAATAACTGCGACAACAATGTTTGGGATGGTCCCAACGACGCCGTACCAGAGATTCTGGAACGATGCAGTGAGTACATCAGCCCATGTTTGAATAAGCATGAGGGTCGTTACAATACTAAAATTTTTATAATAGAGGCCGGACCCCGGCCCTCCTACCATACTACCACCTACCCCCCAGGCCCTAATGGGGGGTGTGCAGTACCGACCGGGTCAAAAAAACCTAGACTTTCCCTAAGATAACGCGGTGCTTAAAGTCAAAGATGTCGCGCAGCAAACGGTCATACCCTTCCCTACGTGCCTGATACTCCGACACACTCATAACCGCGTATCTCACGGGGAGCGCCGTGGTAGCCTCAAGCACCTTTACCACTTTTGCGATGCGCTGATCTTTGGGGCGACGCGTCACTATAAGTAGGTCAACGGTTCCCCGCTCTTCGTTTGCAAGCATGCCCGCTGCGACAACCAACGACGGCGAGAGTGGACGGAATGCCTTGCCCAATACGTCATCAGTCGGAGTTGTTGCGTCTATTGCAAAGCGCTGTATCGCGTCCGCTATCCGATACGAGCCGTTCCATGCATAGGTACGCGCAGTGCGGTCTGCGCGCGTCACCAGTATGTCAGAGCGCTCGAGCGCGCGCACCTCTGCGGCAACAGCGTGCTTGTTTCCTTGGAGCGCCGCGGCAACTTGGGTGACGGTGTAGCGGGTTTCGGGCTGAAGGGCAAAAAACTTGAGTACTTTGATACGAAGCGGTGTGGTAAAGAGTCGTGCAATTTCTTGGAACATACTTAGCATATTGTACGTGCCACACGCACAAAAAACAAAATCCCCACCTGGTGGGGATTTTGTTAACACACTTTTTGTGTTTGTGAAGTTAGGCGAGTTCCACCTTGCCGCCCGCACCCTCGATTGCTGCCTTGAGTGCGTCTGCGTCCTCCTTCTTCAAACCTTCCTTGAGCACTGCAGGTGCACCGTCAACGAGGTCCTTTGCCTCCTTAAGACCGAGACCGAGCGCCTCCTTGACTACCTTAATGACACCGATCTTTGATGCGCCTCCGTCAACAAGCTTCACGTTGAAGGTCGACTTTACCTCACCTGCGTCAGCTGCAGCTGCAGGGCCTGCGGCTGCAACGGCAGTCGCAGAGACACCCCACTTTTCCTCAATTGCTTTGACGAGCGCGTTGAGCTCCATGACCGTCATCTTCTCAACAGCGTCAATTATCTGATTCTGATCCATATGTTGTTATGAGTGTTAGTAGTACTATTTTATTTTTGCTACCTCAGCGAGTCCGATCGCAAAGCGCTGGATCGGCGAGTTGATGACATTAGCAAACATGCCGCGCAGTACTGGTACTGGTGGAATAGTTGCAACTGCCTTGGTGTCAGCGGCTGAGAGGAATGCCCCGTCAATAACGCCACCAACAAACACCAACTTCTCTTTAAACTTCTTAACGAACGCCTGAACACCGCGCGCAGGCGCCGTAACGTCAGTACCCATTCCTTTTGGAAGGACTGCCATAGCAATCTCGCCAGGCATCTCAGGGACATCGCCTGTTGTCTTGATGTCTTGGAGTGCGCGCTTTAAAAGCGTCTTCTTGACGACGGTGTACTTGACCCCTTCGGCACGAAGTGCGGCGCGCATCTCATTGACCTCTGCCACGGTGAGTTTGGTGAAACTCACAAACGCAGCCGACACCGCACCCGTGAGGGTTGCGGTAGCGTTTGCTACGATTTCAACTTTCTTTTGTTTTGTAATTGCCATAGATTCTACAGTTAGAGTAACCACTAGTAACTAGTGGGGGCACGATGGAGAGCGACCTCGGCCGGACTTCTTCCCTCTCGGGATGCCAACTGTCTCAAGTCGTGCGTAGGGCTATCCTACCACGCCACCATTAAGGTAGACAAGGAGCGCAAACGCAACCGCAATAATGAGGGTAAAAGCGGTCAAGAACTTAAAAAACTCAGGGCTGAACATGTTATGGGATGCGTGCCAACTCGTTGGTTATGTTTTGCATAAGCGTGACGTCGCCGATGGTGCGTGCGCGTCCAAGCGCATCCTCAAACTGTGCACGTGCCTGGTTGGGGCGACCCGTGTCTCTGAAGTAGCCGCCAAGGAGGAGCGGGACGTTAATGTCATCCGGAAACTGCGTCCCCGCGCGCTTCATAATGTCCACTGCTGCAGTCGTATCCTGTTTGTATGAGTAGCGATAGAGGTCAAAGAGTTCGTAGTACGCTTCAGGACGATCAGGGTTTACACTTATTGCTTGATTAAAGTACTCCTCTGCGCGCACGTACTCCTTGAGTTGGAAGTGATGCAAACGCCCAAGGTTTCCGAGTGCGGTAACATTGTTCGGGTCAACAGCGATCATAAACTCCCATACCGTGCGTGCGCGAGCAAAGTCTCCACCGCTGTGGTAGTAGAGCGCAAGCTCCATCCACAAGTTCCCATCGTAGGGAGTACCCTCGAGTGCCGCGACAGTGCCGTCGACTTTCTCCTGGATGGCACGCTGTGCTTCTGCTGGTAGTGTCTGGTCAAACGCAACATCAGTAGTGAGCGGTGGGAGTGTCCCTGCGTACGTACCATCTTTAACAGGAGCGAGCACGTAGTACACATCTCCCCCACTAATCGTCTGTGAGTTAGTGAAATACGAAATACCGACAACGAGCGCAATGAGAAGTACAACAGTTCCGGCGAGCGGAGCAAGTTTGGTGAGTGGCATACGAGCAGTATAAAGCACAACGCCCAATACAAAAACCCCTCCTTTCGGAGGGGTTTTTGCTGTCAGCCCAAAATGCTGACTGGACGCCTCACTAGATTAGTGAGAGCGTGTGGTGACCAAGCCGCCCGATGGGAGACCTGCAACACCGAAACCGTTGGTCCAGTCCTGATCAGCACGGACTGCCGTACTGGTCGAGTTTGGTGACCAGATAAAGTCTGTTGCACCAAAGCCGGCATTGCCTGCCGAGACCAATGGGTTCGTAGCGATCGCAGAGACTGCGCCGGTTACGAATGATGATTGGCCAAGGAGGCGGGTAGTGACTGAAGCACCAGTGGTTGAACCAGAAACTGAAGCGCGTACCTCGAAGTAACGAGTTGCGCCTGCAGGAACCTGGATCGCAGTAGCCGTACCGCCAGAGGTGGTGACACCGATGGTTACGTTAGGGCTTGCTGCATGACCATACGTTGCTGTTGTGTCATCAACTGCCTGGAGGTTACCAGATGCCGAGACACCAGAGATTGCGGTTGAGTACGATGAGTCCTCAAAGCCGTAGATCGTGATGTTCGTGAGCGATGCAGTAGTGGTTGCAACGTTGATACCGAACTGGGTGATACCAACTGGGCCAGCAGCGTCAGCTGTTACGCGGAAGCGCATAAGCTTACCTTCTGCAAGACCTGTTGATGACAAGGTGTCAAGTGCAATCGTAGGGAATGACTTGAACACGCGAGTACCGTTCGATGCTGTTGAGCCAGTTGCCCAGAGGGTGTTACCCGACTGTGCGCCTGTACCACGTGCGCCATCAAAGTCGATAGCGACCAAGCGACCAGAGAAGGTCACTGGCTCGCCAGTACCGATAGCAGCAAAGTTAGCCCGGATCGTGAGCACCTTGTCGGTGTTCTTGGTCAAGGTAACTGGAGTGGTCAAGGTTGATGTAGCAACTGAGCTACCTGAACTAAAGGTTGCTGAGCCAACCTGCGTTGCGCCGTCCCAGATAGTGACCGCTGTAAGGTCAGCTGCTGTAGAAGATGCAGTGTTGGTAAGCTCGAGACCAAGCTCAGTGAGCGTCACGTCCTCGTTCGTTGCACGGAGCTTCATCACCGTGTTAGTAGAACCAGTCGTGTTTGCAGCCGCAAGCTTGTAGCTTGGGGTTGACGCATCAATCGAAGCTGCGAATGAACCTGTACCGACCGTGAAGGTAGGAGCAGTACCCGACGTTGCGGTTGGGGTGATCGTCGTACCCGACGTAGCACCTGAAACCGTAAAGTTCGTGGTGAATGCAGCTGCGCCTGGTGCCCATGAGAACGTTCCGCCGTTCGTTGCCGAACCTGAAACGTTACACTTCACACCAAGTGTCTTAACCGTACCCTTCGTGATCGTTACCGGGTTGTCGAGCGTGAACGTGTTATCCGAAGGTGATGTACCTGATGGGTTAACAGTGTTCGAACCAGTGTTGAGGGCGGTTGCGCCATCAAAGATCTGGCAAGACGTAAGTTCGGTAGCGGCACCAGTCGCAAACGTAAGGCGAGCCGGAACTGAAGAGATGCGGAGATCCTCACCTGACTGACCTGCGTCGAGTGAGATGTTTGCCATCAAGATTGACGAACCACCTGGGGTGATTGTCTGTGATGCTGGCGAAGTTGCAGGACCAATGACCAATGCGCCTGCGCGGATGGTCATCGTGTTCATTGCAATTGCGGTGCTGAACGTTGCAAGCGAGATGGTGTTACCCGTCGTGTCGCCCTTAACGTTGGTCCACTGCGTTGACGGAGTCGTTGACACAACGTATGTGCCACCGTTGGTGATGCCAGAGGCAACCTTACCGCGGATGGTGTATACGCCACGGCCCGTCTTGTACGTGACCGCGTCAGTAAACGTAACCGTCTGAGTCGTTGAGTTTACGTACACTGCGTCAACTGGA
>JAMNXM010000047.1 GCA_023653145.1 Minisyncoccota bacterium | reverse complement strand
GAGCGCACGCACAAACGCGGCGCGAGCGCGAGCGGTCATAGGAGTTGCCGCTGCATAGTCGAGGTACACGCGCTTCGTGCTTCGTGTTGGCATACCGAGATAGTATAATCCCAGCATGGATTTTGAAAGCCTCATCACCGCACTCCTCACACGCCTGAGTACTGACCCACTACTCGACATCGTCCTTGCGCTTTTGTTTGTATCGTTTATAACCATCTTTCTCCTCTCCCGCCGAGTCTCTGCACTTACACGCGGGCAAAGTGGCGCGTCACTCGAGTCTACGATTACCTCGCTCGCAGGCCGTGTAGAGGCACTCGAAGGTCATGGCAAAACCACTGAAGTTGCACTCAACAACATTGATGAGCGACTCCAGTCGGCACTCCGCGGTGTGTCAGTGCGACGCTACGACCCGTTTGATGGTGCAGGCGGGCAGCAAAGTTTTTCAACCACTCTCCTTAATGAAGCGGGTGATGGCATCGTGCTCTCGGGCATTCATGCGCGCGACTCGGTACGCGTCTACGCCAAGGAAGTAACTGCATTTCAGTCAGACCGAGAACTCTCTGAAGACGAGGCTCAGTCTATCAAAGACGCGAAAAAACGATTGCAATAAAGCGCTTTTTGTGGTTTCCTAAGCGTATGAGTACCGTACGCCAACCTGTCGTTGCTATCGTGGGACACATTGACCACGGCAAAACAACACTCCTCGACTACATCCGCACAACCTCTGTTGCTGCGCGCGAGGCGGGTGGCATAACGCAGCGCGTTTCTGCCTACGAGATTGTACACACCACCAAGGAAGCCGCGACACCTATTACCTTTATAGATACCCCTGGTCACGAGGCGTTTTCTGCGATGCGTCGCCGCTCTGCGAGCGCAGCAGACATTGCGGTGTTGATCGTTGCCGCAGACGACGGCGTCAAGCCGCAAACTAAAGAGGCACTCAAGGCGATTCAAGACGCAGGCGTGCCGTTTATTGTCTGCTTTACCAAGGCCGACAAGGACAGCGCAAACCTCGAGAAAGCCAAGGAGTCAGTCTTGCGCGAGGGCGTGTACCTCGAAGGGCTCGGAGGCGATGTGCCTTGGGTAGCGGCGTCTGGCAAAACGGGCGACGGCGTACCAGAACTCCTCGACCTTATTGTGCTTTTAACTGATGTGCACGGTATTACGGTTGACCCGACGGCACCCTTCCGTGCCGTGGTTATCGAGTCTGCGCGTGACCCACGCGCAGGTATTAACGCAACACTGATTATTAAAGCAGGAACCTTGAAAACAGGAACGTTTGCAGTAACCGGCACCGCGTACGCGCCCGTGCGCGCGGTTGAAAACTTTGAGGGCAAGCGTGTAGACTCCTTGGCCGCTGGAAAGCCCGTGCGCATTACTGGGTTTAGTGACGAGCCGCAAGTTGGCTCTGTCGTGACGCTGGTAGCGACTAAAAAGGAGGCGGAAGATGCAGTCAAAGACGCAGCGCAGGCTGACAAGCGCTCATCAGATCACTCGCTTGAAGACAGTAAGAAGCCACTTATGCGCCTGGTCCTGAAAGCAGACTCTGTCGGCTCTATTGAAGCGCTTCAGTACGAGATTAGTAAGATCCCCCACCCTGAGGTTGAGTATCGCATTGTTGCCGCAACAGTCGGCGCCGTGAGCGAAGCAGACGTCAAACTCCTTATTGGGTTTCAGCCATCGGTCATACTTGCGTTTAACACCAAAGTTGATGCGGGCGCCAAAGACCTTGCCGAGCGCCAGCACATTGCTATCGAAACACGCGCCATTATTTATGAACTGTCTGAATGGCTCGCAGAAGAAACTAAAAAGCATGGGCCTGACCGCTCGGCGGAAACGGTGCACGGTGTTGCAAAAATTCTCAAGGCATTTTCAGTCACCGGAACGAAGCATGTCGTGGGTGGTCGCGTTGAGGAAGGAATCTTGCGTCGCGGAGACACTGTAACCATTTACCGCCGCGGCATCGAAGTGGGTACCGGCAAGATCATAAACCTCCAGGAACAGCGTGCTGATGCGGCACAGATTAGTGCAGTTGCAGAGTGTGGGATGCAAATAGATTCGCGTGCTGACATTGTTGCGGGGGATACTATCCAGATGGGAGGTATCGCCGCGTTTGCTAAAAAATAACTATGGATCGCGCTAAAACTGAGTCGGCACTCGTCCACGTCGCCGCAGAGTTTGTAAACCGCGAGTCTAACCGCCGCTCGCTCATTACGGTCACGCGTGTCGAGCTTGATGACCGCGGACACAGGGCGCGCATCTATGTCACCATATTCCCTGACACGCAGGTAAAGGCTGCGCTCGATTTCTTGGGGCGCGTTGAAGACGACTTTATACAGTTTGCGCGCACACGCATCAAAATGCAGACACTACCACGCTGTACCTTTGTTCAAGACCCAAATATTGGAGGACTTGATGTTGGTAAAGAGGTGCCAGTAGAGTAATATTGGTGCACGGCCTAGTAAGGGAACCTTTCCAGGCCTCTCTCGAAGAGAGTGTTCGCGAGCGACCGCTCTCCTTCTCGTTCGGCCTGGTCGTCAAGTGGTAAGACAAGGGACTGCAAATCCCTTATACGCGGGTTCGATTCCCGCCCAGGCCTCCATGAATGTCGAAGACATGAATCAGGAATCGAACGACGGAGCGATGTCGAGCGCCTCGCGAGACCGCGAGTCGATGGCCAACCCGACGAGTGCGACGGCACGAGGAGAGGTGCGGGCGATTCCCGCCCAGGCCTCAATGCAAACGCAGCAGCCATCAGCACGTGAAGTGTTTACAAGTATTGCCATACTCGCCGTTGCGATTGGTGTTGCCTACACTGTAACGGTAACCATTGGTGTTGAGTCCTTGCGCGAGTCAGTGCTCAATGCTGGCTGGTACGCAGTGCTGCTCGTCGTCATACTGAAAGCAACAACTATTGTTGTTGCCCCACTTGGCGGCACTATTATTTACCCCATTGCAGGTGCGGCGTACGGCTTTTGGCCAGGGCTTGGCGTTACACTCCTCGGGGACGCACTTGGCTCTACTATTGCGTTTGTACTTAGT
Source organism: Minisyncoccota bacterium (assembly GCA_023653145.1). Lineage (GTDB taxonomy): Bacteria > Patescibacteriota > Minisyncoccia > Phycocordibacterales > Phycocordibacteraceae > Phycocordibacter. The sequence continues at coordinate 405 of JAMNXM010000047.1, read as the reverse complement.
CGTTACTTTGGACGCTCAATACTCGCCTTTTTTACCTCAGCTTCACAAGTCCCTACTGTTGATGCGGTGCTTCTAGAACTCACAGATAAAAAGCGTTTTGCCATGGCGCGTGTGTACTTTGCAGGGTTTATGGATCTCTTTGCGTATGCCGCAGGACTCACTCGGATTCCTTACTGGTACTTTATACTCGTCCACATTGCAGTTCATGCACCGGTAGCGGCGCTGTATGTATTGTTTGGCGACATACTCATTTCTGGCAACTGGTGGCTCACCCTCCCTATTGGGCTCTTGATGGCAGGACTTGCAGTCTTTGGCGCGTCGCGGTTTGCAACTATCGGTGCAAAAGGTGCGTAGAGGAACACCTAAACAGTTTAAAATATTTCTTCGTATTCCATGTTAAACTTT
>JAMNXM010000046.1 GCA_023653145.1 Minisyncoccota bacterium | reverse complement strand
CGGAAACCCAGTTGGTCCAAGATCAAGTATGGCACGGCGCATCGAATAGCGCGCCGCAGCGGTGCGCTCTTCTTTGTGAAGCACTTTGTATGCCTCACGATAAATGTCCTGCGTGGTCATCCCGTCTTTGACCAAACTACCGATCTTCTCGGACACGGTGCGCGCCAAGTCGATCTCCGCGCCTGAGCGCACCAGGGAGTCTGCAAGCTTGTTGATGTTAAAGAGTTCGCGTGACCCGTCCCCCTTTATGATTTCCGGCATTACTCTATGGTACCACCGCCGAGGCAAACGCCGTTACTGTAGAAAACAAGGGACTGTCCTGGGGCAACAAGGACGGGTTCGTCCAAGGTCACTGACACTCCCTCAACTTGCGCCCTCACGTATGACCCGTGGTACCGGTACTGTGCCTCAACCGTGCCAACAGGCGGTGTCCCGCTAACCCAGTTTAGCGTAGTGAGGGTGTAGAAAGACTTAGGTTCTGTGGCAGTCAGTTTAGTGGCTACTTGCAGCGTGTTCGTTCCTAGGTCTTTACTGACAACATACAACCGCTCGCTGGAGTTCGTTGATACATGCTGTCCGAGCGTGTAGTACCACACCCCATCATGGGTACCAACACGTACCCCATCGTGGAGTATTGGACCGTCCTCAGGCTCAATAAATCTCTTTAAGAACGCATGCATATCCACATGTCCCAAAAAGCAGAGCCCTTGCGAATCAGGGCGCAGCGCGTTTGGTAGGTGTATGCGTTTCGCAATGTCGCGTACCTTAGATTTTCGCAGAGCGCCAAGTGGAAAGTGCGTATGCGCCAAATCTTCCTGCGTCAGTGTCCATAAAAAGTAGGTCTGATCCTTAGTCTCGTCGTTAGAGACATGTAACTGCTTTCCATCAGTTCCGGCATAGTGTCCGGTTGCAATTGCGTCTGCGCCTCGTTTCTTAACCTGATTCCAAAACGCTCCAAACTTGATAGTACGGTTGCACCAGACGTCTGGGTTGGGTGTGCGGCCTTTGCGATACTCGTCGACAAACGGATCGACCACAAGACGCTTGTACTCGTCCGATAAGTCGACGGTGATAAACGGTATCTGTAGGTGTGCGGCAACGCGCATGGCAGAGAGTCTGTCCTCTGCTCCGGTGCATGGCAAAAAGTCTGGCTCCCACCCCTTGATAAACGCCCCAACCACAGTGTGACCCTGCTCTTTGAGAAGATGCGCCGCAACGGCGCTATCGACTCCACCTGATAGACCAACAAATATTTTCACCGTTAGTAAGTTCCAGTAGAAATCTGTATCTGCAACGCAGCTAGTGCTGCTGCGGCCGCTGCTAGCGATACAGTCTTTAAGTTAAAGATTGAACCTTGAGTGTCTCCTCTCTCATCTGCATCTTTAGATTTCCTAGAAAACAGACTTGCCCATCTAAGAAAGTCATGACCTGATTCATCACCCATTTTTATATTTTACCTCAAAAAACGACGGTTGGCAACGTGCTGCTCAAACGTGCGCGCATAGTGCATGGTGCCATCCTTGCCAGTGAGGTAGTAGAGGTATGGCGACTCGATGGGGTTCAGCGCAGCATAAATTGCATCGAATCCTGGGTTTCCAATAGGCCCAGGCGGAAGTCCCCTGTTTTTGTAGGTGTTGTAGGGCGAATCTATCTCAAGGTCTGCAAAGGACGGGTTAAAGGTTGGGACATCTTTAATGTACCCAAACACAGCATCAACCTGGAGTGGCATACCAACCGCTATGCGCTTCCACAGTATCCCGCTCACTTCTTGCATGGTTTCTCTTTGGCGTGCTTCCTTCTCTAAGAGAGACGCCATGGTTATGATTTCGTGCTCTGTGCGCCCCGACGCTTCTACTGCATCCTTAAAGGTTTGATACTTCTCAACGTAGTTTGCACGCATGCGTTCAATAATGGCGTGCTCGGGCATGCCTGGCAGCAAAAAGTATGTGTCCGGAAATAAATACCCCTCGTACTGCCGCGCTTCAGAGAGAAACGCTTGCGCATTAAAGTTTGCGAGTGCCTGTGTCAGAATCGTTGCCATATCACTCACGGTTGTACCCTCTGGTATCGTAACGCGCACCAAGTTTTGTCCAACCTGCCCTTGCGAGGCGCGGTACGCAAGTATCAGTGCGTTTTCTCGAGCCTCAAGGGCGTACGAACCCGCTTGGACGCCGCGCTCTCCCATGAGTGAAACCGCGAACACAAATGGCCACTCATAGTTGAGTGCTCCTACTTCCACGAGTTGGCGCGCTGTGCCCGAGATGCTCGCACCGGTCTCAACGTGTACTACCGTGCCCTGCGGAAACCCACTTGGCGGCGCAAGCAAGAGCGCATACATGAGCGTGCACGCAAAGAGAACCGAGGCAGCGACCATAAGATACCGCATAGTTAAATAGGTAGGTTATCAGGTGGCTCGAGTTTGGCACCACCGCGTGAGCGACTCAGTGCACTTGCGCGCCCAACCTTTGGCATGTGGTAGAGCGTTGCTAGTTCCTCAGTGTTGAGGATAAAAGTTTTGCCATAGTACGGCGGCGAGAAAAACGCACGCTTACGATAGAGCTTTAAGAAATACTCCATTTTGAGCGCAGGCACGGCAACAAACAGGTCAGACAAAGGCCACGCCACTATGTCCCGCGGATCATGCGAGGTAAATCCGTTTAGCGCGTGGTCATTAAATCGGTCGAATAGGTGATCAAGTGTGTCTGCCCGAGACTCACTCCATACCTCGTTCGTAGCAAGATACACAGCGCGCAGCCCACAATCAAACGATGGCTTCTTGAGCCCGTCCTCGATTGCCTTGACCAACTCCTTCTGCTGATCGGTCAGACCACGGACATCACCCGAATTGCCCACGATTTTTTTAATCTGCTCGTGTGCATCTTGGTGGAGCGTGTCGCGCGGCGGCTCAAGAAAATCAAAAAATCCGTCACCCCAGTCACGCTGGTGCGGTCGCACCATGAGCGAGATCCACATTTCCTCGTCCTCTGTTGTGGAAGCTAGTTCCTCAAGCATCTCTCCAAACACGTCTCGGCGCTCCTTACCACTTTCGTGCGCAACGTAGGTCTTGAGCGGGTACGAGTCGTTCTTACCGAGCGTGTACTCGCGGACCGCGAGGCGCATATCAAACGGACTAAACTGGCGTTCGCGCGAGTAGTCTCGTGCTTCGTCAATGTCTATGTCTCGATACTCTGCTCGAATACGTCCCTCAATCGCAGGGCGGTGCTGTACTGGGACATGTATGTAAAAACGCACTATCCCTCCTGTAGCGTGAACTTCGAAGCACCACGGAACACGCACCACTCCCTTAAGAAGGGCGTTTTTCAGTGTGACCTCGGTGCGATAGTAGAGCGAGTAAAAAATAAGCTCCATCGGACGTGCAGTCTTTGGTGTGTTGTCGCCAGGCTTTAGTTCGAGCGTCACGTACTCGACACGAGATACGTAACTCGAACGAATAAAGGTG
>JAMNXM010000017.1 GCA_023653145.1 Minisyncoccota bacterium | reverse complement strand
TAACAACATACTCGAGGAACTCCTGATCGTTATTCTGCATATCTGAATATTAGGTTGTAAATCTACCTGTACCTCCCCACTATAACAAAAAACCCGCCTCTTATGAAGCGGGAGTTTCGGCTGCTGCGGCAGGAGCCGCGGCCACTTCTGGCTCTGGTTTTGCGAGCACTTTCTTTGGTAATACGTTGATCTTCTTTCCTGAAATAATGCCCTTGGTGACAAAGAGGTTGTGCACGGTACCTGAAAGTTGTGCGCCCTTCTTGATCCACTCCTTTGCGGCATCTGCGTCAATTACTGAGACCTTAGTCTTAGGGTTATATGAGCCGAGGTACTCAAAGTGCTTACCGCTCTTTGGGCTGTACTTCTGTTCCCCTACGACAATCTTAAATGACGGGTCGTTGGTGCGTCCGGTGCGCTTGAGGCGTATTGCTAGCATTGTTATGCTACTCTAGCAGAAGTGAAGAAAAAGTTCAATCCCGGACGGAAGACTGGGGTTATCGATGTGACCCGCTCAGGTAAAGGCTTTCTCCTTGTCCCTGATGGCGAGGACATCCCCATCCCTCGAGAGGCCCTTGGCGGGGCGCTCCAGGGCGACATCGTTGAGGTGGAACTCCGAGACGGGAGGCGCGAGCAGATAGGCTCGGTGGTGCGCGTTATAGAGCGTAAAAAGAGCTCGTTTGTCGGGGTGACTGAGCGGAGGCCCGACGGGGTGTACCTGGTGCCAGACAATCCTCGTGTCTACATGGACTTTTTGATAGTTGGAGGCGTTGGCACACCCCAGGGTCAAAAAGTCATTGCAGACGTCGTTAACTGGGACTCCACACCCCCACAGGTAACGGTGCGACGCTCCCTTGGGCTCTCAGGCTCACACGACACGGAGATGCGTGCCATCCTTGCAGGACACGAGTTTGATATAGACTTCCCTGCTGATGTCGTGCGCGAAGCGGAGGAAGTGGCAGCCCGAGGGTGGGACGAAGAGTACGCAAAGCGCCGCGACTTTAGAGACGTGTACACCATCACTATTGACCCGGATGACGCAAAGGACTTTGACGATGCGATCTCATATCGCGACCTTGGCGATGGAACCTTGGAGATTGGAGTGCATATCGCAGACGTGTCGCACTTTGTGCGTGAGGACGGTGCCATAGACCGCGAGGCAAGAGCGCGCGGGACGTCGGTCTACCTTGTCGACCGCACCATCCCTATGCTTCCACCGCAACTTTCAGAAGATTTATGCTCCCTCAGACCTGAAGTTGAGCGTCTTACCTATGCTGCAGTATTTACGGTGCGCGACAACAGTATTGTTGACCGATGGTTTGGTCGCACCGTTATTCGCTCTGACAAACGCTTTACCTATGACGAGGCAGACCAAGCACTTACCGACCAGACTCACCCTCACCACGAAACACTTGCGAGACTTAATCGCTACACCACGCACCTCAGGAAACGTCGCATTGAGCAAGGCGCAATTGTCTTTGACCGTGCAGAACTTAAACCCATATTGAACGAGAAAAAGGTGGTCACGGGTTTCCGCCGTATTGAGTCCACACCATCACACCATTTGATAGAGGAACTCATGCTCCTTGCGAACCGCGAAGTGGCGACCCTCGTGTCTAAAGCGCTCGGCAAATTACGTGTGTTCCTATTCCGCGTCCACGATGTACCAAATACTGAAAAGTTAGAGGAGTTGGCAGTGTTTTTGCGTGCCCTTGGGTACCAACTCACCCTCTCGGGGAAAGGTGTGGAGCAGAGAGAGTTGAACCGCATGCTCAAATCTGTTTCAGGAACACCTGAGGAGGGGCTCATTAAAACTGCAACGATTCGCTCTATGTCGCGCGCTACGTACACGACAAAAAACATTGGACACTTTGGCCTCTCATTTAAAGACTACGCGCACTTTACCTCTCCCATCCGCCGCTACCCGGACCTGTTGGTGCACCGCGTGTTGAGTGATGTACTGTCAGGACACCATCCTACAGAAAGTCCTGCATCTGTTGAGGAGCTCGCCATCCATGCTTCGGGGCGTGAAGCAGAGGCCGCAGAGGCAGAGCGAGAGAGCGTGAAGCTGAAGCAAGTAGAATACTTGGCAACTAAAGTCGGAAGCGTCCGCACTGGCACCATTTCCGGTGTGACTGAATGGGGTATTTACATCGAAGACCAGGAGTCAGGGGGCGAAGGTATGGTGCGACTTTCCGAAATGACTGATGACACGTATGAGCACAATCCAAAGAAATTTGCGATCGTTGGGGTGCGAACCAAACGCGTATTTAGACTTGGTGACACAGTGTCGTTTGTTGTGGTTCGCGCTGACCCAAAGGAGCGCACACTTGACTTAGCGTTGAAAATTGATGCCTAAGAGGTGGACTGGTAGGCATACGAGTGCCTGAGTATACTGAGCCCATGGAACTCCCCTACCGGGATCGCTGGGTCTTCATAACTGGAGCAGGAATGCTCGGGCGCATCGGCGCCACGTGCGCTCTGTATTTTGCTGAGCGCGGTGCAAACATCTACCTCCATGAAGTCCGAGCAACTGGAGATGCAGGGCGAGCACTCGATGCAGTACTCGAGCGCGCACGACTGAGCGGTGGAACCGCAGAACTCGTCGTTGGCGACCTTACGGAACCGAGTATCGTTGCGGGACTGTTTTCAAGTATGCGTCCGCTCCCCGACATAGTGATCAATAACGCCGGAGTGTTCCGCCCAGCGCGCGTTGGACTTGACCAACCGCTCCACGAGTACCTTGCGGCACACAACGATGCGCTCACTAAAAATGTAGACGGCAACATGCGCACCGCCCTCTTGGTTACTGAAGCGGCGGTCTACGCATGGAAGCATCGCGGTATGCGCGGCACGGTGGTATTTGAAGGTGATGCATTCATCGAGCGAAGCGGGTCCTACCCCCGGAACCTTGCCGCGTACACCTCATCAAAAGCATTTATCCCGTCTGTTGTGCACCAACTTGCTGAGCAACATGGACGAGATGGTATACGATTTCTTGGCGTCCTCAACGGAACCATTGAGCCACCACAAACTGCGAGCGCAGCAACCATAGAGCATATGCGCACCGAGATTCCCCTCCCAAAGGAAGAGTTGCTACCGTGGATCGGTGCAGAGCGCGTCGCTGAGGCGATTGACCGCCTTATGGGTATGCGCGCCGTAAACGGTACGACATTGACTGTTGACGGTGGTCGCACCTGGACAACCAAAGAAGAATTTTAAGCACCACGAACCGCGGCAGCAACTGTAGGCACCACGCGCTCGTCAAATACATCTGGGATGATGAGTTCTGCTGTTGGTTGTTCAACGAGCGATGCAAGTGCACGCGCTGCTGCAATCTTCATAGCATCAGTAATGCGTGGGAGTCGCCCATCGAGCGCACCTCGAAACACGCCGGGGTACGTCAGTACATTGTTGATTTGATTCGGAAAGTCGCTGCGTCCCGTAGCCACAATCGCAGCACCAGCGTTGAGCGCGACGTCAGGCATGATCTCCGGCACAGGATTTGCAAGACCAAAGATAATTGCGCCCGGATTCATCTTTTGAATGTGCGACGCGGTAAGTATGTTTCCTTTCGATACCCCTATAAACACATCTGCTCCGGCGAGCGCGTCGTCGAGTGTACCGGAGAGATCTCCAAGCACAATGTGATCATCAACAAGCTTTTTCTTCTCTGCAGTTAGGTCAGCACGCTTCACTGAAACAATACCAGTGCTGTCTACTGCGATCAGCGATTTGACACCAGCCTGTGTCAGGAGTCGCATGGTAGCAACACCTGCTGCGCCAACGCCGTTTACCACCACACGGAGCGTCGAAAGTTCTTTGCCTACTACGCGCGCAGCGTTGATAAGACCCGCAAGTACAATAATGGCGGTGCCGTGCTGGTCGTCATGCATCACGGGGATTGAGAGTTCTGCCTTCAATCGTTCTTCTATCTCAAAACAGCGCGGCGCAGAAATGTCTTCGAGGTTTATAGCCCCAAACGACGGCGCGAGCGCTTTGACGACACGCACTATGTCATCAACCTCGTGCGCATCGATGACGAGTGGCACTGCATTTATGTTTGCAAAACGTTTAAACAATGCACACTTCCCTTCCATTACCGGGAGCGCTGCCTCGGGTCCAAGATCGCCAAGTCCAAGCACTGCCGAGCCGTCGCTTATCACCGCAACCATGTTGCCGCGCCCTGTGTACTCCCATACCTTCTCAACATCGACGCCAATGTCCGCTGACACGACACCAACACCAGGTGTGTAGACGAGCGCAAGATCCGCTTTCGTTTGAATATCCTGTTTCAGTACCACTTCAGTTTTTCCACGAAGTTTTTTGTGAAGTTCGCGTGCTTCTTGTGCAGTATCCATAGATACCTATTCTACCCTGGTTTACCTTAGATTGAGAATTCGCTTAACGCCGAGCGCATACGCAGCAGAGCGGAATGACACGCTGTGCACGCGTGCGTGCTCTGAAACGTCATGCCATGCCTGAGTCATAATTTCTTTCAGACGGCTATTGACCGCCTCTCGTCCGAGCGTCGCTCCGTGCATGTTTTGCTCCCATTCAAGATACGAAACCGCTACCCCACCCGCATTTGCAAGGACGTCTGGGAGTACCGCAATGTGCCGCGCCTCAAGGAGCGCATCTGCTGGCGCAGTGGTAGGACCGTTTGCAAGTTCAAGAATAATCTTTGCGGTCAACTCTTCTGCAACACCCTTCCCGGGCGCAATCACATTATCGAGTGCCGCCGGTACCAAAATATCTGCGTCCATCGTCAAAACCTCGTCCGGAGTCCCGATCTCAAGTCCCACATGACCTTGTGCTGCCTCAATGAGCGTTTTGCCAGACTGCTTTGCCGCATCAAACACGTACGGGTCAAGAGCCTCCTCAGACATAAGTGCGGACTTTGAATCAGCAATACCAACGATATCGAACCCGCGATCATATAAGAGTTTTGCTACTGTTGCGCCCGCATTGCCAAAACCATGCACTGCTACACGCATATCGTTCGGGTCGAGTGCATGCTCTGCCATGTATGCCTCAAGTACAAACACGCCACCCATGGCGGTCGCCGTATCTCGTCCCTCAATACCGCCATGCGCAACTGTCTTTCCGGTGAATGTTGCCGAAGCTTGTGCTCCTAACTCGGGTTTGAGTTTCGTATACTCATCTACCATCACGTCCATAAGGTGCGCCGTGGTGTATACGTCTGGTGCTGGCACATCAACCAAGGGGCCTATGTCATCAGCAAACCCGCGTGCCCATGCGCGCGCAATACCTTCCAAATCTTCTGGCGTTAGCTTTTTTGGATCAACCATCACTCCGCCCTTACCGCCCCCGAAAGGAATTCCAACAACTGCGCACTTTATTGCCATCATAGCGGCGAGCGCTTTCACCTCATCGAGGTCTGCTGCTGGATGAAAGCGGATACCGCCCTTGTACGGACCGCGTGCATTATTAAACTGCACTCGATATGCAGAAAGCTCTTGGTGACCTGTAGAAAGGTCGACAGACAGTGTTTTCTGGATAACCCGATCGGGAGTCAAGAGTGTTTGTATCTGGTCGCCCGAAAGTCCAAGTGACTGTCCGACATGCGCAATGCGTGCAGCGTACTGTTCGAATGCGTGCATACTATTTAGCTACTTGTACTGCTTCTTCAAGCTTAACTGATAATACCTTCGACACTCCGTCGCCACCCATGGTGACACCATAGAGTATGCCCGCCCGACTCATGGTCTCTCGGTTGTGCGTTATAACAACGAGCTGCGATTTATCAGAGAGTGCTTTGACCATATCTGCATAGCGCTTTGAGTTTGCCTCGTCGAGCGCCGCGTCCGTCTCATCGAGTACCACAAATGGGGGCGGATTCACCGACGACATAGCAAAGATGAGCGCAATGGAGGTAAGCGCGCGCTCTCCGCCTGAGAGCATAACCAACGACTTGATGCGCTTTCGAGGGATCGTGAGTGCAATATCAATGCCATCGACGACCTGACGCTCCGCCTCATCAAGTGGCTGCTCTGCTTCTCCTTCGAGTTCAGGGCGCGTGCGCACTTCCTCCTTCATACGAACCAGGGACGCCATACCTCCGTCGAAGAGGAGGCCAAAAAACTTGGTGAACTCGGTATTGATTGCAGCAAGTCCTTCATCAAACCGTTTTGATAGTTCTGTATCAAGTTCGACGATAAGTTGACGGAGTTGTGCCGCAGCAGCGGTAAGGTCGCCTGTTTCCTTTTCTAAAAATGCATCACGCTCCGCTGCTTCTTTGTACTCTTTGAGCACATCGTCAGAGCCAACGAGCCCCGTTTCTTCGAGCCGAATTTTTATTTTTTCGAGGTCGCGTTTCTCGCGCTCCTGCTCTTCGCGCGGTAGTTCGTTCGGGACGTGTGCCGTGGCATAGGAGAGTATCTCTCGACCCAAAAGCGGTGCCGCTTCCGCCAACTCACGTTTAAACTCCTCTTCCTCAAGACGCAGACGCTCACGCTCTCCAGAGAGTTGGCTTATCTGGTGGCGTGCCTCACGCTCCAGTGTGGTGAGTTCAAACAATGCGCGTTCTTTCTCACGCTCTTCTGCGCGTGCAGACTCGAGTTCCGCCCGAATAGCATCAAGTCCTGCGGCATGCTGAGACTCGAGTCCCGCAAGATACTCTTCCTCCTGGAGTGCCGCCTGAAGTTGCGCTTTAAGTTCAACAATATCGCTGTCACTCGATGAGACACTCTGCGTCAGGGCACGAAGTTTGCCAATAAATGTCGTGAGGAAATCAAGAGCGCCCTCAAGAGTTCCTGAGCGGAGTGATTCTGTGGCGCGCGCACCCTCATCTGCGAGATGTGTAACCTCTGTTGCATTGACGCTTGCGCGCTCAGTGATGCGCTGAAGTGCTTGGATTTCACCCTGAAGGCGCGACGCCTTGCGTGTTGCCTCAGCGCGCTTGCCGCGGACCGCATCAAGCTCTCTCGAAAGTTCGATAATACGCGTCGCACGCGTATCTTCAGATGCGGATGCGAGGACGCGCTTTGCATCTTGCACACGAGCAGCAATATCACTGAGCTCTGCCTCGCGCTGTGCCCGTTCGGTGCCAATGCGTTGCGCGGCACGAGTGAGGTAGTCGTCTTCTCGCTTAAAGTAGACTTTGTAACGCTCCACCGCGGCACTACGCATCTCTTCCGCCTTCTCTAGTTTTTCAACCTGCTTCTTGAGGAATCTGAGGTGTGGTGCAATTTCTCTACGGAGGGCCTCCACTTGGCGCAGGTTCTCATCCGTCTTTTCTAGTTTGCGCACTGACTCATCCTTCTTGTACTGATACACCTTCAGCCCAAGCGCATCCTCGAGCATCTCGCGACGATCACGCACTGATGCAGAAAGAATCTTGTCAGCCTCGCCCTGAGAGATGATGTGGTGGCCAGACTGTCCAATGTTTGCACCTGCCATGAGCTCATGAATGTCCTTAAGGCGTACCACGGAGCCATTGAGTCGATACTCGTTGATCCCGTCGCGATGCACCGTGCGTTCGACAGATACTTCATCAAAATCAATATTTAAAAAACGTGACGCATTATCAAACACGATGCTCGCAGACGCACGCCCTGCACGCGGCACTGCCGTCGAGCCGTTCCAAATCAAGTCTTCTCCGCGTTTCGAGCGCAATGACTTCATGCTCTGCTCACCGAGCACAAACCGAATACTCTCTGCGACATTACTCTTTCCAGAACCATTAGGGCCAACTATGGCGACAACGGGGGTGTCAAAATCAAAACTCGTTTTCTTTGCAAACGATTTGAACCCACTAACCTCGAGCCGCTTGAGGAGCATGACTCAAGTATACCAACAAGTTTATTTGCCCTCGTCCAAAGCGCGCTGTGCTGCAGCCTGCTCTGCCTCTTGCTTGGACTTGCCCACCCCCTCAGCGACCGTTACGTCACCTACAGAGACTGCGACCGTAAACTCGCGCGCATGGTCGGGACCCTCGGTTTTCACTGTCTTGTAACTTGGAGTAACACCGTATTTTGCCTGCGCAAACTCTTGGTAGGCGCTCTTTGCGTCTCTCCAAAGACCGCGACGGACTACCTCATCAACATGGCTCAAAATGTGCTGAGCAATAAATGCTTCAGCTGCCTGGTACCCCTGGTCGAGGTAGAGCGCTCCAGTCACCGCCTCAATCGCATTTGCAAGTATGGTAGCGCGTGCACGCCCCGTGTCACGCGCTTCACCACGAGACAAGAGGAGGCACTCATTCATCCCCAGAGACTCGGATATGCCACCAAGGATTTGAGCGTTAACGAGTGCCGCGCGGTAACTCGTGAGCGCACCCTCGTCGACATCTGGATACTTCTTAAACAAGTGATCGGTGACCACCAGTTCGATCACCGCATCTCCCAAAAACTCGAGACGTTCATTATGAATACCAACACCCGGAATCGCATCGAACTTTGCTGAGCGTGCCTCGTTTAAGTACGAACGATGCGTCACCGCAACACGGAGCAATGCTTTGTTTTTAAACGTCACGCCTACGCGCTTCTCAAATGCGGCAAGGGCCGCGCTTTGCTCTTGTCTTTTAAGGGGCGACATACGCATGTACTGCTGCATCAATAATAGCGCGCTGATCCTCATACAGAGGTATCGTGGACAACGCCTCAAGCGCTACCCAGCGAGCCTCTACTATGCCACCTCCAGTACACGTGAGCGGAAGTTGCGTATCTACCGTTCCAAGAAAAAAAGAAACTGCACGCTCTACCTCCCCGCCAGGCTGATGCGCTCGGTAGCGGTGCTCGCCAAGAGGAGTGCCGAGCACTACTGCAATACCTAACTCTCGCTCAGTTGCCCGAAGGGCGGCCGCTTGCGTCAACTCGCCCGGCTCAAGCTTGGTCTTGGGAAGTGACCAGTGATGAAATACGTCTCGAACGAGCGCGACGTGCACATGAGTACCAGTACCCGTGAGCACCACTGCGCCCGCAAGTGCATCTTCAACGACCGTGTGTGCTTTTGGTGCATCAGCCTTTTGCGGTTCGCCGATATCTTTGTACACCGTACCAAGTACGCCGTTCACAAACTTACCGGACTGCGCACCACCAAACGACTTTGCGATCTCTATAGCCTCGTTCAGCGCAACTTTTGGAGGAACAGAAGCGCGGTCACCAAACAGCAACTCGTAGAGCCCAATGCGAAGTACGTTTCTGTCGATAGGTGCAATTTTGTCGAGTGGCCATTGTGGCGCGGCCTGCACGGTAACGGCATCAAGTTCTGCCTGCTTTCCTAAGACGCCTTTGAGTAGGGATTCTGCAAACGCAATGTCAGACGCACCAAGTGTAAATTCCTTAGCGTTTCGTTTGAGAATCAAAGCAGGCTGATCGGTATTGAGTACGCCCATAAGATCACTCTCAAAGAGCGTCTGGAGTACGAGCGCGCGGGACAAATGGCGAGACGCCATGGTTAGTCCTTAGATTCTTTTTTTGCTTTCTTTTTTGGAGCAGGGTTTGCTTCTGCTTTGTCCAACGTCCCTTCTCGCTTTGCCTTTACGGCACGTCGATCAATACGAGCAGCCTTGCGGTTTATAAGCGTGCGGCCGCGGTAGGTACCTCCTTCAAGAACAACACGGTGACGTGGGTGCACCGTACCCTCTGCACTTACCGTCAAAGCTCGGTTTTTAAGCGCGTGATGCGATCGGCGATTTGCCGTATGCCCGCGTGTGTGACGCATTCGAACAACCATAGTGAATCTAGAATAGCACGTTTTTTTACTATCGCAACACTAGCCCTGCGCCTCGTCGCGTTGCTTCATTGACTCAGCAAACTCAGAGAGCACCGTCTCGGTCGCCTCGGCAAGCGCCTGCACCAAGTCCTTTTGCTCAAAGCGTGACTTGAAGAAGCCTGCGACTTCATTGAGGTCTGGCTGACCATTAGAGTCGTGCGCCATACCGGTAAGCTCGTCTTTGTCATCGTCGGACATCTTCTCACCAAGGCGGGTCAAGAGATCTGCAGCGATAGCCTCCATCAGGTTTTGCTCGACTTTCTTGCGCTCCTCGGGCTCGAGGTTCATATCTTTGAGCGCCGCATCGATATCGCGATAGAGCGTAATAACGCGCTCTGCCATCGCTTTATCGACTGCTGGCATCGGTGGGAGCATCGACGGATCAATCTTAGAAAAATCTGGTAGACCGTCAGGTCCGAGTGGAATCTGCGGCATCTGCGGTGCTCCCTGCTGATCGCCTTGTGGGTCTGAGACCTGGTTGTTTTGTTGATCGTCCATGGGCAAATCCTATCACATTGGTAAGAAAAGTCTTGCGGTGGATGGGGGTGAGTCCGTGGGTTTGTATGGCACTCAGATGTGCCTCAGTACCATAGCCCTTGTGGCTACTAAACCCGTAGTGCGGATACTTGGTATCGATTGGTCCTGACATCAACGCATCGCGCTCTACTTTAGCAACCACTGCTGCTAAAGAAATAATAGGGACGGACAAGTCACCACCAATGATTGAGCGTTGCGCATACTGGCGCGGTGCACGGAGCCGGCCGTCCAACAGCACTTCGACACCGAGGTGCTCAGGTATGAGAGCGGCAAGCCCCTCAGCAAGTGCCGTGTCTATTGCCCGCGTAATCCCCCACTGATCAATGCGCGCGGCCGACACCGAGTACACCCCGAAGGCAATGGTGCTTGACTCGCGCAGTTCACGCGCGAGTTCGTGTACCCGCTCGCGGGCGCTCGGTGACATACGCTTTGAGTCGGTAAGACCAGTGGCAGCAAATGCGTGACGCACATCAAAAGACACAGGCGCAACAACAACGCCAACAGACACCGGACCTGCCACGGGGCCCCTGCCCACCTCATCAATACCAACAATGAATTTTTGCGACATAGGACTATACTGTGAGGGTGAGTACGTTTTCCCACCTCTCAGCACATAGCCACTATACCCTCTTGGGGGCGTTACCGCAGATTGACCACCTGGTCGACGCAGCGGTGAACTTTGGCATGCCGGCCCTTGCACTCACAGATCGCAACAACATGTATGGGGCAATCGATTTTTACAAAGCGGCAACAAAGAAAGGCCTGAAACCTATCTTTGGAGTTGACCTCGACATCCAGGTCGCAAGCGTGAGTGCACACATTGTGTTCTTGGCGGAAACATTCGAAGGGTATCAAAACTTGATGCGGCTCGTGTCGAGTATGCACCTCAGAACCCAAAGTGTTGACCCGCGTGCAACCGAAGAAGAACTCAGAACGTATGGCACGGGACTTATCGTGCTCGTGCCGGACACCGCGCTCATGCAAGAAAATGCGAGTGCGCTCATCGACACCCTCAAAGAAGCATGCGGAGTGGACAACGTGTTTGCACGACTTGGCTGGAACGGAGGAAAGGAACGCCAACTGCGGACTGCAGGTATTGCTGCAGCGCTCAAACTTCCACTTGTTGCAGCAGACGGTACGTATTACCTGAAAACAGACGACCGTCGCGCACTCGACATAGTGCGACGCATTCAAGACCCGACCGCACCCGCTGACGGCAACGATAGGGCATTTGCTTCCCCAACAACACTCGAAGAGCGATACCGCGAGTGGCCAGAGGCCGTCAAAAACATGGAGCGCATTGTAGAGCGAGCAAACGTCACACTGTCATTGGGCACCTGGATCTTTCCGAAAGTTGCTATACCTGATGGTACCACATATGAAGCAGAACTAGAGAAAGCAGCACTCAAGGGAATTGCTCGTCGCGGACTTCCCGAAGATAAAGCAGTGCTGGAGCGTATCTACTACGAACTTGGCATCATTAACCAGAAAGGATTTGCTCCATACTTCCTCGCAGTTTCAGACCTTCTGACATTTGCTCGCAACTCAAAAATACTGACCACCACTCGAGGTTCTGCAGCAGGCTCCTTGGTCTCGTACCTAACGGGCATTACCAACGTCAACCCACTTGATTACAAATTGCCGTTTGAGCGCTTCCTTAACCCGGGGCGTCCCAAGGCGCCCGACATCGATATGGACATCGCTGACGATAAGCGCGACCAAATGGTCGACTACGTGAAGCGTAAGTTTGGCGCTGACCATGTTGCTCAAATCGGGACATTCGGCACCATGGCCGCACGCGCGTCCGTCCGCGATGTTTCGCGGGCGCTCGGGTATTCGTACGGTATAGGAGATCGTATTGCTAAACTCATCCCAATGGGAAGCCAAGGGTTCCCTATGACGATAGAGCGCGCACTTGAACTTGAAGAGGACCTGCGAAAACTCTACAAATCAGACGAGGACGCGGAAAGTATCATCAATACTGCACGACAGATAGAGGGTAACGCACGACACATTTCGGTACACGCTGCAGGTGTTGTGGTGGCGCCAACACCGCTCGTCAATTACACTCCAATCCAGTACGACCCGCACGGTGGTCGCATTATTACGCAGTACGACATGTACTCATTGACGGACGAGTATGGTGGCGTGGGACTTCTTAAATTTGACTTCTTGGGACTCAAAAACCTCTCCGTTCTTGCAGACGCAGTCGACCGAGTAGAGGTGCGTCAACACGCACACGTCGATATTGAGAACGTACCCATTGAAGACCAGAAGACCTTCGACATGCTTGCTAAGGGCTACACCGAAGGCGTGTTTCAACTCTCGGGTGGCGGCATGACGCGCTACCTCAAGGATCTCCGTCCAACCTCAATCCACGACATTAATGCCATGGTGGCGCTGTACCGCCCAGGTCCGATGGAGTCTATTCCGCAGTACATTATGCGAAAACGCAGTCCTGGATTGATCACCTACATCGACCCACGCATGAAAGACATTCTGGACCGCTCGTACGGAATTATTGCGTACCAGGACGACGTCCTGATGACCGCAATTACCATTGCTGGGTACTCGTGGCTTGAGGCAGACAACCTGCGTAAAGCCATGGGCAAAAAAATCCCTGCGGAGATGGAGGCTCAGAAAGAAAAGTTTATTGCGGGAGCACAAAGTCACGGTGGGATATCGAAAGAAAAAGCGGAAGCTATTTGGAAACTCATTGAGCCATTTGCTGCATACGGGTTTAACAAAGCGCACGCTGCAAGTTACGGCAAGGTGGCGTACCAAACTGCGTACATGAAAGCGAACTTTGCCGAAGACTACATGGCGGCGCTCATGAGTGCAGACTCAGGAGACGTAGAGACCATCGCGCTCCACACGGCCGAGTGTGAGCGCCTCGGCATCAAAGTGCTGCCACCTGACGTCAACGAATCGTTTGAAACATTTACCGTCTCAGGAGATGGTGTAATCCGCTTTGGACTCAATAGTATTAAGAACTTTGGCGACGGCGCCGCGCGCGCCATTATTGAAGAGCGCCGTGCGGGAGGTGCATTCAAAACGCTTGGGGACTTTGCGTTCCGGGTACCCAGCGCCATCAACAAACGCGCTATGGAGTCCTTGGTAAAGGCAGGTGCGCTCGACACCTTTGGCGAGCGGGCGGCGCTCCTCATGAAACTTGATGCGGTCGCTGCTGCGCAACACAAGGACACCACTCCTGAGGCACAGAATGCGCTCTTTGCCGTAACGCACAGTGCACCCAAGATTGTGCTCGGCACCGAAACAACAACACTTACTGACAAGCTCCACTGGGAAAAAGAACTCTTAGGCATTTATGTCTCCGGGCATCCTACAGACCGATTTAAAGAAACCTTTGATAAGTACAAGGGCTCAGTACGCGCTGCAATTCTCGAAGAGCGCGAGGGCTTCCCCGCTACGATTGGTGGTGTCGTTGAAGTTGCTAAAGTGATACTCACCAAAAAAGGTGACCGAATGGCATTTCTTACTATTGCGGACAAAGAGGCTTCGATAGAGGCGGTTGCCTTCCCAACGGTGTACAAAGAAAACCAAACAGCGTTTGCCGAGGGCACCACGCTCCTCATTAAAGGTAAAGTGAGCCGACGAAACGGCGAGCCGTCTCTCATCATCGACAAGGTCAAAGCGTTTACCTAACCACCGGAGGGCAAGGCGATACCTTGGCCCTGAGGGGTACTACTTCTTAGGTGCGTCTGGGACGTCAAAATACGCACTGAAACGGAATCGATGCACTCCAGGACCGCGATCATATGCATTTAGAATTTTTAGAAATTCAACTTTAAATTGATATGACCCAGCATTTTGTTTTTCAGAAAAAGCTTTGACAAACTCACGCTGCGCATACTCAACAATCGGCTCTAGTTTAATTTCTATGCGCTCCTCAAAAAAATCAAAATCATTTCCGCCTTCAGCTACCAACTCGTCTCTAATTCTATTTAATGCCTCAGCATGTACACCATGCCCACAGGCAAGATTGTTATCGTTTACAATAACTTTGCGAATAAGATAAAAGTCTTTATCCACACTTTTTGTATACCTGGTTACAGTAGTTTCGTCATCCATCGAAACGGTACTTCTGCCCCAATAGCTATAGGGAACTCTATCTCTATCTATATCTTTCACAACACCGGCTATTGAATCAAAGAATTGCTTTTTGGCTTCTGCAGCATGAGCTTTTGCTGCATTAAATGCGTTTCGATACTGCTTGATCCACCATTGAATTTTTTCTTCATTCTGCTCAATTACATCCTTGTGCTCTGGAAGAGCCATTTCGACAGGAGGAATGTCCTGTACATTTTCATATTTCATGAGTTAATTATAATTCATAAAATTTTATTTGTCAACTACTGCACTTACCAGAAAGGCGAGGTACTATCC
>JAMNXM010000016.1 GCA_023653145.1 Minisyncoccota bacterium | reverse complement strand
TGAGGCGTCCGATATGGTACGCTTGAGCCATGCTTACCGATACACAACGCGCAGAACTTACCACCAAACTCACGGCAGAAAAGACACTGCTTGAAGAAGAATTAGCGAAACTTGGTACCAGAAACCCATCAAACCCAAGTGATTGGGTTGCAAACAAGCCTGCAGGCGAGGAGTTCGGCGCCGACCATACGGACAACGCTGACATTTTTGAACTGGAGCAGCAAAACAATGCGACACTCAATGAACTTGAAGGCCGACTCAACAACGTGCTCCGCGCACTTGAAAAGATGAGTGCGGGTACCTATGGCGTCTGTGAAGTATCGGGCTCAGAGATAGAAGTTGAGCGACTCTACGCAAACCCGGCGGCACGTACCTGTAAGGCCCACATGGGCGACGAGCATAGTCTCGCATAGTATGCCCTTTGCTCGGGTCACCGGTATTCAGCCGAGTTTCCCTGAGTCAGAACTAGTGACTGTTGAAGCAGACCTCTCGCGGGGTCTGTATTCGTTTGCGGTGGTCGGACTGCCCGGAAAAGCAGTTGAAGAAGCACGCGACCGCATGTCCGCGGCTATTAAGCACTCCGGTTTTGCCTCTCCCAAAGCACACAACCACAAAGTGGTCATCTCTCTCGCACCTGCGGATATTAAGAAAGAGGGTACGGTGTTTGACCTCCCTATGGCACTTGCGTACCTCCTTGCCGCAGAGGAAGTGCAGTTCGACCCGCAAGAGACAGTGTTTATGGGGGAACTCGCGCTCGACGGGTCGCTCCGTCCGATTAAGGGCGCGCTCGCTGCAGCCATCGCCGCTCAGAAGAAAAAAATAAAAACGCTCATCGTGCCAAAAGCAAACGCTGATGAAGCTGCATTGGTTGATGGGGTGTCGGTCTATGGCGCAGAACACTTGCGTGATGTTGTACAGCACGTCACAGGTGCGCGCCGACTCGTCCAGGCGACACCGCCGCCGTTTGGTGCAGATCTACACTCTGCTCCACTCGTTGACCTCAGCGACATCAAGGGCCAGGAGACTGCAAAACGTGGGGTAGAGATTGCAGCCGCCGGAAGGCACAATGTCGCACTCGTTGGTCCACCAGGAACCGGTAAAACCATGCTCGCAACCGCGCTCGCGGGTATACTCCCGCGCCTTACCTTTGAAGAGGCCGTTGAGGTCACTGCTATACACTCCGTTGCAGGTGCACTCAAAGAGTCGCTCATTATGGAGCCGCCGGTGCGCACGCCGCACCACACCGCAAGTTACCCAGCGCTCGTGGGTGGCGGCAACATTCCTCGACCTGGCGAGGTGACGCTTGCGCATCGAGGTGTATTATTTTTGGACGAGTTCCCCGAGTTTGACCGACGCGCAATAGAAGCGCTCCGCGAACCTCTCGAAAACCGCTCTATCACCGTATCGCGTGCAGCAGGAACTATAACGTTCCCTGCAAACATCATGCTCGTCGCGGCAATGAACCCACCAACACATCACTCAGACCCACGGGAAGCCGCGCGGTTTAACCGCAAACTGAGTGGCGCTATAGTGGACCGCATTGATCTTTGGATAGAGGTCCCGCACATCCCGCATGAAAAACTGAATGCGGCAGGCACCGGCGAGCCATCACGCGCGGTGCAGAAGCGGATCTTGGAGGCGCGTGATCGGCAGGCCGTGCGCATGCGTACACTCAAAACAAAAGCGAGCGTGAACAGCGAACTTTCAAGCAAATACCTGGACGACCGCATCGGGATAACAGACGGCGCAAAAGACACACTCACCAAAGCAGCAAAAACCTTGAACCTGAGTCCGCGCTCGTATCATAGGGTACTGCGCCTCGCGCGCACCATCGCCGACTTGGGCGAGTCTAACCTGGTCTCTGTCGACCACGTCCTCGAGGCGCTCCAGTACCGCCCAAAACTGAACGTGTAGTGCACAACTACATACGGGCGCTTACAACACTGAGATACACTGGGCATATGAGTTTTCTACTACGCGCTGTGGCTGTGAGCCTGGTTTTATCACTTTTTGTCAGTGGCCCAAGCGCAGCCTTTGCCCTTACTCCTCCGCCCGAAGTATATTACCCAGTCGCCGAAGAACCTGCCGTTCAGGCAGTTGTTGGTACAGAGTTAGTATCATGCTTTGACTACTACCGATTTGGTTCAACACCAATAGTCTTCCGAGGCGATATATCTACTGTCTCCCAAGGAGGGAGTATTCAATTCATTGGTCAAATAACAAATGAAAATCCATACCCGATCAAAGAGGTAGGAATCTACGCTAAGGTGCAGCAGCGGTGGACTGATGAAAAAACATCATTTGGTCCTCACATTGTTGACTGGTTTCCTGTCGAGGAAGGCATAACACTCAAAGCAGGTGAAACTAAGCCAATTGCATTTATCTGGCGAGTTCCTAAAAATGCGGAGCCTGGGAGCTACAAAATGGCTCTGTTCGTGGCATCACATCAGCGTTTTAACCTACAGGGGCTTTCGTTTACCAATGATATTGTGGGTGGGTTTTATAACTTTAAAGTAGTGGGGGACGCGGTTGGAACCACACGATTCGATATTGATGGTTTGGAAGTTGGTGGACAAGTAGTGCATCAAACCGCATTTTCGCCGCAAGTTGATACCACAGGTCCCGTACTTATAACTGCAGCATTAACAAACCCAACCACAAAACCAGTCGTGGGCTCAGTCACGTGGACTACGTATGTCTGGGATGGGCTCCGTGAAGAGACAGTGCTCAACCGCTATACAGAATCTATTACTATTGAGCCAAAATCCGTACAGCAGGTCGTGTACCGCATGACGAGCACAGGGAAAACGGTGTACTACGTACTGGGTGAGTTTAACAGTGCTGACCCGGATGAGGCTAAATCGTTAGTCTCAATTCGTTTTGTAAGTAACGTACTATCAGCCCCACGTATTAATTATCTTGGGGTCACAGAAAACCTAAGTGGGGGTGGGGAACTGTTTGCCTGTGTGCATGCAAGTGGGAAAAAAGCTGCACAAAATGTACGTATTGAAGTTTCCGCGGTTGGGGAACGAAGGTTTTTTGGCATACTTCCTGGCCTGTCACTCGCTGATGCGCAGTATGAAGGTACCGTATCCGGAGAGATAGTAGCGCTAACAAAACCAATACTGAATACCATGCAACCCTTTATGGTGAGCGCTCGAGTGTACCAGGACGACCAACTTATCGATGAAGTGCGTATCCCATACGAATGTGGAGATTTTCAAGGTCCCTGTAGCCCACCAACACCATTCCCAGTCAGTATATTTGGTTTGTTGAGCATGGTTGGGCTTGTACTCGGAGGGGTCGTCTTGATAGTCCTGTTTAGAATACGAGCCAAAGTTACTAAAGGTAATGAGAATACTACACTCCGATGAGTAACAAAATCTTTCAGTGGCTCAAGAGCCTGAACGTAAAAAAAGTTTCATCGATTGTCATTGCTGTTGTTGTACTTGGAAGTACGGGGGTGGTTCTCACCGCTCTTAACGCTGCAAACTTTAGATCATCCTACGAAATTGATGGTGGAGGTGGAGGCGACTATGAAATAGAAAATGTACGCATTCCCGAAATTACACCTCCGCAACCTGTCACTATTACTGCTGAATTTCCTGATCAGAGCGGCATTACGCAAGGCGCATATACCACAACAATTCAGGTACAAGACACACTGTGGTATGCATGGAACCGTGGAATGGGATACGCGCCGTCAAAGGATAACGCAACAAATGGATGGGCCACGGGTCTCAGTAATCCAAACATAACGATCGGATATGATGTACGAGTACTCGATGCACAATCTGGAAGCGAAATAACTGATGGGCGAGTTGCGCTAAATCAAAACATAGTACTCAAATTCGAAAAATATGTTTCCGATAACATATTTTGGTTTGGTACAGGATACTCCATGGACTCACCATACGGCGCATGGTCTGTAAATGCTGCACCGCCTCCACGTGTCGCAAATAGAGTCACCTGCGAGAGTAAAGATTACGTAGTGAGATATACCTACCAATCAGGACAGCCGCTTATTTTTGACATCTTCGTACCATTTCAAGTCCACCCGCCGGAGCGAAGCATAGTTCCAGCCTCATTAACTGGTTTAACATGCGAAGCACTTGAGCAAAAGTCTGATGGAACGCTCCAGATGCCATGTCGTGTCACGGCAGAGGGTGTACTCACGCCAACCTTTAAGTTTGAGCAAACGTATGGCAAGTTCTATTACCGATACAATGATAATCGCGACCTCGGTGAATTTGGTAATCCGGGCTGCCACGGCAACAACATCGCAATGGCAAAAATCGGCACGCCCGCGGGAGGTGCAGTTGCCAATTCAGAATCAACTATGCACCCAGCATATGTAGTCCGCATCCCGGCAAAAGAAATACCTATCGAACTGATCGCCGGCACAGGCACTCAACCGTCTACACCGATACTCAACTGTCCAAGTACAGTAACCGTTGGATCACGTATTGAGGTCTCGCTCTCTAGCACTGACCCTGCAAACAATCAGGTTCGCTATGGAATTGACTGGGACACCGCAAATCCGACGCGAGAGGTAACAAGTGGTTGGACACCTTATGTCTCAAGTGGAACAACACAAACACTCACAAAAACAGGTGGGTACACAAGTGCGGGTACGTATGAAATTTTTGCACAATCACAAAACTCAGTGGGGCAATACTCTGGCTGGCGCATGTGTCGAGTTACCGTGACATCAAATACACCTGCGTGCTCAGACGGCTTAGACAACAACAACAACGGCCTCATTGACTACCCAAATGATCCTGGGTGCTCATCGGCAGGCGATAGTAGTGAGGCGGTAGCGCAATGCTCGGACGGTATTGATAATGATGGTAACGGATTGATTGACTACCCAGAGGACACTGGTTGCAGCAGTGCGCTCGATGATATTGAGGGTGACAACACTGCTCAATCAGTATCTCTTGCTGCAGACCCAACACGAGTAAAGCGTGATACACGAACAACGCTCACTTGGACCGTGTCACAAGGTGGCGCCTTGGACTGCACGCTGAGTGGGACAAATAATGATTCGTGGCAGATAACCACCCAAACAGGGTCGGTACAATCGTCACCAATTCTTGATGAGACCACCTATACACTTCGCTGCGCACAACAAAACAGGTCACCCTTGTCGACTTCAGTTGTAGTTAAAATTCTGCCTACGTTTCAGGAGTTCTAAGAATGTTACGGATTATAGACCTCGTAGAAACTCCATTTCAATTTTGGAGTACTCCACTAAGACCCTGGTATTAGAATGGATTGCGTGCGCCGCGTACCTCGAAGTGGAGGTGTGCGCCGGTGGACTTGCCTGAGTTTCCTGAGTAGCCAATGACCTGTCCTTGGATAACACTCTGACCTTGAGCGACTATCACATCTGAAAGGTGCGCATAAAGGGTCTGCGTGCCGTTAGGGTGTGACACCACCACGTACTGGCCGTAGCCACCGTTCCATCCAAAGCCACGCGCGACGGTAATCGTTCCGCCTGCCGCCGCCATAATCGGCGTGCCGACTGGGGCTGCAATATCGACACCGTTATACCCGTGGAGGCCCTGCGACTTACGACCACCAATAAGTGGGCGAATAAAGTACCCCGGTATCTCTGGGCCACCCGAAGAGCGCAAACGCGACGTAGTGCCACTCGTGACTACCGCGGCAGATGCCTCGACACCGTCTGGGATGATAACCACGCTACCGACTGCGACTGTTGCACCCTCTGGAAGACCGTTAAACGACAGCACATCTGCCATGTCGCCCTTGTACTTTTTGACTATAGAGGCGAGTGTCTCGCCCTTGGTGACGGTGTGACGAACTCCGGTGATGGGGAGGATGACCAACTGGTCGCCGGGGCGGATGTCGCGGGCGCTCTTGAGGTCGTTTGCCCACAAGACCGTGTTAGTGGTCACCCCAAACATCTTGGCAATCTGGGACAGGGTGTCGCCTTTGCGCACAACATACAGAGAGATCTGGTCGCTTGCTGGCTCATGCTCCTCAATATCGGCAAGCGTACCCTCGGGACCAACCTCGGCCAAAAGGGCTACGTCGTCTACCACTGTAATGTCGCCACCGCCCTTCGCTGGGTTAGGGTCAAGGTTTACTGCCGCATACAAGGTCGGAGTACCGAGGCTATGGAGCGGCATAACCGGGGCTTTTGCCTCAGCGACTGGTGCCTGGGTGAGGCCTGTGAGCGACTCCCACAAAGAAAAGGCAAGCGCCGTGCCCGGAGCGATAGTAAGGAGGGTTATGGTTACGGCCACTAATAGGGCTGACCGCGGACTGAATGTTGATTTTCTAATGTGTTTTTGCCACTCGGCTGCTGGTTTCGTCTCAGGAAAAATGGCTCTACAGAGCCATCAGGCTGTCATGCGGCGTTTCGGGGATAGGGCTACTGTACCCCTCCTGAGGGAGGGAGTCAACAGCGTATAAAAGTCCTCGGGGATAACTCCAAACTATTGACTTACAGTCATAGTGTGATACAATGTAATAATGTTTTGGCCTAGATATGAAGATAAAACAAATGAGGCGCTCATGGTAGATAAAACACTACTACCTGGGGCTGTAGAAGGTTCGAAAGTTGTGCACCCTTCGCGGAACGCCACTATAGCACTCGGGGCTATTGTGGCGGCAGCAGGTGTAGGTATTTGGGCGGTTAGTGAACTGCAAGACCTAAAACTTAGTGATCTAAAATTTGCGGACCTGATGCCGGATTTTGGTCAAACTGATTCTAAACTAGCCGCTCCTCCTGCTCAAACGTCTGATAAGCCAGCAGTCACTACGGAGACCCCAAAGCAAGTTCCATCACCTCAACCTAGCCCCGAACCTCCACCAACACCTATACCTAAACCTGAGGTACCTGTAGTAGAAAAGCCTCGATTTGTAAGTGCCGACACATACCAACAGTCTGAACTTAACCTCGGTGGAGTAGATACCAATGGCGACGGGTGCCTCGATGGCCACTTTACCCGCCTCTCTGAGACTCCTGTCGAATACCCAAGCGACACTCAGACCTATACACTTCAGGAGCGTCTGTCTCATGAGGAGGGCGTAGAGTTGTCTGACCGCGAGTGCGCAGACGCAATCCGCGCCGGTGGGTTTGAGAAGGACGGCAAAACCTACGAGTTGTGGGTGAGTAAGAATGACCCAAACATTATTGAGATAGTGCCGGTCAACGCTGAACATGAGTTGGTGGGGGACGTACCAAAGTTTGACCACGCACCTGACGCGCCAGAAATATCTCTTGAGCAAGTGCAGGATGATGCTGACCGAACTTTTGGTTGGAAAGACAGGTGCGGAAACGTAGTGCCTGGCTCAGGTGAGGAGGGTCTCAAAATGCGCCTTGCATATGTGGGGCTAGAAAACGCTTCTGATTACCGCTACGGCCCGAACCCGTTTGAGCCTTGTGATCCGCGGTACACTGTATGGCAGGAGATACATATGTTTATGAATCGAAACAGGATCTAATGTATGGCTAATAAAGGTGAGAATGGTGGATTGTTCGAAGGAAAGCGGACTCTAACACTTATAGCTATATTAGGTGTAATTGGTTTAGATTTTTACCTGTACGATGAGGTGCAGGGACAGAGAGGGCCAATCATGTCAATATTAAATTTGCTTAACGATAAGTGGCAATACTATTTTGGAGATGAACCGATCCCTGTTGCTATTCGCAGTGCTTATAATGCAGCACTCATACGCGAGTTGCAGGAACTAGGAGTTGGGGTGACCGAAATGCCTGACGCGATGAGGCGTGAAATGTTGGTGACTGGCGGTATTGATGTTAGAAACGCCGACGGGTCATGGAGTCGCTGGGAGGTGAAGTTTAACCCTAACGGGACCGTTGCCGACATTACCAAGACAACAAAACCTCCGCTTGGTACTGGATGGTTTATAACTGAAGACCCTGGTAGACGATTTGATGCAACGCATACGTTAGTTCCACCAAACGAACCACTTGAAACGGATGCTGCACGCACGCGCGACGAAAGTGCTTTACCGCCATACAATGAAACAGAAGTGCAGTTACGAAAGAGCGGGGCACTCCCCGTTGGAGAATCAAAGCCGGGCGTCTGGGATAAGCAAGTGCCTCGTCTTATAAAACAGCCTGCTGAATTGCCACATATTGTGCTCGACAAACCCGAGGCATACATTGAAGAAGTTAAGCGCACTGGCGGCTATACAGACAATAATGGTCGTACCTGGAAACTCTGGGTTCACCCAACCCACGGCCCATTCTGGGTCATAGACGCAGATGGTGACCCACGCGTACCAAAACTCGGGGATGTTGATTCTAAAGATCTCAAGGCGGTACGTACCTGGACGCCAGGAGTTGAAAGCCCCTCCGGAAAGAAGTCATAGAACCCTGAGAGCAGGTGCGTTATAGTTCGTATGTGGGACACGCACTTAACCGCGAGCAAACCGCAGCAGTTGCGCATCACGATGGTGCGCTTTTAATTCTTGCAGGTGCGGGTGCAGGGAAAACTCGCGTCATCGTCGAGCGCATTGCGTCCTTAATTGCGAGTGGTATCGCGCCAGAGAAAATCTTGGCAGTCACCTTTACCAACAAGGCTGCGCGCGAGATGCACGAGCGCATTGAGGTGCGACTCAGCGGAGACTTAGCACTTTCACCATATGACACTCCGCGCACGCGCCCTTTTATCGGCACGTTCCATGCGCTCTGCCTCCACATCATCAAAACGTTCCATACCGCCGCAGGACTCCCCAAGCGCTTCTCAATTTATGACCGTGCAGACTCATTGCGCGCCGCACGAGAAGCCGTTAAGGCGGCGGGCTTTGACCCCAAGCAGCTAGAACCACGACGCGTCTTGAGTGTTATGAGCCGCTACAAAGGTGACGACGTCACACAGCTCCAGTTCAAAGACACGTTTGCAAAAAACTATATCGATGAAGCAATAGCAGAGGTGTGGGAGCGCTACAACGCACTTCTTGCCAAAGACAAGGCACTCGACTTTGACGACATACTCTGCGTCGCACTCAAACTCATACGCGACGTCCCCGCCGCACGCGCGCACTTCCAATCTGCGTGGAGCCATGTGCATGTCGACGAGTATCAAGACACTAACCGTGTGCAGTACGAACTCATCAAACTCATTGCAGCAGGGCACGGCAACATTGCTGTAGTTGGAGACATCGACCAAAATATTTACTCATGGCGCGGCGCCTCCATTCAACACATCATGCGCTTTGAGGAGGATTACCCGAGCGCAACTGTAGTAGTGCTCACCCAAAACTATCGCTCGACCAAAACGATACTCAGAGCTGCAAATGATGCGATAGCAAAAAACACTGCGCGCCGTGAAAAAGTGTTGGTCACCGACAACGAGGACGGTGAGCGCATCAAACTCGCTGGGTTTGTGGATGAAGCAGAGGAAGCGCGGTTCGTTGCCGACGAGGCTGCGCGGCGCGTCCGTGCTGGGCAAGACCCTAACACTATTGCTGTCTTGTATCGCGCCAACTTTCAGTCACGTATTTTGGAAGAAGCGTTTTTGCAGCATGGCGTTCCATACCAAGTGTTGGGCACTCGCTTTTTTGAGCGCGCTGAAGTCAAAGACACACTCTCGTACCTCCGCGCCGCACTAAACCCTGACTCTGCGGCAGACGTTGCACGGATCATCAACACACCAACGCGCGGTATTGGGAAGACCTTAGAAGCCAAGTTAGTCACCCAAGGTCGCGACGCACTCAAACCGAGTGAGCGCGCAAAGGTTGACCTATTCTACGGCATACTCGAGCGGATCCGCACGTATGCTGAGACAAACTCTGCATCAGCAACAGTGCGTTACACACTCGACATATCGGGCCTTACAGCCAAGTTTGAGCATGGTGACTCAGAGGATGAAGAACGACTTGAAAACCTTAAAGAGTTAGTGACTGTTGCAACCAAGTATGACCATCTGACGAATGGTGAGGGTGTTGAACGATTGATAGAAGAGGCGGCGCTTCAGTCCGACCAAGACGAGTTGAGTGTGCGTGAAGCCGCAAAGCGCCATGGTGTGAAACTCATGACCGTCCACGCCGCAAAGGGGCTTGAGTTCCACACGGTGTTTATTGTGGGACTTGAGGCAGGGCTATTCCCCCACGAGCGTGACGCAGATGACGGAGTGGACACCGAGGAAGAGCGACGCCTGTTTTACGTTGCACTCACCCGCGCAGAGCGGATTGCATACCTCACCTACGCACTTACGCGCCGAATTTTTGGTACGCGTGCAAGCAATATGCCGAGCGAGTTTATTTTAGAAATCGACCCCGCACTCACTGAAGTCGTACAGCAATCAACCTACGCGGACCAAAGTAACATCGACACCTATGTCATCGACTAGACGCACGCCGAAACTTGGCCAACACCTCCTCACAAACCCGCACGTGAGTGCCGCTGTTGCTGACGCTGCAGGAGTGCACAAGGGGACCGTAGTGCTTGAGATCGGCCCCGGCAAGGGCGCACTGACCAAAGAGTTATTGAAGCGTGGTGCGCACGTCGTTGCGGTAGAGAAGGACCCTGCGATGGTCGCGGTACTCAAAGACACATGTGCCGATGAGATTAACACTGGGCAGTTGATGCTCCTCGAAGAAGATGTACGAACTTTTTTCGCACACACACTGCCCACGCGTATGACGCACCCGTATGTAGTTGCCGCAAACATCCCGTACTACATTACGGGCGAGATACTTCGAGAACTCCTCACTGCACCAGTACAACCAAACACCGTCGCTCTCTTGGTACAAAAAGAGGTTGCTGAGCGTATTGCGCGGACCAAAAAGGAAAGCATTTTGTCGCTCTCAGTCAAAGTCTATGGGACACCGAAGTATGTCTCGACCGTAAAGCGCGGGAACTTTGCACCGCCTCCGAAAGTAGATTCAGCAATACTGGCAATCACTGACATCTCACGCGCACATTTTGTCGGCACGAGTGAGGCGCGGTTTTTTGATATCGTCAAAGCCGGGTTTGGCCAGAAGCGTAAAACATTAGCGGGGAACTTGAAACGCGTGTTTGGCGACTCGCTTGGAGTCGGAGATAAAGTGCGCGCGGAGGACGTACCACTTGCTGACTGGCTTGAGTTGGCGAAGCGCTAGCACCCCTTACCGCCAACACAGACGTGTATGTGCGGACCCGTGGTACCACCTACAGGACACTGCCCTTCATCCAAAAACGTCGTGCCCGTTGCCGGGTCGCGATAGCGACAGCGTCGCACCTCCTCAAAATTTCTTTTTATACATTCATCAATACCTACAACATCAAACGCACCGCCTCCGCCGTGCGTTTTGTGTCCTGCCTCACTCCCCCCCGTAAGGGTGAAAGGTCCACACTTCTTTGCTAAATCGCAAATATAGTTTGTAGTCCCACACTGTAGTGCTCCAACATCGGTGCACCCACCACTCACAGACCTAAATGATGTTCCGAATGGGCATGCACCCTTGTTGACTCGCACACCACATGCAGCGAGTGTTGCGCGCACTTGACGCTCTGCAGCTGCTTTTTGTGCTGCGGTTTCTATCTTTCCAGACGTACAAGATGTCTGGGTTTCTTGTTCCTGTTTTGGCTTTTGGCCAGATGGTGTCGATGGCAGTATAGGACCGCTCGAGCCATGGAATATGATCCGCTGTCCGTATAAAAATGTCGTCCCTATTTTACATACCCCGCCTGGCGCTGCAGCACCTAATAAATGTTGTCCAACAAAAGCGGGAGGTCCGTACTGATATGAGATAGTACCCGGCATCCATACGTATGGCCCCGGAGTAGGCGGGCCTAAAATTACGTAAATCGCACCATTTGAGCAGGGTATGAGTTTCGTTATTGGGCCTCCGAAGGGAATACCTGGTGGTGCTGACGGCGCACCGGGCTGGGTGGGTTGTGTAGGTGTTGTAGGTGTTGGTTGTGGAGGCTTAGGGTTTAGGAGCTTGTCTAAATACCCTTGTGCCTTGTCAGTCGCCTTTTTAAGCAAATTATCAAATGACGACCCGGAGCCTTGAGACCCACCTGACCCTCCACCCGTACCATTATCTTGCGGCAAAGGCTCGCCCTTGGTGACCGGCTCCTCCGCATACACAATATGCGTTACCTTGGTGCCAGAGACCGAGCCACTACTAGAGATACAGGTTGTTGAACCCTCGGTAACTCCGAAAACTACAAACCCTTGCGTAGGGCGCACGGTGCCGTATGTCACCGTGGTTGAGCCTACGATAAGTGGCGTCGACTGTTCAACAATTCGTATTAGTTGCGTATTAGCACCACAGGTCGTTACTTGTGTAATCGTGCCACGCACCACATCAAGCGGCACAGCTGCTTCAGCAACGGGCGCCCCGAGGACAAGAACAAGTGCAAAGAGGGTACGCCACATACTCACACCTACACTCTACTATATGAATGTTGGCAGATTAGCCGTTATATACTTGGCGTAATGCCAACCGACACCAATTGGCGGGTTATTGCTGTTGCACTTGTTGCCGCGATTGGCCTTATTGTCGGCGCGCTTGTAGTGAGCCTCGGCCAAGAGGTAGAAGCGACTGTTGCAGTGGTAGAGCCTGGCGCGTACGAGAGCGCTGCGAGTTCAGAGTGGAAGGAGGCAATAGACGCGATCGCCCCAAAGCCCGCAACTTCGTTAGGTGAGTACGTCGCACCTAAGGAGTTGCCTGTCACTGACGCTATGGCGCGTGAACTTTTGGCATCATACTTGAGTTACAAACAAGACGGAGTGCTCACTGCATCTGAAAAACAGGCCGCCGTAGACGCGATTATTGCGCGCAACATTAAAACGATTGTCCCGTCGAAGCTCTATACCGACACAGACCTCACGCCAAGCCAAACCAATGACATCATTGCGTACTCAGGGACACTTACCGAGATACTCGCGCGCTCGACAGAGATTAAAGAGTACGAGTTGCGGACCTTCTCGAAGAGTATTGGTGCAAATGACATCAACGGCTCTCCAACTCTTGAGAAAGCCGCCACAGTCTACGCGAGTATAGAGCAGTCGCTCCAGAAACTCCCCGTACCGAACACCGTACGCACAGAGCACTTAGCACTCCTCAACCGCACTGCAGAACTCCAACACGCAACAGAACTTATGGCTACCTGGACTGGCGACCCAACACAGGCACTTGCGTACATGGATGCATTTGTTAAGGCGGAGCGTGATGTACAGTTAACTATGAGTGCCCTGTACAGGAAACTAGCGCAAATCGCGCAGAAACTATGAGAAAAACTGTTTCAGCACTCCTAATAGGAGTTACGCTCATTCTTCCGGTTGGCACATACGCTGCTACCGACGGAGTGCCGCCACCCATTGACTCATCATTGGAGGGGAGTCCGGAGTACGCTGCTGGGGCTGCAGCAGACGCAACCGCACGACGTGTTGAGGAACTGACTAAAGCAGGAGATTCACTTGGGTGTGGTCAAGCTGGCGAGTTTGGTGGCGCAATGTCTAACGCGCTCGATAACGCACTCAAGGGGCTGATTGGCTCAGTCATTGGGCAAGTAAAGGGCAAAGTGGGGGATTTGATAAATGAAATAGGTGCAAAAGCCGGCCCATTAAAGCCATTGGTCGACTTTGCAGCCAAAAAAATACTGCCAGAACTTGATAAACAACTCAACAAGTTGGGCGAGTCACTCGTCAAAGAACTTGGGTTGGGTGACACGTTAAGTGGTGTCGGTAAGGCGCTCGGAGTAGACCTCGGAGGGATCGCAGGCGCACTTGGGGTCAGTATCCCTGGACTTGGAGCTCTCCCAATACCAGGCATCGGAGGCGGTGTTGCGGTACCAGTCAGTGAGATTGGTGATGCGCTCAGCAAAATAAAAAATATAGACAAAACTACAACGATTAACGAGGATCATTTGAACCAGATTAAGCAGGCGGAAAAAAATGGTATTTATGTCACCTGTGTCCTTAACCCTGCGGTCGCAAAAGCCCGTAATGAGTTGATAAAACAACAAATTAAGGCAAAAGCGGAATGGGTGCGAGAGGGGAACAATGGAAATCCAATATTTGTACAAAATCTCGGGGCCGACATGCGTGCAGCGCAAGAAGCCGCAGCAAAGCAATTGATCGAGGAGGGTACTGCACCAATATGCTCTTCCTTCAGACCAGCGGTACAGCGCATTGCAACAACTCAATGGACAAGACCAAATGACTACGGTAAAAGTGTCCAATGCGCTCAAGCAACTGGAGGGAGCCAGCAGAATGGACAGAAGAATGTAGATACGTGGTGGAGGAATCTATTTGATCTGGGTAATAGTCCGAACTATGTTGTTCTAAAGACTCAAGAGCATGTGCGAGAAGTTGAAGCGCGCATAGCGCTCACCAGTGTTATTGAGTACACAAAGAATGAGGGGTTTTACAACAAATGTCGCGAGGATAGAGCAAATAATGTTGGAGAATACTGTTTGGACGGTACGATCGTGACACACGGTGCCGCCCATGCTGAGGCGCTTAATAATGTGCTCGATTTAGGAAACCAGCAACTAGTTGAGGCTGATGAGATTGGTGAGTTGATAGACACAATGATGCAGGAGCTCCAGCAATTCGCGTTCGAAAACCTTGAAGGATTGCTGGGACTTGCCTCAGACAAAGAGGGTGGCTCGTATGTTGATGAACTAACTGGGTCTACTAATGATGACTCATTGAGCCAACTCCAAGGGATACTCTCGAGCGACATCAGGGGTGCACTTACTACCGAGCAGGCTTACCTTGATGCCCTTAAACTCGTCATCGGCGACCTCGAGGCCGCACGTACCTCCTATACCGAGGTCATTAGTTGTTACCAGCCACTCACCACCGCAGGCTCACCAACCATTACCGCAACGACTGCACGAGAGGTTGTGGACCTTGCATCTACGACTATACGGAGTGCACTGACGCCACAACTTTCAGAACTCTACATCGAACAGGCAAACTCGGAGACGAGTATTGAAGAGTTGACCAGCCTCCTCGACCAGGCAGAGTCCGTGCTCACCCTCTCAGAGTCTGCGACGGTGTCAAACTCGTTTACGGCACTTAAGGAGTCTGGACTCATGCACAACGCAACCGACCTTGAGTACCT
>JAMNXM010000015.1 GCA_023653145.1 Minisyncoccota bacterium | reverse complement strand
TATTGATGGACTCTTGGAGAAGCAGAATATTGCGCACTTGAGAGAGGTACGCGAGAATCTCACTCAGATCTACACTGCCGCACACCAGGTTGCGTACTTGCAAACGCATGGCTATGTATGGGTCGGCGGCGTTGCAAAGCCGATTGAAGAAGTGTACGGCATTAAATTTGCTCAGTCTGATGAGACCAAAGTCCCCCGCCGCCCTGCCCGAGCATTCTTTGAATTCTTTAAGGTTATGAACAAAGAGACTGGTTGGTATCCCTTGGTCACTGAAGGTCACACGGGAGACCCTGATCGTCCGACAAGCGGTCAGCATGAGAGTCAGGCACACAAGGATGGACGTGCGCTCGACATAATCCCACGTGGCGCACTTATGGAGCCGGAAAAGGTCTACAGAACGCTCATAGGCGCGAAAGGCAATGAGTATTTCAAAATTTTATATGAACCTGGAACGCAGGCTCGTGCGCATGTACTTATTAAAGAGTGGGCACAACGCGCATTTACAGAAGGTCATTTTAAAACACTGAGCGAGGCAGAGGCTTGGTTTAAGTTGCACATTGGGCACGGTAAGTACACAACCGGTGAGCACTTCCATGTCGTAGGTCAAACAGGGCTCGGTCAGTACGTTGACCCCGAGGGTCCAAAAAGAACTACAATCGCTGCACGGTAGCGTGCTACTCAGTGCCTACGGTCACCCTGTCGTGTACATCAAGTTTTGGTGAGTCGACAGACAGCACCCACAATGACTCGCCTTTTAACACTGAGAAGCCGTGCGCATCTCCTGCGTGCACTGTAATCATCTCTCCACCTGCAACATCTCTCCACGATCCACTGATATAGATTTTTCCTGTTGCCGGTAAACCATGCACCTTCGGCAGGATGAAAATGGTCCCGCCGGTTTGTAAATGCTGGTGTGGGGGCACAACTCCTACGACATGCATTATCTCAAATGCTAATTCATGTGGTGATACGCGCGCGAACTCCCTAAGGGTTTCAGAGAGTTCTTGCTGGGCAAGATATCGGTACTCAAGTCCCTCTGTGTACTCCCACTGACCCAGTTTGGTGTCACACAGAGCATCTACGACCTCATTTTTGAAAAGGTCCATGGCGTCTTGAGTACTTTTTGCGCTCTGGGCATCCCACATATAATAGTTTCTCTATCCATACTACGTGGTGTATCAAATCGATACAAATGATAAAGTCTACGCATGCGACTCGTCTCTTGGAACGTCAACGGCATTCGTGCGGTGCATAACAAAAATCTCTTCATTCCGTTTGTTGCGGAGCTGAAGCCCGACATTATCTGCCTTCAAGAGACCAAGGCAATGCAAGGTCAGGCAGAGATAGATCTTCCTGCGTACGAAGAGTACTGGCACTCTGCTGCCAAGAAGGGCTACTCGGGCACCGCCATTTTTTCAAAGACGAAACC
Source organism: Minisyncoccota bacterium (assembly GCA_023653145.1). GTDB lineage: Bacteria > Patescibacteriota > Minisyncoccia > Phycocordibacterales > Phycocordibacteraceae > Phycocordibacter. Next base: position 14,479 of record JAMNXM010000015.1, on the reverse strand, counting down.
TCTGTCGGTGCGGAACGGCTTCCCTCCCCACATCGTAAAGAAGTACACACTTTCAGATGAGTATGGGGACGCTGACGCAGAAGGTCGCGTTATAACAGCTGAGTTTCAAACGTTCTGGTTGGTCAATGTCTATACACCTAACTCAAAACCCGACCTCTCGCGCCTCCCGTTACGTGACGAGCAGTGGGACCCTGCGTTCCTTGCGTATTGCCTTGAGCTTGAGAAGGATAAACCTGTTATTTTCTGCGGCGACTTAAACGTGGCGCACACCCCAGACGATCTTGCTAACCCTAAAGCAAACGAGGGAGACCACGGGTACACCAAGGAGGAACGCGCAGGAGTCGACAAGATGATCGCGGCCGGGTACGTCGACACGTTCCGCCTTTTTACTCAAGGGAATGGCCACTACAGTTGGTGGTCAAACTTTGGGAATGCCAGAGCGCGGAACGTCGGGTGGCGCATAGACTACTGGTTCGTGTCTCAAAAGTTGGCATCTAAGGTAAAAGCGGCAACTATTCACCCAGATATCAAAGGGTCAGACCACTGCCCCGTATTACTTGACATAAACATCTAATTCTGCTATAATGGCAGAATGAAAAAGGAATTACTCGCAACCGCAGTAGTTGTTGGTTTCGCAAGCCTTTTCTTTGCAGCTGATGCAGAGGCGTCAGACTTGATTAAGTTCATCACTGGCGCAAGTGGTGTTTCAGTAAACCCACTTCCTGACGGTGCAGTTTCAGCAAAAATTGGAGTATGTACGGCAGTCTTTCAGCCGCAAGATGGCGGCCATGTTAAGATTTTCTCATTCAATGAGGGCGACGCATTTGCAAGTTCAAACACTGGTTTGACAGAAGAACACCTGCTTAAACTCAAGCACGAGTTAGGTAATCCAAAGATGACCAATGCTGATCTCGTTTCGGCACTTGAGCACACGAAGCCCAAAATTGCTGTACAAGTTATACAGTTTTTGAAGGAATCATCAGATTGCAACGTAAAGTCTCCATTGACCTCCTAGGGCTGAAGATAGCCGCATAATTTAATATCCACAGGTGTGTCCTTTACGTCTCATATAAAGGACATATACTCACTATAGATGTTCTTTAGTTAGTGTCCTTTTGCCTGCTTACGCGACCTCAACCATGTTAATTGTGTCGAAGTAGAGGCAACATAACACTAACCAAACAGCTCCTCTCAATGAGAGGGGCTGTTTTATTTGTCCTTTAGGAATCCTTGCCTAGAACGTGCCACTTTTCCTCTATTTCTCGCACAGCCTCTGCCTCTATCTCGGCCTGTCGCTCGCGGCCTGAACGGCCCATTTGCACTAGTTGTTGTTCTGTCAGACCCTTAAGTTCAGATGCTCTCTTTTGAAGCCATGCTAGTTCATTTTTTGTTGGGTCTTCCAATACCTCCTCGAGGAGTGCGTGGAGCATGTGTCCGATGCGAGGCCCGGGCTTCTCCCCAAGAGTATCCATAAGTCCCCTACCATCGATCTTGAGCATACCGACCGTAACTGGGTCGCGGAGCGCCTGGTCTACCATTGCCATATACTTGCGCAGTCTAAACGGCTGCTCTTTGGGCCTTCCGGTGCCAATGCGGTCGCACACACGCAGGTTCAGCAGATCCCAGATGTTCTCGCGCCCGACGTTGACGATAATGCGTCGTACTGCGGACATGGTGACCTTGTCCGGGTCAGAGAAGAACATGTGCCAGCGCACCAGCGCCACCACTTTTTCAGAGATGTCTTTAGGAAACTTGAGATCAGCGAGTATGCGTCGCGTTAGGCGAGCGCCGACTACCTCGTGACCGTGGAACGTCCAGTCACGCTTTTCGTCAGACCAACGACGTGTTTCTGGTTTAGATATGTCATGAAACAGTGCCGCAATGCGCACCGCAGTGTTCCAGTTCTTATCAGCAGCGTGCTGTGCGGCGCGTAGGAGGTGCTCGTAGACGTCAAAACTGTGCGCTTGGTTTTGCGACACTCCTATCCCCCGCTCAAGGTCTGGTGCGATGTATGCCAGGAGGCCTAGACGCTGGAACGTCGCAATAGCCGCCATGGGCTCCTTGGTCTCAAGTGTTTTTATCAATTCGTCTCTGATGCGCTCTTTAGATATTTGCTTGAGTTTTGGTGCTGCTGCCACTATAGCCTCCGCGGTCCCCTGCTCTATTGCAAACCCTAACTCTGCAGAGAGTCTCACGCCGCGCATCATACGCAATGCGTCCTCAGCAAAGCGTTTCGTTGGGTCCCCCACTGCACGCAGGAGTTTTTTATCTAAGTCGCTCTTCCCACCGTGCTCGTCCACCAACTCACCCGTTTTAGGGCGATACGCTATGGCATTGACCGTAAAGTCGCGACGAGTCAGGTCCTTCTGTAAGGTGACACCAAACGTAACCTCGTCCGGGTGGCGTGCGTTTGTATACTCACCTTCTGCACGGTACGGGGTCACCTCTATGACTTTGAGCCGAGGATCCTCACTTTCCGTTACTACTCCGACGGTCCCGTACTCATTTTCGTAAAATGTTTCAACAAACAGGGACTGTATCTCTGACGGAATCGCATTTGTCGTAATGTCCCAATCTTTTGGGGTGCGCCCAAGGAGGAGGTCGCGTACGCAACCGCCCACAAGAAAAGCATCATACCCTGCTCGTTCGAGGGTTTCTGCAACTACCTGTACCTCTATAGGGATGGTAAATTTCATCGCTTCAATAGTGTGCGTCCACCAGGATTCGAACCCAGAACGCCTGTTCCGAAGACAGGTGTGATATCCATTTCACCATGGACGCCTATGGAGAGTATAAACCCTAATTCCGGTGTGGTAAGCCGGGAATAATCATCGCCTTCGGGTTGGGCACTTACCTATCGTTCGCACCCACCCTAGGCACCGCCTCGCGGCCCCGATAGAATCGGGGCATCGCTCCGGCGTTCGATTCCCCTACTTGCTACGCAAGCAGACCTCCCTCGTTACACTCGGTGCGGTTAAAGGGAATCGAACCCTTGTCTCATCCTTGGCAAGGACGTGTTCTACCACTGAACCATAACCGCAACTCGATAGTTATACCATACACTTCGCACTATAGAAACACGTGTATAACTCAAAGATCGACCCCTTAGGAGTGGGTATACTTCGTGCAAGAGCACCTCTAGTGTTCCATAAGAAACATGTTTCACGTGAAATATGTCCAATTAGTGGATAAACCTGTGGGATAAGTGCATAAAGGTCATGGACATGCCCTATACTAATCAGACACTGTCAGAATACGGCTTTAAATATAGATATTTTAAAAGCCACCATCAAAGTGTTTCACGTGGAACAGTTCCACATGAAACTTGATGAGTTATGGCTATCCACAATGAAATCGGCAGGATTGGTGAGCAGATTGCTGCAGATTACCTTATTGAGCATGGTTACACAGTCATTGAGCAGAACTTTAAGCGTCCATACGGGGAAATCGATATAGTTGCACGGGAAACACGAGATCTGCTTGTCTTTGCTGAGGTTAAAAGCGTTTCATGGGAAACAGCAAGAAGGGGAGACCCTGCCACAGTTACACATGAAACGCACCGTCCGGAGGATAATGTCCACCCACAAAAGCTAAAAAGACTGGCTCGGACTATAGAATCGTACATGCTCAACAGGCGTTACACGGGAAACTGGCGATTTGATGTCTTAGCGGTCTATATAGACCAAACTATACGCAAGGCGCATGTAAGACACGTAAAGGACATTGTTATAGGAGCGTAGTTCCATGTGGAACAGCAAGCCGGGCCTGAAAGCAAAGCTTTCGTCCACTCCTTACAGAAAAAGACCAAGTGAACTTGGTCTTTCTTCTTCCAGTCGGGGTATAACAAGGTGTTTCACCCCGTCCTGACGTAAAAAACCAGAGTAAACTCTGGTTTTCTTACTCTAGTCGGGGCGTAATGAGGCATTTCGCCCACGACCTACGAAAAAAGCCGCATAGTAAACTAGCGGCTTTCTTTCTCCGGTCGGGGCGTAGGGAATCGAACCCTATCATCTTGCTCCCAAAGCAAGCGTACTACCGGTATACGACGCCCCGAAGTGAGGAGCACCGCGAGAGCGGGCTCTCATGGTGTCCGAACGGCCAGGGCGAAAGGCTTCCTTACGCCCCGGTTCGTATAATATAGCGCACTTTTTGGAATTCGCCATGCAAACGTTGACCCAAAAGGGTAGAGGGTTTATAGTTTGCGCAATGGGCGTAGAAACAGTTCCAGGCAACACACCAGCGGTGTATAGGAATGTTGCTTTATTACTTGCAGCATATGCATTTATTACTCTATTTGCAGTGGTACTTGATGCAGGAGGTGACGGAAGTTTTCTTGATGACAAGGGTCGCGCTTTTGCTGGCTACTCGGGCGGAGCTGCACTAGTCGGTGCTCTTTTAGTTTTTTTCTGCGGCGTAGCGAATACCCCAGAAGTTAGGAGATAGTGTACCTATTGGACTAATTCAGCCACGAGTGCCGCCTTTGCGGCAGGGAAGTACACTTTGTTATAGATCTCTACTTCGTCTGAGAGTCGCTCGGTAGAGAGCACTGCCTGGAGCGACTTGCCGCGCTCCTCGGTAAAGTCACGAATGATGTAAGACGTCGTTATGGCACGAAGGTCGCGACTCGCAGTGTCAGCCGCTTGAGTAGAGGTAACAATAACACCTTGGACAACGCCGTCCGTATTCACGACAGGGCCGCCTGATGAGCCGCTCTGAGCGACTATCGAGCCGCCGAGCGAGAAGAGGTCAACGGTATTAGCATTAAACGTATACACATCGCGCACTTTGGTCCATGCGCTCGACGCGTAGAGTTCATTTTGTATAGTAATACCGCCTAAAAATCCTGCTGCGTAACCTGCCTGGAGTACGTCTGAGCCGATGTCAGGCGGCTGCGTACCAACCAAAAGGAACGGGAATTGCGACGGAAGTGCAACTGACGCACTAACTCCACCCGTAATTCTAAGGAGTGCATAGTCGCGCTCGCCGGTCCCGGTTGGTGACTCGTCGTCTATTTTCTGGGCATTATCGCGGATCCATGTAGGGGGGAGGAACATGAGTTCCGCTGTATAGCGCGGGTATGCAGGACTTCCAGTGCGAATAATGCAATTCATAAAGTTAGGTGTAGGAAAGTCTTTGAGGAGGAAAAACTGCGCGACGTGGGCATTAGTAAGTATGACGCCACGAGGGTCAATAATGATTCCAGAGCCAGAAATCGAGTTAAATGGTCCACTTGCCTGGGTGGTGCAGATGATATTGACGAGCGCCCCACGCACACGGTCGTTGACTGGTGAGGACGTAGATTGGCCTGCTGCAAGGCTTGAGATGGACTGTATAGCCTCCTGAAGCGTAATGTTGAGGTCCTCAACCTTCGGCGTCTCAGGCTTTGGAAGTGGGGCTGGGGGAGGTGCAGGTTTCGGCTTTGGAGGCTCGGGGGTAGGTGGTTTTGGTGTTGGTGGGGTAGTCGTTGCAACGGGGCGGCGTGGCGCATCCTCTACACGGGGGGAGAGTGGGGTAGTAGAAGTTGTTGTTTCAAGGGCAGTTGCAGGGTTTTCTGGGGTTGTGCCTGACTCTGTGGTAGTTGCGGTTGCTACAACTGGGCGCTCTGGCGCAACAACGACAGTACCCGATAGTGCATATGTGGTACCAAGAATCACTGCGGTAAGAACTGCAAGGAGGCTTATGTCCCGTATGAGGCCCAAAATGCCAAACATACCCTTAGTGTATACCTTGGGCCGTTTTTTTGTTAGAGTATCTAAGTCGTGCAGTGCGCGATCCTTTGCGGGATTAGTTTAATGGTAGAACTGCAGTTTTCCAAACTGCTAGCAGCGGTTCGATTCCGCTATCCCGCACTTGAGAGAGGATCAGAGCGAACATGTTCGCGCATGATCGAGCGAGGGTGCGGGAGAAGGCTTCCTTAGCCCGCACTCTTCTTATCGTCTTTGCTGAATGCAGAGTTGAGCGCAACACGCAGCGTCCATGTCGGCAGCATGCTGAGGCCTGGAATGATCTCAACTAAAATAGTCGCCATAGTTGTCGCACCACCCGCGCCTCTAAAGATGCTTTGCTTTGTGCCTGCGCCTACTACAGCAAGTCCAGTTGCGGTAAAGATAGTTGAAAACAGATTAACTCCTGGGATGAGTGAAAGGAGGTCGCCTAAAATCGCTATAGCGAACATCATTATCGCTAGTGTACCACTGCTCAGATAACGAAAAACAAAAAACCGCCGAGTTGTGCGGCGGCGGTTGTTTGTTTTTCTATGAGTCTACTTTACTTGCGAGCGAGGGAGGGGAGAGGGAGCTTTCTCACTATCCCGACCGAGTGCTGTAAGGAAAATAATCGCAAAGCGATTATTTTACTGCCTCCTTCAGCGCCTTTGCGGCGCGGAACTTGGGGACGCGCATCGACGGGACTTTGATGGTCTCGCCAGTGCGTGGGTTCCTGCCGGTACGGGCAGGACGCATCTTGGTCGAAAAGATGCCGAGTCCGGCGATCGAAACCTCCTCACCGCTCTTGAGAGCTTTGGTGATCGTGTCGATCAAAGTCTCGACGACCTCTTCTGCTTGGACCTTCGTACCGCCAAGTACCTTCTGGGCGGCATCTGCGAGGTCTTGCTTATTCATAGCTAGGCTTAAGGCTGCTAATCGCCAGGTAAGGCTTAAAACCAGTATAAGTATAGCGATTTTTCGCGCAAGACCCCTTGACTAAGTCTTGTTTATCTTGCAAATTCTATTGACCGCGATTCGCGAATGACATTGACCTTAATTTCTCCAGGATATTTGAGTTCGTTTTCAACGCGAAGTGCAATACTGCGTGCCAATTCGCGTGACTGAAGGTCGCTTAACTCTTCAGGTTTTACAAAAATGCGAAGCTCGCGTCCTGCCTGTATTGCGTATGCCTTCTCGACACCTTGGAACGAGGTGGCAATACCTTCCAGTTCAGTAAGACGCTTGATGTAGTTCTCAACTGAGTCGCGACGTGCGCCAGGTCTACCGCCCGAGATAGCGTCTGTCACCTGAACGATGAATGATTCAGGGGTTTCGTATGGGTACTCCTCGTGATGCGCCTGCATTGCCTGGATCACACGCTTGTCAACGCCAAACTTTTCTAGGATGCGGCGACCAATCTCCACGTGTGTCCCTTGGACCGCGTGGTCGACTGCTTTTCCAATGTCGTGGAACAGGGCACCTGCCTTGGCGACCTTCACGTCGGCACCTAGTTCTGCTGCCATCACGCCTGCAATATGCGCCATTTCTACCGAGTGGTAGAGCACATTTTGGCCATACGAGGTGCGGAAATGGAGTCGGCCAAGAATAGCAACCAGTTTTGGATCATAGCCTGTAAGGCCTACCTCATAGAGCGCCTCCTCGGCCTTCTGCTTCATAATCTTGGTAACTTCGTTCTTCGACTTTTCAACCACCTCCTCAATCTTTGCAGGTTGGATGCGCTGGTCAACAATCAAGTTTTCAAGTGCAATACGCGCAACCTGGCGACGAATCGGGTCGAAACACGAGATGACAATCATGCCTGGTTGCTCGTCGAGCAATACATCTACGCCCGTTGCACGCTCAAAGGTCCTGATGTTGCGGCCCTCCTTACCGATAATCTTGCCCTTAACGTCGTCACTTGGGAGTGGAACATTCGTGGTCAAGATGTCAGTCTGCACCGCATTTCCTAAGCGGTGTATAGAGGTTGCAAGGATGTCGCGCGCCTTTTGCTCCAAGCGGTCCTTTCCATCAATCTCAAGTTTTTGAATGCGAACCATCATGTCCTCCTCGTGCTTGAGTTCCACCGTCTTCATGAGTTGTGCCAAGGCATCATCCTCGCTCATTTTTGCTGCTGTCTCTACTGCCTTTTGGCGATCCGCAACGAGGGCATCTGCCTTTACCTTAATGGCCTTTACCTCCTCGATCTGCGCCTTAATGCGCTCTGCCTCGCGATCAATGTCGAGTTGGCGCTTGTCGAGGAACTGCTCTTTCTCACCAATGCGCTTGTCTTTTTCGCGCAACTCATCCTCACGGCTGGTAAGGTCGGTGCGTGCTGCCGCTACCACTGCGTCTGCTTTCTTTTCTGCTTCTGCAACGACGGCCTCCGCCTTCTCGCGGGCGTCGAGCATAATCTGCTTCATTGCAAGCTCCGCAGAGCCCTTTTGACTCAGTCCCACGAGCCAGCGGAGTACGTAGCCTGCGCCAAGCCCCACCAAGCCGGTGACGGCAAGGAGGAGTAGAAGATAAAATGTTGACATACTCGGGTTTACGAACCCCGCATGCCAAATCTAAAACTTAGTTGTCCGTCGGTCGTAGGCCCCTCACGTGAGGGTATGTCTGTCTATCAGGCCGAAAGGGAAGCATCATAAGTTCGATTCAAGCTGCGCAGGTCCAATTACAACAAAATAAAAGATACTCCCTCAGTATACCAGGGCTTTTAGGGAGTTCAATGGAACTAGCGGCTCTTATAGATCTCGTCGATGATGCCGTACTTCTTAGCCTCGTCGGACGTCATCCAGTAGTCGCGCTCTGCGTCTTTGGTCACCTGGTCAAACGACTTACCGGTGTTTTTAGACAATATTCTGTTCAGGACCTCTTTGGTGCGGAGGATGTGCTTGGCAGCGATTTCGATGTCTGTTGCCTGACCTTCTGCGCCGCCCATGACCTGGTGGATCATGACTTCAGAGTTTGGGAGGGCAAAACGCTTACCTTTTTTGCCGGCAGAGAGGATGACGGCCGCCGCAGACGCTGCGATACCTACGGTGACGGTCGCAATGTCAGGCTTTACGTAGTTCATCGTGTCGAGGATCGCGAGTCCTGCAGAGACATGCCCGCCTGGGCTATTGATATAGAGGTAGATGTCTTTCTTTGGGTCTTCTGCTTCGAGGAACAAAAGTTGGGCAATAACAAGGTTTGCTACTTGGTCATTGATGGGGCCGCCGAGGAACACGATGCGCTCTTTCAGGAGGCGTGAGTAGATGTCATATGCGCGCTCGCCCATGTTGGTCTTCTCGATAACCATAGGGACAATCATGTCAGAGTGCTCTGTTGTTTTGTGGTTTCTCATGTGGGCATGATACCGCGCACCAGTAGCAAAGTAAAAACCCGCCGAGAGGCGGGTGTGTACTTTTAGTGCGTATGGTGTGGGTCCGAGTGGTCGTGTGGCACAGCCTCGCTCGGTGTTTCGTCTTTCGGCTTTGGTTCTGAGACACCAAGCGCTACCCAGATCTGCTCGCGGATAGACATTTCAGCGCCGTACTGGTGCGCGCGATCCTCAGGTGCACCTTGGTGCATGAGTGCGTGTGCAATGCGATGAAGTTCCTTTTCGTCGGGCTTTATTTTTTCTGCGTCTGCGATTTTTGCAAACACGAGGTCAAGCGCAACTCGCTTTTCTGCGGTGGGGAGCATTTCGTCCATAATCTCTGCCTCAGTCTTGCCGCGTTTTGCGAGGTACTCATTAAAGAGGAGTCCTTGTCGCGCAATTTCTTGCTTCGTAGTCTCGAGCATTGCACGTGCTTCTTCTTGGATAAACACGTGAGGTACTACGGTGGTTGCGTCAGCAAGGAGATGCTCGGCAACCGCAGAGCGGCGGCGCTGTGCATCGAACTGCTCGACTGCCTTGTCTGCTTCTCCATCAATAAAGAGATTGAGTGCCGCTACGTTCTCAAATCCAATTTTCTTCGCCTCGTCATCAGTTATAGGTGCATCATCAGACTTTTGAAGCATGCTGCGGACTTGCGTGTTGAGGGATGCAAGTGCTCCGGTGCGCTCCTTTGTTGGGTCGAGTTTCTCAAGTTTCTTGAGCGCAGCAGCAGCTGACGCTTTGTAGTCTTTAATTTCAACTGTGGGTGCAGTAACTACGGTGATACTGAACGGGACGTCGACATGTGCATCGGTTGCAGTAAGACTGACTGTGGGTGTGAGGATAGGGACGAGCGAGTGACTCTTGAGTATATCCGCAAGTTCGTCACGGAGCGCTGCCTCTGCTGCCTCGCGCCAAATAGATACATCACCGACTTCTTGGAGCACGCGCTCTTTTGGCGCTTTACCTTTTCTAAAGCCAGGGAGTTCAATGTTTCGGACAAAGCGGTCTACCGCACGTCCAAAGTGTGCATCAATCTGTGCAGTCTTTAGTGTCCCAGAGACAACCGTCTCTGCGTGCGGCTTTTTTTCAACAGTGGTATCCATACCTATGTGGTGATATCGAACGCGGTATGCATCCCGCTCTCGCGTATCTGTTTAATTTCTTGAACTAAATAATAGAGTCCACCAAACGCGAGAATAAGCACAATCACAATAATGGCGATAAGGGGGGCTGCACCTTCTTTTTGCTTCTGCGACATACTTTAGGCCGTATGCTCCTTGTAGCGAGTAATGCACTCCTTGATAACACGCACGGCATCCGCTGGAGTTCCATAGCCGAGCACTTTTGTCGTACCGCGCTTCTTGAGGTCCTTGTACGTGTTGAAGTGGTACTCTATTTTGTTCTTCCACTGCTCACCGAGGTCAGTGAGTGACTGTATGCGGTTACCTGAGTCGCGGTCGTCTGCAGGGACGCAAATAATTTTGTGATCCATCTCGCCATCATCCTCGAAGTTAAGGACACCGAGTATCTTTGCATTCACCACGACGCCCATAGGTACGGGCTCTGGTGTCACAAGTAGCGTGTCGAGCTCATCGCCGTCCTCATCGAGAGTGCCCGGGATAAATCCGTAGTTTGAAGGCTTTGCAAATATCTCTGGCTCAATGCGGTCGAGCTCGAAGGTGCACTTCTTTCTGTTGTACTCAACTTTTAATATCGAGCCCTTAGGGATTTCGATCACGGTCGTGACGAGGTGAGCCTCTAGGTCACCGGGCGTGTAGAGTGCGTTGTAGTCTGTCATAGATTCAGTATAAGTTACTTGTCTTCGCTCATGTCGCTCGGTGCTTCTGGTTGTGCATCACCTTCAGGTAGAGCAGCAACGGGTTCCGCATCTGCTGGCGTGTCAGCGACCGTCTCTCCACCTTGCGAGCGGATGTCGATTGCCCAGCCAGTAAGTTTTGCGGCAAGGCGGACGTTCTGACCACCGCGACCTATTGCCAAAGATTGCTGGTCGGGTGTTACCTCTACCTGCGCACGGTGGTCAGCCTCGTTCAGCGTAACTGACATCGTTTGTGCAGGAGAGAGTGCGTCTTGGATGAATTGTGTTGCGTTCTCTGACCACTCCATAATGTCGATGCGCTCACCGCCGAGTTCTGACATCACTGCGTTCACACGTACACCGCGTTGACCAACCAACGTACCGACAGGATCGATGCGTGGATCAGTTGAGACCACTGCAAGTTTAGTTCTGCCACCTGCCTCGCGGGCGATCGCCTTGATCACCACGATTCCCGACTGAAGTTCGGGTACCTCCATGTCAAAGAGTTTCTTCAAAAACTCGGGATGTGCACGAGAAAGGCGGAGGTATACGCCACGCATCCCTTCCTCTACGGAAAAGAGATACGCACGGATACGCTCGCCAGGGCGGTATCGCTCGCCAGGGATCTGCTCATGAAATGGCATAATGCCCGTCGCGCGTCCAAGGTCGATGTACAGGTTCCCGCGCTCTACACGTTGCACAATACCGTTTACGATGTCGCCTTCTTTACCACCGAACTCGGTGAGGACCGATGCGCGCTCCGCTTCACGGATCTTCTGCATAATCACTTGCTTAGCGGTCTGAGCTGCAATGCGACCAAAAGTGGTCTTCTTTTCGAGAGGGAAGACGATCTCGTCCCCGAGCGTGGCGCCACGCTTTATACGCGCAGCGTCAGCGAGCATAATGTGCTTCTCTTCGTTGTAGAGGGCGAGCAATTCTCCATCTGCACCGACCGTCTCCTCAGCGTCGTCGACGCGGACTGTCGTGTTGTCCACCACAGTCTTGATCTGGTAAAAGTCGACGTCACCCGTCTCTGAATTAAAATGCGCTTTGACTATTTGTTCGCGCTTTCCAAACTCGCGCTTGTACGCAGTTGCGAGCGCGCCCTCGACTGCTTCGAGCATTTTTTCGCGTGGGATACCGCGCTCGTCAGCGAGTTGCTGCATCACTGAATTCATCGTTTTTAAATCGAACTCCATAGTATGTATGTTAGTTAGTACTGCTCCGGTACTCCCATAATAGAAAAGGGACCGCGTTGCGCGGACCCAGGGAGGAAACAACCAGAACTCACGAAGTATAGCGCGCACCGCACGCACTGTCAATCGTCCTGTTTTCGTTGCTATACTTTTTGTATGCAAGTAGGTGACGCAGAACTAAAAAAATTTGTCATCGACTCTGGTCTCGTACCACGTAAGGAAATTGATGCGGCGGAAAAAGAGGCAACCGAGCGCGGACAAACGCTTGGCGCGCAGCTGGTGTCTCGTGGCGCACTCTCAGAGGACGACTTGCGCCGCATGCAGGCGCATATCATGGGGATCCCGTTCATCTCGCTCTCAGGAGTAAAGATCGAGGTGCCCGTCCTTTCGCTCATCCCTGAGCCTATTGCACGCACCCACAACATCGTCGCATTCAAGAAAACCGAAGACTCTCTGGAGGTTGCGATGCTCGACGTAAACGACCTTGCCGCAATCAACTTCATCAAAAAGACGGTCGGGCTTAAGATACTGCCTCGTCTTACCGATACCGAGAGTATGAAGGGTGCCTTGGTGCAGTACCAAAAGTCCCTAAAAGACGAGTTTGGTGACATCATTCGTGCCGCAAGTCGGGCGCTTACCAATACAACTGCTGACGATGCCAAAGGACTTGAAAAACTTGCCGAGGATGTCCCGGTCGTCAAAATTATGGATACGCTCCTCCGGCACGCCATTACCCAGAACGCATCAGACATACATATAGAGCCGATGGAGGACAAACTCCTGGTGCGCTACCGCATTGACGGTATGCTCCACGACGCGATGGAACTCCCGTCGGCTGTAGCGCCTGCTATTACCGCGCGTATTAAGGTGCTGTCTCGCCTCAAACTCGATGAGAAGCGCTTGCCACAGGACGGACGCTTTAAGATCGAGGCGGATGGCGAGCATGTGTCGTTCCGCGTCTCCGTACTCCCGACCTACTACGGCGAGAAGACCGTTATGCGTGTCCTTCGTGAAGGTGGTGGCGGCTACACGCTCGAGTCGTTAGGCTTTCATGGACTCGGACTCGAGCGCATCTTTGATGCAACCAAGCAGACCACGGGCATGATTTTGGTCACAGGACCTACGGGCTCCGGTAAAACGACAACGCTCTATACGATTCTTGATATTTTAAACCAGCCGGACGTCAACATCTCTACCATCGAAGACCCGATCGAGTACCAGATGCCGCGCGTCAACCAAACACAGGTGCGGCCCGACATCGGCTTTACATTCGTAAACGGCCTCCGTGCTCTGGTGCGTCAAGACCCAGACATTATTATGGTGGGTGAGATCCGTGACACCGAGACTGCAAACTTGGCAATTAACGCCTCACTCACCGGACACTTGGTGCTTTCGACCCTGCACACCAACTCTGCATCGGCAACCATACCGCGCTTGGTCGACATGGGCGCCGAGTCGTTCCTCTTGGTTTCAACACTCCGCGTCATTATCGGACAGCGCTTGGTGCGGCGTTTAACACCCGACCGTGTTCCGTACAAGCCAACAAAAGTTGAGTTAGATGAACTTGCAGAGCGCGTTGACCTTGACCGCATACTCAAAGTGCTTATTGAGGAAAAGCATTTGCCCGCAAAGTCTACACGAGAAGACCTGACGTTCTATCACCCGAAAGAGGGTGGTGAGACCGCGGACGGGTATACATCGCGCATGGGTATCCACGAAATCCTGAACGTCTCGCATGGTATTCGCGACCTCATCCTCAAAGGTGCGCCCGCTGACGACATTGAAATAGCAGCAAAGAAAGATGGGATGCTCACCATGCTTGAGGATGGTATCTACAAAGCCGCTCGTGGCATTACTACGATAGAGGAAGTCTTGCGCGTCGTGACAGAGTAGGGTCACCGTGGTAGGGTGCCGGCATGAGCCGAGAGTTTATTGGTAAGACGTTAGATGTAGCAGCAGCGACTCTGCTTGGATGGTATCTGGGCGATTACATTTTTGACTATGCTGTAGGGCCGGTTATATATGCGTTATTCGGTGCAGGGACATTTTTAGGGTACCAAGTGTCTTTAGAGAAATTTACGCAAGCAGTAAGTGCAGGTTTGTTATACGCGACCTACAGTGCTGCAACTGGCAACACATCAAAGAATAAATAATTTTTTTATGGGAGTATTTATGGCAGAAGTTGGGTCGCGAGGATTTGTCACAGGTATAGGTGGGATGCTTTTCTCAGCACTGGCATTTGGCATACTCGCAAAGGGACTAAAGAGTGAAATTCCCAATGACGTTGATGTGATTCGTCATATTGCAGAGACTGCAGATCTCTCAACTCCACTGAGTCTTGAAGATATTGCAGCATATCTCGGACTCGCATGCGGGGTGTCATTTCTAGTTACTTTAG
>JAMNXM010000014.1 GCA_023653145.1 Minisyncoccota bacterium | reverse complement strand
GTCGAAGACGCATAACTATACTCTGTGACTCTATCTCTATGCTCCGCTGTTCCTCCATAATCGAAGACCATTTCGCGTTTTAGTGCTGCAAACGTGCTCGCCAGGTAGTCATGCGCATCAAAGCGATAGTAAGTGCGCTGAAGCAAAGTGCCTGAAGTTGAAAAAATATCTTTTCTAAACGGCTTGTTTACCTGCGCAAAGCCATCACTCACTTCTCCTGCCCATCCATCAGCTCCATTACCTTGGCTAAAGTATGCTGCAACTAGTGAGTCTGGTGATGTTGACGTTGCTACGAAAAAACCACCAAATTTTTTATCGGGTATACCCCCGCTTAGATATAGTTTGCCGCCACTATAGGAATATGTGGTGGTTGCTAATGACCCAAAACCATTTGACTCACCAACCTCAGTAACGACCAGTAATGATAGCGGTAACTCTGGGTTAGTGCCGAGCAGCGCTGAGGGTTTGTACATCACGCTTTTCGTACCCCCGGTTGGATAGGTGATGTGCCTAATGACATCCTGCTCCATTTGTCCGTTACCATTCCAATTTACCAACTCATGAGTGGTATATCGGCCTTGGAATGGATAGGCGCAGGCACACTCAATGATTCCCTCAACAATAGTGGGTAGCGCATATGAAGTAGATGTCGCCCACCCATTACCCGTGTTCAGTAAAACTGTTTTGGTTTCACCCCACTCAGGAGAAAAAGCGCCAATCTGCACTGGACTCACTGGCATCGTGCGGTATGAGCGTACCCAATCTACGAGACCGTCACCGTTTATATCTAGAAATCTAATACCACGGTCAAGATATGCGTAGTTAGAACCTCCGAGACTACTGTAAAACAGTGTTGATGTACTAATAGTCCACTGTGTACTTACACTAGTGTTCCATCCGGTGCCGTTGTTTAACTTAAAATATATTTTTCCGTTTTCTGAATATGACCAGTCATCAAGCCCGTCACCGTTTACATCAACCAACTGCGAGCCGTACTCAGTAGGTAGACCAGTGGGCATTTGTAAGAGCGGAGCAAAAGGTGACGTAGTTGCGGTCCATCCTGATCCATTGCCCAAATAGGTAGTATCCCCGGTATAGCCAGTGAGCGCCATCACATAGTCTATAAGCCCGTCTCCGTTAAGTTCACCGAAAAGACCGGACGATAGCGTGTGCACGGATGCTCCAGGATTCCCAAACCATGCAAACGGTGGCACGTCCCCTTGAAATGTTGTTGATGCGGTCCAGCCGTACCCAGTTGCAGGGGTATACGTGTTTAGATAAATATGTTCGCTCGTATTCCCTGTATGGTCATTCTCATACCCACGGATTAGGTCTGGCTTCCCATCACCATTTACATCAAGATATCGCACGCCCTGCTCAACTGGGACTGGCTGTGAGGTGCCAGTCGCCCAATACTCTGGTATTGATGGTGTGACATTCGTAGTCTGATCAACGTACACGTTCGAGGAGGTTGCGCTTCCTGTTGTATAAAATACATTTGCATCAGCACGACCGTTACCGTTTGTGTCAGCTACTATAGTTGCTTGACTTGAACCTGAGAAAGGATTCGAACTCGGAGCGACAAATGACGTTGAAGAGCTGGTATACCCAAACACTGCTGGAGGAAGTGAGAGTTGTGACCCCAACTCGTCCCATCCAAACTGTTGGACACTGGTAAGTAATGAGCGTGTACCGTTGTGCCCCGTGCCGTATGAAAGGTCGTACCGCCCTACCGTGGTGCTGGCTATTGAAAGTGTGATCTGCGATATGCGAAACGCTGTGGTCACCTTAAAGCCAGGCTTGTAACTCTCACGCACGTCACTGCGCGTTGAGGTTGAAAATGAAACTCGCATTGAGCCATTTGTTCCATTGAATCCAGAGTACAGAATAGTGTTTGGATAGACTTCGTTTTGGTTAGTATGATAGGTGAATGTTGCGACATTGCCAAGCGGGTCACGTACTTCCTGCAGTAACCACTTGTATGTTCGTGATGACGATGTGGCGGTATCATATTGGCGACCACTATCTGTTGCACCAAACGTGTACTTAATCCCCGCCTTGTCATACATGATCCACGTATTTGAGGCAAATGTGTAGACTCTGCCTCCACCCGTATCGACACGGGCCCGGTGTGTAGGCGTCGTGGTGCTGGTAAGGCGCACCAACTCGCCATCAAGCGATGACGCAAAAGACGCCGTGTCATAGTACAGACTCTGCGAGCCGTGTTTGTTCAGTCGTTCAATGTACGGTATTGAGAGCGACCAACCATATCCGATAATGCTGTCCTCTGCACGCTGACTACTATACTCAAGCGCCAGATTTGGCTCAATACCATTTCTTCCTTTGGGTGTCTTAATAGGTATGCTGTACAAAAGTGCACCAGAAGAACCCTCGACACGTACTTGGTTTGAGTCTCCGGTAAACACGTCTGGATTAAAGATCGTCGGCGCGCCGTCGCCAAACGCGGCAAAAAGCGTGAGTGGACTATAAAGTCCAGCAACAAAAAACGCCAGCACAAGTGCTGGCGCTCGAAGAAACTGCATCAATCCTTTCGTGTATAACCAAGGAACACGTTGGTCCCGTACTGGTCTCATACCGCCATCATTACACCTGGCAGGTTGTTGTCAAGCGCTACCCAAAAGACGTTGGCCGTCCTATACTGCTTGCATATGCAAAATTTTATACAATTTATTCGCGAGCAGGGAGTTATTGGTCTCGCCATTGGTTTTATTTTAGGAGGTGCCGTTGGCAAAATCGTTGCGTCGTTGGTGAGCGACATTATTATGCCAATCATCGCTGTGACGCTTGGCTCCGCAGAGGGACTCAAAGCACTCTCTTACATGGGCATTAACTACGGCGCATTTATTGCGACCCTCGTCGACTTCGTCATCATTGCGGGCGTTATCTACTTTGTCTTTAACAAAATCGGTCTTGCCAAGTTAGACAAGAAAAAGGAGTAGTCGCACCAACTACTCTACTGGAACTCCGCGCGAGCGGAGTTTTTCTTTTATGCGCTCGAGTTCGCGTTGCAAGTCTTCTGTGGTCGCGTCCGCAACTGACTTCCCTGTCTCGAGGTCCCAGTCCTCACTCATCTCTTCGACGTCCGCCTGGATCTCCTCAACGTCCTCGCCGATTTCCTCGACATCATGACTCATCTCTTCAACATCAACACTGATCTCCTCCACTTCTTTCGAAATCTCCTCGACATCCTCGGACACGTCGTGGAGTTCGCGTGCCTGGCGGTTAACGGTCATCTGTATGAAAATCGCAAGATAAATTGCTTCAAGCGACACCACGGTCGTAACCACAAGGAGCACCATGTCCCACGGCGCATACCCAAACACTGCAACCAAAAAGGCAGATGCAAATACAAGCGTGTGTACTAGGAGAGATGGGATGGAGCCTATCCACGACGTGAGTCGCTCAAAAAAAGTTTCTACCGGGGTTGGTTGTCGCACCATCTAGCGACTGTACCGCGCGAATACGGTGGGCGCAAGACTATGATGCCTTTTTGAGTGCGACCATGGCACCATAGAGTCCTCCGAAGGCACCAAGTTCAGCAAGTTTAATTGCTGGTACTTCTGGGAAGATCGGAAATATCGCGCGCAAGTTTTGAACGTGTTTAATGACTGACTCAATGAGTATGCCGCGCACACCAATCCCCTGCATCATTGATCCACCAAGAACTACCGTGTCGGGTGACCAGTGGAGTATGGTGTTATGAATGCCAATAGATAGAATGCGCGCCTCCTCCTCCCACACTTCGGGGTCAGTAATGTCGCGTGGGCGCTTCATGGACCGCGCCTCAAGCGCAGCTCCGCCGACGAGTCCCTCAAGTCTCGAGAGACTCATGTGGTCAATAATCTGGTGTCCTGGCTCAAAGCCGATGCGCGTGTCGTCTATCACGCCATCAACGATGCGCGCCCCTCCAATACCGGTCGAGATACTAAAGTATGCCAGTATGTGGCTCCCCCGTCCGGCGCCACGATGCGCCTCACCAAGGCCAACCACCGCAGTATCGTTAAGAACAATCGGACGTACACCAACGAGCGACTCAACTTGGTCTGCAAACGGCTTGTCGGCCCACGAGTCTTTACCAGGCACAATACCGGTGCGTCCGGTACGGCGGTCATACGAACCCTTGAGTCCTCCTGCTATCCCTGTCAGGGTCTCGCCACCCGTGAGCGCGTGCACGGTCTCTGCCACACGCCTCATCTGATCATCAAACTGCGGGAGTGTTTCAAAGAGGACCGGTTCGCCAACAAGAGTTTCAAGATCTTTTGAAACAGCAACGCGCGTCTTCGAACCGCCAATATCAAACAGTGCGTACATACTAATCGACTATGGGTGTTATGTGTTGATTAAAGACTGCGGACGCACGCTCGACATACCGCTCTATATTGTTTGCAAAGTATGGTGGCTTTTCTGTCTGAAGGGCACCCACTAAGGCATACGTGGTCGCGAGCGCACCTAGGTATCCAGTACCTACAAGCGGTACTGCAATACGCGCCGACTCTGGATAGAGAATGGTGTCGTCTGCTCCGCCGCAAATAATGTAAAGTTCGTCTTCGGCGTGAATAGTGGTTTTACCATGCTTGAGGTCTTCTTCAGCAAACACGCGTGCGGGGACATGGCTCCCAAACAACTCGCTCAGTTTAGTGCGGAGCATTGGTACGATGAGCGAATACTGAGACGGCACTACAAGCGTGTATGCGCGGTATCCACCGAGCGCCGGGAATGCGGCACGCGCGCTCCGAACGTCAGCAAGGAGTGCCGACATATCTTGGGGCTCTGCCGCGGCAATGAGTCCAAAGTATGTTGAAACGTTGTAGGTGTACGGCTCTGAAAGTTTTGGGAACACAAACACGTCACTCGGATGCAAGACTGCTGCCGCTGGTGCATGCGCAGTGTGTGTAAACAAAAAGGTGCGCACCCCCTGCCCAGTTAATGTCTTTGCAATGTGCGTCGAGTGTTTGCCACCTGATGCAGAGATCAAAATAGCGCCGTCTGGCTGGTATACCTTCAGCGCATGCTCGTACTTTGACTCAGATGCAAATGTCGCAGGAACGTCTTTGAATATAATTCGGCCCGTCTCGAGAGCGTTACCACTTCCAACGACAAGTGGCCGCGTAAACGGAATGGACGGGAGACTTGTGGACTCTCGGGCTAGAAGTTCGAGTGCCGCAACGACGGTAGAGTCGAGTGTTGGTAAAGTCATACTACTTCCTTCGCAGAGGATAGCACGACCGACAGAGTCCCAAATCATCCATCTTTTGAAGGTACTCTACGACCGCCGTAACAAACTCTGCGTGACTCCACACGAGAGGCGTCGTACCAATAGGGGCACCGGTGCGCGGGTGGAGTTGCTCCGAGAGCATACCGGAGGGTGTGGCGTGCTGTACGACCCAGTTTAACGTGTCGCGAGTAATGGCTAGGTCCTCAGCGGTCTTGGCACGAGCAAGTGCGCAGTGTGAGCGCCACAAGGTTGTGACATGCCATGGGTTTGGAGGCTCGGACTCCCCAGTGCGGTAGTAGTGGTCATTCTCGAAGCGCGGCATGCCGCCGATGGTCCCGTCGTGGAGCATGAGTTTCTCCTCTGCAACGCGAAGCGCAGAGAGCACACGCTCGTCGTCGGGCGGAAGTATGCCAAACTCAGATACGCCATACACGCTTGAAAAGTCGATGGTAGCGTCCGCACGCGCAATGCCGTGCTCGTTGTAACGAAGCGCTTTAAAAAACGTGCCGCGCGTTGTGTCATAAAGGTGCGACACAATGCCGTCTTGCATGCGGCGCGCTGCGGTTGTGTACTTCTCTGCTAGCTCTTGTTTGCCAAGGAGATTGGCAAAAAATGCAGCAGCAGTGAGTCCCGCACATGTTGCAGACGCAGTGTATGTAGATACCAAGTAATGCTCCTCCCACAAATCGTAACTAGGGTGCGGAAGTCCAGTTGCCGGATTGACATACGTAGCCATAAAGTCACCCGCGCTTCGCACCAGTGTGTTAAAGACCTGCTCTATAAACTCGATATCGCGCGTCACGGTGTAGTACTCCTTAAGTACTACCAGCACGATTGCCGTCTCGTCTTCCTGTATCGGCAACTCACGTTTACCATCTCTCACCCATGGATGCCATGACGAGCCTATGGCGCCGTCTGGTAAGTACTTGTGCCTAAAGTACCCATCTTCAGTGATGATTGAATTGCAGAACGTAAATAACTGCCGCGCAGTGGGTGTGTCGCCCGCAAGTATGAGTGCACGTGCCGCGTAGGCCGCGTCTCGCGGCCACATGTAACTATAGGTGTCACGTCCTTGGTTTTTAATATCAGAGTCTGACGAGGCGATAATCGAACCGTCTTTGTCAGCGTGCGCGCGGATAACAAACAGTGATTTTTTATACAGATCAACAACAGCGTCTGGCAAATCAGCAAACTGAATGTCTTGCGTAGACAGCCATGCGGACCAGTAATCACGCGCGGTCTTCATCAGATACCGCGGCGTTTTTTTATGCACATAGGCGTGCAAGGCTTGCACATCTGTAATAAACCGTCCCGCGGTGAGCCAGTAGTATGCGACACGGGTACCGTGTTGCGGCACCACCGTAGAGAGCCTGAGTATCGAGTCAACGACACCGTGCTCAATAGGGTTCATACTGAGTTCCCCGTCTTCTGCATCGCGGAACGTCCCCTCCTTACCCTCAATGCCATAGACTCCAACTGAGTATTGGTCAAATGGGTTTGCGTCTATCGCAGCACTCGCAAGAAAGACACGTCGCCCCTGGTAGTGGACGAGCGCATGCGCCTCGGGGTCAAAGTAGCCTGTGTCACCTCGCGCATTTTCCCAAATATAAAACTCGTGACCAAAAAATACTTTAACTTCACGCGGATCCCCAGTCTTATTTTCTATCGTCAGTTCTCGAATAAAGATGTCGCGTTCGTTGTAGACCGTATCTTTAATGGTAATCGCAATTTGGAGCGCGTCGTGTACTGCAACAATAGTGCCCCCAAATGTGGTTGACTCCGCATGGGCCTCAACGCGCCATCCGTCATCCGAGAGCCAGGTAAAGGTAGAGTCGATTTTAAAACCAATGCGATGGAGTCTCCCGCCAACATGGTTCTCAAGTCCTACGTGTGGGAAAAACACATCACGCACGCGACCGCGATCATCGACGCCGATGTGGAGCGACCCATTGCCGAGCGTATATGCGCGCATCTACCGAACAGTATACCGCTCGATTCTGTGCTTGAGGTCTTCGAGTGCGTTTCGGTGTGCAATATACGCCTCGTACGGGTTCTCGTACGGATTAAAGTACGCGTGCACATCGCCGTCGTTAAAATACTTCGTGCACATGTAGTAAAAATGGTCAGAGGTTTGGAGTTTCCGCCAGTCTTCAATAATACCTGCGTCATACGTGCGCAGCACGTCTTGCTCAAGCGCATACGTATCCTCGATTGCAGACTTTTGAATATCGTTCCCCACCCAGGCAGAAAGGTCGCGCTCAGTATCAGCCCAGGTGAGTACATGCGGTACATCAAACGAGTCGACGGTTGGGTATGCGTCTGCTGTTTCAGATGGCGTCATAAACACGGTGTCGGGATGTGCCATGATGGCGCGTGGTAAGTGCCGCATAAAATCAAAGATGCCTTTGTCTGCCCATTGGTGCTCACCAAACGTCTCGTAGTCCATGAAGAGGTTGACCGTGTTGCCGTTTCCGTGGTGCGCATGAATCCAGTTAGCAAACTTGTCTGCCGTCACTGGATACCCAGACCACGACGAATCCCCAAAACGGAATGCCACATCGTCAGAAAGTTTGTAGTGCTTGAGGAGCGCCTTAATGCTGGTGGTGTTTGACGGCTGATACAAAAAAGCGGGTGAGCGACCCTGGAGTACGCCGTCCCACCCTTCAGCCAAAATGCCTTTGTAGCCTGCACGCTCTGCCCACTCGGCAACGTGGTTGGTATACACCAGTTCTGTATTACGAAACACACGTGGCACTACACCGAAGACGCGCTGGATCATGTCGCGGTGCATGCGCACTTGGCGCACAAACTCAGGCATTGAGTAGAGCGATGCAAGCGAGTGGTAATACGTCTCGCCCACTATTTCTACCCGACCTGTGTTGACCATGTCTTGGTAGAGTTTCAGCGTGTAGGGGTCGTGCTTCTCTAACTGCTCAACCAAGGTACCGGTGATAGAAATTGCAAACTTAAACTCTGGATGCGTACGCAAGAGCGCACTGAACACCTCGCCCGCTGGGCGGTAAGACTTTTGTGCGACTTTGCGCAACACGCGCGCGTTATTGAGGTCAGTCTCTTCGTCAGTATCAAAGTAATTGTGATTGGTGCCAATATCAAACATCCGATACCGTCTGACACGGTACGGCTGGTGCATATGAAAATAAAGACAAACGGAAAGCACGTGCTAGGCGCGCGCGTACGCGACACCAAGCGTATTATACACGTCGATGCATGCGCGAGCGGCGTGATCCCACGTTGCAGCGCGCGCCTCAAGTCCTCCCGAATGCATCAGTTGCTGTTTAAGTGCTTGATACTTAAAGACTGCAAGAATATCGTTTGCAAGCGCGTGCACATCCCAAAAATCTACCTTCAGTGCGTGACGCAGCACCTCTGCTACACCCGACTGCTTTGACACTATGACAGGTGTACCTGAGGCAGACGCTTCAAGTGCCACAAGTCCAAACGGCTCTGCAACTGAAGGCATCACGAGCACATCAGCACCAGTTAACAGTTTGGTGCGCTCAGCGTCGCGTACAAAACCACTAAAGTGTACACGGTTGGCAAATCCGCGCGACGCCGCTTGGCGAATGAGTTGATGCTCTACTTCTCCAGAACCCGCAATAATAAAACGTGCTTCTGGACACTTACTGAGGACGAGTGGTGCGGCATCCAAGAACTTGTCCGGCGCTTTGTGGAGCGTGAGGCGTCCCATAAACAAGGCAATCGGATCGTCATGAATGTCAGCAACACGCTCTGCAGACATTTTTTCAAACGCTGATACGTCTTCAAGATCAAGTCCGTTGTACACAACCACGACTTTTGACTCACGGACACCGTAATCGTTTACCAGCGCATCTTTTACGCGCTGTGACACTGCGATGCACTTGTCTGCAACTGCGAACGCTTCTTTTTCAAGTTGGAAAACACGCGGGTCAAACCCGTGTCCGCCGCCTTGGTCAACCGATGGCAAGTGCACGTGGAGCACCAGAGGCTTTCCGGACACGCGCTTGGCCGCAACACCCGCAGGAAACGCGAGCCAGTCGTGAGCATGGATAACGTCATACGTTTCAGTACGCGCAATTGCCTGCGCATATAGGGCGTACCGTTCTACCTCTCCAAACAAGTCTCGCGCAAATGTACCACCAAGTCCCGAACGCCGGAGTGTTGCGTACTCTTCTGGTGTGCGATAGGGCGAGAGGAGGACGTTCACCGTTTTAAAAACAACGTCGCTCGACGTTGGAAACTTAAACTGCATGTGCGTATCAGTAACCGGCACTGCGCGCGGCATAACAAACGTAATATCTGTTCCTTCTGCTGCAAGTGCACGAGTAAGACCTTTGCAAGCCACACCTAAACCGCCACTATTAAATGGCGGAAACTCCCATCCAAACATGAGAATTTTCATGTCTCCACTACTTAGTATAGCCCCCAAATACGGGGGGACTGTGCACAACCTACAGCTTGATGCGCTCTAAAACCTCTGAACCGGACGCTGCGGCTATCCCCCACAAAAACGCCCACACAAACTCCTCAATAGGTATGCCGTAGAGTCGCTCGCCTGACGCACCAAACCACCATGCGTCTACTATCCCTTGGTAGTACCAGAAAAATCCGGTGTAGAACAAAAACAAAAAGAAAGTGAATGCTACTCCGGTGAGTACTGCCCCTTTGAGCACCCATGGCTTCATTAGTGCTGGAACTAAGGCAAAGAGTCCGAGCAACAAAAACGCTCCCGCAATAGAGCTGAGCCCTAACCCATAGAAACTTCCGTACATGAGCACCACGCCAAGTACGTACGCACAGAGTATTGGTACTACTAGTCCCGACCGCTGACTCCTCGGGTGGCGTGCGTTCCTGAAAAAACTGTAAAGTCCCGCGGTGATACCACCGATCATAAACGCAATAATGAAATCCTCTGGACCTATGAGCGTTCCCGTAATTGTTTCAGGACGCCAGTAGTCTTGTACATGGAGGTACTGCGAGAGTGGTCCAAGCGGGGTAGCGAACAAAGACACGAGGACCATAGAGCGACGCGCGCTCGGTCGCCACACATAGAGTGCGAGCCACACGATGAGGAATACTGCACACCAGACCAAGTATGCAGTCGCAAACATATTACCTATCGTCTGTATGAACCACGGTCACACTGCTTACTGTCGTGTCCGAGAATCGATCGATCGCAAGCGGGACCATCCATGTCAGGTTGCTGAGCACGGTGCGTGGGAGACTTGAAACGTCATACCACCCCACTGCTTCGTTAGTAGCAGTGTGTACTGCATGCTCGTCACCCATGTGCCTCAGTGCAAAAAACTCTACAGAGACACTAATGCGCTTCATGGATACAACCGGACGCCAGTCGTTGGCGCTTGTGGTAAGTCCCGTTTCCTCCTGAGTCTCGCGCACCATCGCATCAACTGCGCTCTCACCGTCCTCAATTTTCCCACCTACTCCGTTTTGTCTACCCTTCTGCCACTCAGGGCGCGCTTTTGTGACTAGCACAATGCGTGTGAGATCGTGATTAAAGATAAATCCGACAACGTATGACTTCATGAAAAGAGTTTTTTAAGTGCATCCATATTTTCGTCATGACACTCTGCGGCATGCATTGCTAACCTCAGCGTGAGCCCACCAAGATCCTGGTCGTCGAGTGGAACTTTGAGAAGTTCATCGAACGTAACAGGGTGAGGCGTGATTCGCTCACCTGCATCGAGGATCGGCTCGCCTACACTGCGACATCCCTTTGCAATGTATGTGTAGACGCACCAATCAAGCTTTTGAACCGGAAAAACCTGGCTGTAAAGGAGTAGCTCCTCACAGGCAAGTCCTGTTTCTTCTCTCAACTCGCGACGTGCCGCCTCTTCTGGTGTCTCGTTTTGCTCGACACGACCTGCGGGTGCGCCACAGTGCTTTCGTTTTCCGCTAGGCTGCTCCTCGTCAACAAGCATGACCCGTCCATCTTGGAGTACCGGGTAAATAACGACTGTGTCAGGGCGAGCAATTTTCTCAAATGTCGCTTTTGTTCCATCAAATAAGTCCTGCTCCCATTGGTAGACATCAAACAGCACTCCCTGAAAAACGCAGCGGGCTCCAGTCGGAATCGACGACGCGCGGTACGACTGCCTGCTCATCCCTCTAGTGTACTCCAAGATAATCTGGTGGTATACCTGAGGGGCGCTCTCATCGTTCAATGGATAGGACAGTCCCCTCCGAAGGGACAAATGTCAGTTCGATTCTGGCTGAGAGCACCGAGTACACACAAAACGCATGCGTTTTGTGGACGAGGTGCACCGGAGCGTTATGAGCCGTTCCGGCGAATCGCGAGGGGGTGCCCAGACCAAAATTTTGCGTAGACGAAACTTTGAGTCGAGGGCCGAGACAATGTATTCGATACTTAGTGGGCAGCACAGGAATCGAACCTGTGACCTCACGCGTGTGAAGCGTGCGCTCTAACCAGCTGAGCTAGCCGCCCGTCGGGCTATCATACCGCACCGAGATTATTTCCCCAACTCAAACCTCAACAATCGCTCGAGCGTATTTAGTGAACCAGGAACTATATTAAAGACGATAGGAAACGCATATAAAAGAAGTGCGAGTGGAATAGACACATGTGCCACGAGTATGCCGAGCACGGTGCAAGCTGGAGTAAGGAGCGAGCGAAACTGCGCCTGCAGGAAGAGCCGCTTAGGGATATGTGCGGTGTCGATTTCGTTGGAGGCGCGTGCGTACCAAAGGATCACCGCGTTCGTGAGTCCAATGATGAGCACATTTACTCCATAAACGGTAATTGCAAGCGGTGATGCCGGGTACGAGCCAATGAGGTGTGCAGAAAATGGTATGAGCGAAATGAAGGACAAATACACAATGTTCAAAAGGAGCAACGTACGGTTAATCTCTTTTACAAAATGTGCATAGAAAAAGTTATGCGAGAGCCAAAACATCGCCAAGACAACAAATGAAACGAAGTACCCTACAAAGAGCGGCCCGAGATGCAGGAGTTCTTGCCACAAGAGCGCGTCGGTGACGGCTCCATGAATCTCAGGGACATGTATTTCAATGACCAAGAGCGTAAAGACAATAGCAAAGAGCCCGTCTGAGAGCGCCTCAAGTCTAAGTTTGCTGAGCATGCCTAGAGTTTACACGAGCGTCGTTACAATAAGAAATCCGAGCCATGACGACAGTGCAGACACCATTACGCCCCAGACAATATCGATACTGGTCAAAGGGAGCGGCCAATGCTTGAGCGTCGCGTAGTTTGCAAAGTTGTACGTAGTGTACACAAAAAGCCCAAACAACCCACCAAGGACCAGCGCATACCCCGCCGCCGTTGTAGTCACTGCAGGATGCACTGCATAAAACGTCAATCCAAAAACGTACACGACATTGAATACAATTACCCCGCCCCACCGCACAGGGCCCAAAAGGTGTCCGACATACGAGCGGTACAGGTTGCGCGCAAAGACGCGCATCCACACAAAGTCAAAGATGGCAAAGATGATCAGCGTTGCAACATATGCGTACGCGAATTGCATACACCCATTGTAACGTACGCGGTACACTGTACGCATGGCACCGCGTTGGTTTTACAACCTTTCACTCGCGATTCACAGAGTAGAACCCATGCACTACTTGGCAGGTGCAACAGTCTACTCTGGATTTCTATACTCAGTCGGATACTCGTATCAGGCGCTTGTATTTTTCACTACGATGGTTGCAGTACTCGGAGTAGTGGGCGCACTTAAGGTACTCACGAGCGTCGAACGTCCCACAGACTGCCGCGTCCATATGACGCGCACTGACCGCGCATTCCCCTCAGGGCACGTTGCGGCTGCGGCACACATCGCCGCGATGGTCCCGTACACGTTCCCGTACTCTGCCGCACCACTCCCATTCTGGCTCGTAGTTGGAGTGCTCACTACCTTTGTGCTTATCGTTGCACTCAGCAGGCTCACGCTCCGCGTACACACACTGGTGCAAGTGCTCGCAGGACTCTCGATTGGCGTGGCCGTGCCACTTGCAATGACTCTGTATATCGACCTGCCGTTCGTGTTTTGGCTCTTGGTGCAGATCTAACTACCAACTACCTGACGCACCACCGCCGCCAGAAGACCCACCCCAAAAACCGCCGAACGACCCACCCGAGTGCGAGCCCCCTGTTCCACCCCCTGCCCACCATGGCGTTGGTGTTCCTGCATGCACCGCCTCGTGGTACGCATGCGACACACCATAGTCAAGCAAAAGTCCAAGCCCTGCAAGGAGGACGGTGAGCACCATGCCCGCCACAAACCACCACCCCAAAAGCGTGGCGAGCACTATCCCGGCAACTACACCTATCAACCCACCAGCCCAATAACTCTTTGAGCGCGCGAGTATGGCTGCAACCCACTGTATGAAAAACAATCCCAAAAAAATGATACTTAAAATTGAGCCGACTACATCTTCAGTGCGTACCGTACCTTGGTACTCACCCTGCGTGGCAACCAGTATCGATGCAATGCCAATACGCGCCGCGCCATCAAAGTCCTCTGCTTGGAGGTACGGGATCATCTCCTGAATAATTGACTCAGCAGCGGAGTCTGGCAGTGCACCTTCAAGACCGTACCCAACCTCAATACGAACCTTGCGCTCTGTGAGTGCAAAAAGAAGTAGCACTCCGTTATCGCGCTCGTCAGTACCTATCTTCCAATCTTCAAACAGTTTGACTGCGTAGTTCGAGACGACGTCGCCATCAAGCGTTGGCACGGTGACGAGCACTACCTCGTTGGTCGTAGATGCCTGAAAATCGCGAAGTCCGTTCTCAAGCTCGGCCTTGGTCTCTGAACTCAAGACATTTGCAAAGTCATTGACGAATCCACTCGGTACGCCCGGCGACGAGTACGCGTACACAGGCAGCGCAGAGAGTAAGAGCGCGACACTGACACACACCTGAAGTGCTGTGCGCATTACAAGTTCACCTCTGGTGCCTGAGATGCACCCTCGACTGACTCAAATAGTGTGCGTGGACCGAAGCCAAACCATGACGCAACGAGCGTGCGTGGAAACGTTTTGACGCTCACGTTGTAGTCGCGGACTGCCTCGTTGTAGCGCATACGCTCAACGCTGATCCGATTCTCCGTCCCGGCAAGTTCCGCAATCAAAGCATTGACGCTCTCAACAGACCTCAGTTGTGGGTAGTTCTCTACGACCACCAAGAGGCGTGCGAACGCAGACTCGAGTTCCCCAACTGCAGCGGCCTTGGCGTCAGGTGTTGCGGCACCAGCGTAACGCGTGCGCGCATCAGCGATCGCAGTAAACACCTCCTGCTCTTGCTCCATAATGCCCTTCACCGACTCAACCAAGTTTGGGATAAGATCAAACCGACGCTGATACTGACTCTCGACTTGCGCCCACTGTGCGTCTACTCCCTCACTCATCGCAACTAAGCCGTTATAGGTGCCACCGAGGTACAACGCACCAAGCAGTACTACCCCTACCACAACCCACAGTATTGGAGATTTCATATGCCCGTAGTATAGCAAAACGCTATAGCAATTTCCTAAAAATGACGTAGTTGTCAATATCTTTCTTTGCAATCAGAAACTTAGGCGCCCGCAATGCGCCGTTCGAGTTTCGTCCCTGCACAAACGGACGGAGTCCTGCGACGTTCCCTGTATGTATCTCTGCGACAACGAGTTCTTTTAGGTGCACAGAGTGTTTCATTTTGGACCCATAACTGCGCAGTGATTTTGTGCTATCTCTACGAGTACGAAGGAGCATATTCCAGTGCTCTGTAGTCACATACGCATTATCTGAGTCTTTTTCGCGAGTGTAGGAAAGTATGACATACCACAACCTCCCATAGCGACGGAGCGCGCGCTTCATCGACGTTTGGTCATTACCCAGTACGTCAGTGCCTAACAAATGCGTTTTCAAATCTCCTAAAAAATCATTGTGAAAGTTAAGGTCAAAATCTAAACCGCCCGCTGACTTATCTGAAACAAATGTGCAGATTGACGGCAGCGCCTTGTTTCGGTCTAAAAAAGCACTGAACAAGAATTCAAAATAAAAGCCGGGCCACTCCCCCTGGAGCGCATTGGGAGAGTTATGTGCAAGCATCTCATCGTAGACGTCCGTCCCCACCCACACTGTTGGAACGGTGCGTATCATGTCATCTACTAATTTAAGTTCGGGCACCAAATTCAGTGGGCTGTTAGCAGCATATTTTTTAATAACCTCACGTATGTGCTGTGCGGTACAAATAACCAATTTGTTTCCATTCCGATCAATCTTCTCAAACGTGCCGTAGCGTACCGCACTCAGTAAATCGATGGTGTGTACATGCGCAGAGGAATTGTTTGCCTTCTTCTTCCGGTACGTCTCTGGTGAAAACAAAACAAAAAGCAATTGCTTGTCGTAGGAATACACACCGAGCAGCAGTGCATCGGGCCGCATAAGCGTAGCGCGCCATTCTTTCGAAATTTGAATTCGCTTTTTGTGTTTTGGGTGTGGATGACCTAAGTAGGTAATATTCTTAACGCAAACCGTGTACCCGACGCCCTCGTGCACCACACTATAGGGGTTACTCCCTGTTACCGTCTCGAACGTAGTGCTAAGTACTGCTTGTATTTCTCTCTTACTCAAAACCACGTCAGGCGCAAGCACCACGCGAGCGTCCCGTGTTACTTGCTCAACTTTTAGCATGAAGTGCTGCTGCAAGAAGTGCAGAGGCGACTGCTTTTACCACCACCACATTAACTGCATTACCTAGTTGCTTGAGTGCGGTGTGGCTCTGTTTGTGCAGTTTAAATTTCTTAGGGAGTGATTGAAGTAATTTCGTTTCGTGCGGTGTAAGTCTCCGACGATATCTACCCACAATTTGTGCATGATTCATTGCCACCAGAGTTGAAAACTTATCGGGGCGTCTCACACGCACGCCAGATGGTCGGAATTGAATAAGGCACTCGTACACACTCTGGTATTCACTACCTGCTTGCCACTCAAACTTCCGATGTGTTGGCTTTACCCAATCCAGATTATCAAACTGCTTCTGCCACTTTTTTATATGCGACTTATTCCTGGCGTATAGGTCTCTGTTTTTCTTAATAAAACTCTGCTTCCAAAGTGGAAGCGAGTCCAGTGGATAGTCAGCACCAAATTCATCTGCCCAAACTGGAAATCCAATAACCTTGATATCAATCCCTTGGTAAAACGCGTCCCACATATCTAAAACTCTCGTTTCGTACTCGGATAATGCATAGCGAGT
>JAMNXM010000013.1 GCA_023653145.1 Minisyncoccota bacterium | reverse complement strand
GTGATGCATTTTCTCTAAGCGTTTGAGAACCGGGAGGTGTTCCTACGGTGGTCGTTGCGCGCCACTTAGTAAACGAGGCGCCAAGTGACGCGTATTCCTTGAGGCGAGCGCGCAAGCCCTCGAGCCCCTTGGTCACCAAGCCACCAAACTGCGGGTCGTGCTCGATGCCGGTGTCTACTTTGATACCAGTCTGGATGGAATGTGCAAACAGGTACTCAGGGAACGGAATGCCGTCTGAGAGCGCCTGACGGATCGTCTCGTCGTAGAGAATAACGCCCGAAAGGTAGCGATCAGCACCGGGAGTTGTAACCAGCAATTCGCGATACGCGCGTCGCGTGTCTTCGGACGAGGTAATACCAAGCGCCGCAAAGCGTTCGGTAATGGTCTTAACACTCTCGTCTGCGGCAAGTATCCCCTTGCCTTGATGCATTAATGCTTTAACGGTGTCCCTAACCTTCATAGGTGCATGCTAGCAAACCTTAGGCCTTATTGGTAAACAACATGAGGCGCTGATAGACCACCTCCGCAATGGCGTCAACAGCGGGTTGGAGGAGTTTGGCTGGGGCTATCTCGTCTGGGTGCGCTTCGAGGGCGACTTTGAGCGCATCGCGGTAGGCAAGGCGTATCTCGCTGTTGATATGCACGATACGGACACCTGCGCGAATGGCATTGGTAAAGTCTTCGTCCCTGAGTCCTGACCCACCATGGAGCACGAGTGGGACTCCGGTCATGCCGGAAATGTGTTTGGTGAGTTCTGCGTCAATGTGCGGCTTCCCTGACTTGATAATCCCGTGAATAGAGCCGATAGAAGGCGCCAAAAGGTCGACTCCTGTTTCTGTAACAAACTTCTTTGCTTCTTCTGGGTCGGTCTTGACTCCCGCTCCGTCCGGAATCTTGTCTTTGATGTTAGAACCCGAGCCAATGTAGCCCAACTCTGCCTCTACGAGTATGTCTCGCCCTGTTTGCGCCGTGACAGCGCGAGCATACTCGACACACTGCAGGGTTAAAGCAGCGTTTTCATCAAATGGGAGTTTGGCGGCGTCGATAATAACGGCATCAAACCCGGCATCAATGCAGCGCTTCACTGACTCAAAACTTCCATGATGGTCCGCGTTTAGAAAGATTGGGTATTGGTCACGATTTCTAAGGGTACTAACGAGCGCGACTGCCTCCTCGAGCCCCACAAACGCTTCCTCACCTTCAGACACACCAATAATGACTGGGACATCTGCCTTTCGAGCTGCTTGGTAGATGCCGTGGAGTGCCTCGAGGTTCGAAATATTAAAATGTCCGATCGCTGTACCTTGTGCCGCCGCGTCTTTGAGACACTCGCGGAGCGTCTTACCTGTATACATGCTCGCAGTATACCCTACCGAGGTATCCCAGTGACGTTTGTTGCACCCTGGCCTCCAAGTACAGACCCGACATAGGTGAAAAGACGTGCCTGCGTAACGGTTGGGTCAAGCCCTGCTGCTTGGATACCTACTATTGCGGCATTTAAGTTTGCAGCAAGCTCGTTTGGCGATATTGGGAGCCACACAAGG
This sequence comes from Minisyncoccota bacterium, assembly GCA_023653145.1. Taxonomy (GTDB): domain Bacteria; phylum Patescibacteriota; class Minisyncoccia; order Phycocordibacterales; family Phycocordibacteraceae; genus Phycocordibacter. The sequence goes on along the minus strand of JAMNXM010000013.1, from coordinate 15,551 downwards.
ATGCGATACCACGGATACGTGAGCGAGACACGCTCGGCGTCCGAAGTACCGTTTGCATTGATAGTGAGCGCGACAATAAAGTTGATAGGTATAAACCCAAAGAGCCACCCCTCTGCGGTGTAGGTAATTGAAATAGTGTTGCCGACAATAGACACTTCCTCAATATTTTGGTTGTGGAACACTACACCCGCTGCCAAAACGGCAAGGTCTGACGTGTCGAGGGACGCAAGCGATGCGTAGTACTCGCTGTCATCTAAGTAGTATGAGTCGTCAAAGTCCCACCCTTCAACTATAAAGGTAAGTATTCCCTTCTTCTTCAGCGCCTCGCGGAGCTTTGAACCAGTTATGACTACACCATTTCCTCCCTGAGTGACTCCTATCGAGCCGACTGATGGCGTTGAGTTAAAGAAAAGTCCGCTATCAGAGCCTAGGTACTCTGCAAACGCCGCACCGGCATCTGTGTTCGGGTTTCCTACTACAACAGTTATGCCACCAGTTGGAGTGACCAAAAATGCTGCGCCGAGCGACGAGTAGTAGTCAGTGTTCGGATTTGCGCCCGCAATCCACTCTTGTATCAGGTCGGGGTTATCAAAAATAGGCTGCTGCACTCCGCCCACTTCGCTCGTCGGGAGAGCGATCGACTCGGAGTCGTTCTGCATCGTTGCCGCTGCCCCGAGTGTCAGTGGGGTTACGAGAAAGACAAGTGCGAGTACGTACTTCATTACAGTTCTGGAAACGTGAGGTCACGTACTCTGCAGGCAGAGTACGTCTCAACATTAGACTCGGTTACAAAAGCGCTGTAATCCTTGGTCCAGAAAACAATCTCGCCTGCGCCGGTTGTGTACTTAGCACCTGAGGCTGCCTCTGCGATTGAAAGTATGAGTGTCCGGCCGTCTGAGAGCGCGAGCGTCACTATATCGTCAGTGAACGTTGCGGTGAAGTACTTCTCGCTCGCGCACACGTAGTCGACAGGTATCACAGGGCATGGCGCAAACTCGCACGACGGAGCGGTGCGACCTACTGCCGAACCATCGGGGCAGATTTTTGCGTCGAGTGTGCAAGCCACTGGTTGCGGTGACTGCTCAAGGTTCGGAATAACACCCGTATACAGAAAGGCGAGAATTAAAAGTCCACCTGCAATAACTGCTATATGCCTGAGCATACTTACAGTGTACAAGGTAATTCGACTAGATAACTGCTAGTAGAAATCTCTGTCTCCTCCACCTGAGTTTTGAGCTATCCAGATTAGAAAACTTATAAAAGCAATTGTTAGGACTGTTGCTCCACCGCCAATTACCCCATCTACCCACCATTCCTGATCGTTTTCAAAGAGTGAACCTACTGCGACGCCACCTACAGCACCAACGACAAAATATAGAGTGAGCAACTTCACGTAGTCCCCTGTATTAGGATTTTCATTACTCATGCGGGCACTATACTGCACCCTCGGTACCTGTCAAACTAGTACTCAACTGTGATTGGGATGCTGATTGACGCGTCGTTCTCTGGCTCGCCGGAGGGGTTGTCGCGCTTCAAAACCAGTGTCGCCTTGCCAATGTATGACTGTGGCGCCACTATATCTGCCTTAAAGTTTACGAACTCAGTCGTCATCCATTCGGTACCCTCGGGCTGTGGACTTCCAAGCCCTACCGCTAACTCGTTGCCTGCTTCGTCATATAGAAAGACTGGGAATGATGCCTCAAAAAACCAGTACCCACGTGCTTTGCCAATGACACTAAACTCTTTGCCGGTCACTGCGCCAGGAAACGGGAGCGTCACTACTATGTCGTTCTCGGTCGCATTGGCATACGTTGCCTTCCCTTGCTGAGCAGGGTCCTGCGTTACAGTTGGTGCTTGAGCCTGTGGAGTAAAAAACGCAAGATACGCACCGGCACTGATAATCACTAACCCGAGCGCAACAACAATGCCTGTTTGAGTCTTGGTCATATACATAAAGTATAGCAAAAACCGCCCCTTCCAGGGCGGTTGTGGGCATTAACTATTTGCCGTTTAAAACATCGTCTGCTGCTGCATCTGCGGCACCTCTGGCGTCTCCAATTGCACCCGCTCTGCCACCAGCAAAAAGTGAAATTAGTCCAGCCAGAAGAAGAACTCCTGCAGGCGCTGCAAACCACGGACCTGAATCTAGTCGTCCGTCGTGGAGATAATCTCCAAGGGCTCCAGCTGCAAGCATTAAACCTAACCCAAGGGTCCAGTTTGTAATAACTGAGTAATTTGCGGCATTTTCTTGATGGTCCATATGCGTACCTTACTTGTGTATTATACTTCAGGTTACACTTTATGTCAATCTATCCGAAGGTAAAGGCGAAGGCTGAAATGCCTGGGTCGAGGAAGCGGATCTCTACCACGTGCTCGCCGTAGAACGGCATATCTACTAGGTTATAGAGGTCATGTGGCCCTACAACGACCCGCTTGTGTAGGACTCCATCGACGTAGACCTCTAGACTCACAGGAGTAGCCGAGCCAGCTACAAGGTTTACCTTTTTGGCACTAAACGGGAGCTGAATGCCACCTTGGCCCTGCTCGAGCATGATCGACTCTTTACTGGTAATCCACTGTCCTGCCAACTCATATCCTTGCCGCTTCTCGCCAGAGTATGAGTAGCTGCACGAGCCCGTGAGGCAAGTGCGTGCAGGAAGATTGACCAGGTACTGGACACGGTCTGAGCCTAGGTAGGTTTCCGGAGTTCTGACACTCTGAAACTGTGGCGTTTCTACGACCGGAGATGCGCCGTGGGTACTGACTGTTCCTTCTTCACCCAACATGCGCTTACGTTCGTTTAAGAGCTCAACAATTTTTGCCTCGGTCTCGTCATACTTTCCCTCACCAATGTGGTCGTAGACAATATTCCCCTTGATATCGATGAGGTACTTACGCGGCCAGTATCGGTTCTCGTACGCTGCCCATGTGGCGTACTCGTTGTCGAGGACAAGTGGAAACTCGAGCCCAAACTTGTCTGCCGCGCGGCGTACGTTCTCAATATCGCGCTCAAACGCAAACTCAGGTGTATGGATGCCCACAATCAAAAGTCCCTCGTCCTCGTACGCCTTGTGCCACTCGTTGAGGTACGGGAACGTACGTTGGCAGTTGATGCAACTGTACGTCATAAAGTCGACGAGTATTACCTTCTTGCCTACATAGTCTGCAAGTGTAAATGGATCTGAGTTTACAAACCCGGAAGGGTTAACGATGTCGCGGTAGCGTGGGTATCCAGAGTCGGACGTTGGCGCGTCCATCATCGGTTCTGCAAGCTGCAGTATCCGCTGTTCGACTTTTGTAATGTCGAAGTACCCTGCATCGAGTATCGCAGTCTCTACCTGCTTAATAATTCCTGAACCTACTAAGAGTCCGAGCACGATAAACAAGACACCCAACCCGCGCTTAAACCAGCCCTTTGGGTCCGCATAGCCCGAAAGGCGATGCGCGAGTCGGTCTCCCAAGAGCGCGAGAGGTAAAAGCACTGCAGCAAGTCCGAGTACGTACGCAACTATGTATACTGTGCCGAGGAAGTAACTTGCAGGCAAGACTGATGCAAGGATGAGGAAGTATGTTGGCGAGCAGGTAGAGAATATGGGACCGAGCGCTGCGCCCACTATCGCGTCACCCCAAAGCGACTTCTTTTGATACCCAGCACCAAGGAGTTTGTTTGACGAAGTAGAGACATGTGCAAGGCCTGGGATAGACTCCCACAGTGCAGGAAACACGAGCGTCAGTCCGAAAATGGCAAATACTGCACCCGCAAAGTAGGTCCAGAACTCAGGCGGTATCGCAATGAATGCGGTAGATGCCTTGAGGAGGAACGTAAATGCTATGACTGAAAGCCCGAGAGAGCCCACCACCACATACGGCGTCCATTTACTCTTCCCTGCCGCCGAGGAGCCTATGACTACCGGGAGGACTGGCAGTATACACGGCGCAAGAACTGTCAGTACTCCCGCTACAAAAGAGACTAAAAGAAGGACCATTACTTAATGTTACCCACAAGCGAGGTGAGTGTTGAACCGCCACTCCACTTACCGATCACGCTGCCGTCTGCAGCGACTTGTACCAGCGTGTGCTGCTGCGTCACGCCGTACTTCTGCTTAAGTGCAGTTGAATCATCATAGTTTACGTCAAGAATGGTGACTCCCTTTGGGATAGCGCCGGCGTTCTTCTTGATGTCGCTGTCTAGCGTACGACAGGTTGGACACCACGATGCGCGGAAGAATAGGACGACGTCTCCCTCTGACGCTTTTGCAAGCTTCTCAGGCGCATACGCTTCATAACTTCCCGCAGACATCATTGCACCTTCAGGTGCTTTTTCCATCATTGCTCCATCTTTCTTCTCCATCATGGCTTCGCCATCCTTTTTTTCCATCATGGCACCGTCCTTTTCCATCATTGCGCCGTCTTCTTTCATCATTGAGTCACCCTTTTCCATCATTGCATCTCCTGTTTTCTCCATCATGGCGTCCTTCTTCTCCATTGCCTGCCCTCCAGGCATCATGCTGACATATACTCCACCACCAATAAGTACTATAAGTGCTACGGCTGCAACAATGTATGTATTATTCATACTCCTAGTATACGCACTAGAAGCAGCGTGTAAAGTCCTCTTTACATCACCCTGTGGACGACGCGGGTGACAACCATGGCGCCTAAAGCACCAAGTATCCACAGATTTACTGGCTCGTGAGTCACCAGTCCGACAACGACACATAGTGACAACACTAAAACCCCGGCCATGTACCCTACACGTGCAGACTTGCCACGCATGGCTACCTCGCGCTCGTCGCGCCCTTCGTCTGTTGACACGAGTCCAATGAACACTGCCGCAATTACTGCAACAGCACCTGCAGCAATCATCTCAAGTTCAGACGGCATCCAGGTACCAAACGGGTTCCATAAAAAAATAAGAGCAGCTACAAAAACAAGTGAGGAGACAATGTGTTTTACAACGTCAGTCATAGGGTTAGCATAACGTAAATAAATCCTCGACAGGTGTCTTGAAAACTTTAGCGAGCCGCAAAGCAAGCGAGACCGACGGGGTGTAATCACCTTTCTCTATAGCAATGATAGTCTGGCGGGTTACTCCCACCTTCTCAGCGAGCGCAACCTGCGTAAGGTCCGCCTGTAGGCGCATTTTTTCTATGCAGTTTTTCGTATCCCGCTTCACAGGGGTTTACTATAGCAAAATCAGGCTGTTAGTACAGTTTTGCAGAGTTAAAGAGCACTCCAAACTGCTTGCACCATACCAGTGCGTAGGGGTACTCTTTGGGATCGACACCATCCGGAATTTCATAGTTTACGTTGCCCTCAGTCGCACGGAGGAGTCCTAGGTCGACATACTCTTTTGCATTTGGAGTCTTGGCAAGGTAGACGTACAAGTCAGGGCCGTTAAGGGTTTTAAAATTTTCATAACGAAGGTACTGCCTCCCATCTGCCTCAATAATGACTGCACTCCCCTCTGCCGGGTGTCCCACAGTGCCTATAACTGGCGCAGTTTGGGCCATCAAAACGGCTGTAGCCGGAAGCGCGTCATCAACTTTGATTGTAATAAAAAGCGGTGACAGTCCGTACCACGCAATTCCTAACGCTAGGAGAACACCAAGAGCAATAAGTGTATATTTCATGGCCAGAATTGTTTATCTGGGATAGTTTTAAAATGAGTACGGTAGAGTTCTTTTGTTCGCTCGTAGGCACGTCCACCGTCCGGCACTCCCGAAGTTGGGTCGTGATGAATAAACCCACCAATAAAATCTGAGAACTCCTGATAGAAGCGCGTAAACATAAGCATCTCGTGCCAGGCCGGGTCTATGAGTCCTGAGGGCGATACCACCTCGCCAGTCGATGCTGAGAGGTAGAGCATCCGCTTCGCCTCACGCAAAGCTCCCACGGCAAAGCCGTGGGAGTACTTGTGCTCTTCTTTAATCCGAGGCACGAGGAGCTCGGGTACAGGGTACGCGTCAACCTCGGCCAGGGTAGGCATTACTGTGCGCCGTTACACGATGCAGCTGCAGGGGCGGCACCAGTGCACTTCCCACCTTCACACTTTCCCGCTGCGCACGTCTGGTGCTGCTCAACAAGAGCTACCAACTCTTCCTTACTCATTGCGTTAAGTTCCTCTGTTGTGCACATCTTTGGCTTATCCATAGTATTTTTTAGCGGAGTAAACCTCCGATACCCTTAGTGTAGTAACCAAGAAAAACATGTCAAGTATATTTGACATGTTTTTCCACATAGAGAGTGCTACCACCGGCGTGGTGGGCGCTCGTCAATAAACGTCAGCGCCATACCTTTCTTCCCTGCGCGACCGGTGCGGCCAATGCGGTGCACATAGTCTTCATACGTGTTTGGAAGTTCGAAGTTTATGACATGCGACACACCGCTAATGTCGAGTCCGCGAGCGGCAACGTCAGTAGCAATGAGCACTTGGACATGTGAGTCTTTAAACATACGGAGTGCATTTTGGCGTTTACCGTGTGTCTTGTTGCCGTGAATGCTGTCCGCCTTAATACCGCGTGTTACCAGCGCCTTAGTCAGTTTCTCAACGCCGTGCTTCGTCTGACCGAAGACGAGTACCTTGTCGAACCCTGGCTGCTTGAGCAAGTCATACAAGACATCAATGCGGTCAGCGCCAGGTGGCACCTTGACCACATCCTGGTCTATAGAAGCAGACGTCTCTTGCGTTTTTACTGAGATCGTAATCGGAGTCTTCAGGAAGTCTTTGATCAGCGCCTCAATGTCCCGCGTCAGCGTCGCAGAGAAGAAGAGTCCCTGGCGCGCAAGAGGGATTTTTGAGAGCATATAACGCATGTCGTTGATGAACCCCATGTCGAGCATGCGGTCTGCTTCGTCGAGTACTACTACCGACACACCTGAAAGGTTCAGTGCACGGCGCTCAACTAAGTCTTTGAGGCGCCCTGGTGTACCAATGATGATATGGTTGTGCTGGCGTGCTTTCTGCACATCCTTAAACACCGACGTGCCTCCGACAAATGATGCCGAAAAGAGGCGAAGCCCTGGCGCGAGTGAGCGAAACTCTTCGTTAATCTGGAGTGCAAGTTCACGCGTTGGGACCATGATGAGCGCTGAGCCAGAGCGATCAAGTATCAACTTGTTTATGATAGGGATCAAAAATGCTGCAGTCTTGCCCGTACCAGTGTTTGCAATACCCACGACATCCTGACCCTTGAGGACATGTGGAATAGCCTTGTCCTGAATTGGTGTTGGAGTTACGTACCCCTTCTTCTCAATGTTAGCCTTCAACTCTGGTTCAACACTAAAGTCCTTAAATGCGTGCTCAGGAGTAAACACCTCCTGCGTCTCTGTAACTACAGCACGGTTTACAAACATTGACGGGTCAATGAACTTGCCGAACCTGCGTGGTGAGCGACCTGATGAGTGCGGGCGACCCGGACCAAAAGCTAGACGCGCGCCAGTACGAGGACGACCATGTGACGCTCCACCGCTTGGCGCCGCTCTACGAGGAGCGCTCATGCCCGGAGTTGATACTACGGTGTATGGACGACGCGGGCCTCTTCCGCCACGATTAAAACCACTACCTGAACTAGAACGTTTTTGAAACATGTGTGTTTGGTCCAAAGTCTCGATTTCAGGAAGGACCTAAACGAAATTCTGGAGGTTATTTATACTTTTCTATTATAGCACACGTTTAATAATTACGCAACAGTCTTCCGTAGAATAAAGAAAAAGCCCCAGAAGGGGCTTTACTTAACGCTTCGACCACTGTGGAGACTTACGAGCCTTCTTGAGTCCTGGCTTGCGGCGCTCCTTCGCACGAGGGTCACGCTTGAGGAAGCCTGCCTTCTTGAGGTCAGTGCGCTTCCCCGCATCCCCTGCTTCAATCGCACGAGCTATACCGTGACGGACTGCCTCTGCTTGCGCTGCAATACCACCACCATGCACAACAGCAGTAACGGTGAACGTCTCATCGGTGAGTGCTAACGGCTCGCGTACGGTGTGCTGGAGTGCAGCAGTTTGGAAATACGCATCAAGTGCCTTCTGGTTGACCGTCACTGACGTCTTAGCGCTTGGGGTGATGCGTACGCGGGCAGTCGCAGTCTTGCGGCGTCCGACAGTTTCGATGTACTTGTGAGTAGCCATAGTTAGTCTGTAATGGTAAGACGCTTCAAAAGTTCTGGGCGCAACTTGTTATTAGGGAGCATGCCGCGGATTGCGAGTTTAAGTCCCTCCTTGTACCCCTTACGTTCAGCAAGGTGCGAGAGTGTTTCAATCTTTACCTTTGAGCCTTGGTGCCCAGAAAAGCGCTTGTAGACGGTATCAGTCTTCTTGCTCTCAGTCAGGACTAACTTGCCCGCATTCTCGATGACGACACGTGTGTCCGGAGACTTGTGGCGAACAAAGTCAGCGCGATGCTTGCCCATGAGGTAGGTTGCTGCAAGAGAGGCAACGCGACCGAGGCGCTTTCCTTTTGCATCAATGGTGTGGATAGTAGCGGCCATAGTGGTTATACAAATTCAATAAGTGCCATCTTGCGCGCATCAGACGACTTCATAAACACCTTGGTCACGCGAGTGTACCCACCAGCGCGGTCCTTGTAGCGCGGCGAGATGGTGTCAATTATCTTCTTGGCGATACGCTCACGACCCTTCAAAGACGCGATAAGCGCGCGGCGAACTGCGAGTGTTGGAGTCTTACCCTTAGTGATCAGCGGTTCAACTACCTTGCGGAGCTCTTTTGCCTTTGCCTCAGTGGTAACCACTTTTTCTTTTAGAACGAGTGCCTCAACCAATGACGCCAAAAGCGCAGACCGTTGCGTGCGGACGCGATTAAACTTGCGGTTAGTGCTGTGGTGTCTCATATGTACTATTCTGCTTTCTTGAGCGTAAGCCCAAAGCGTTTAAGTGCGTCTTTAATCTCATCAACCGCCTTCTGTCCTACACCCTCGATAGACAAGAGGTCAGTATCAGTCTTTCTGACGAGGCCACCGACTGTACGAATTGATGCCTGTGTAAGTGCGTTTGCGGTGCGTGTTGAGAGTTCCATGTCGTCGACGCGCGTCTTCATGACATCCTCCTGGTTAGCATCCATCATGGGCATCTCATCCTGGATCACTGGCTCATCCTCCTTGAAACCAACAATAGCCTTGAGTTGCTGAATCATCACCGTAATAGAGCGCTCAAGTGCCTCACGTGGTGTGAGCGTACCGTCTGTCTCGATAGACACGCGGAGTCGGTTAAAGTTAGTCTTGTCTCCAACGCGCATGTTTTCTACCTCGTAGTGAGCGCGACGGATTGGGGTAAAGATAGCGTCAAGTACAATAGCGCCAATCTCAGCACGCTCCTTCTGCAAAACTTCCTTCGGCACGTAGCCGAGGCCCGTGTCTACAGTAAGTTCCATGTCGATCTTTGCGTTCTTGTCAGTGAGCTCTGCAATGTGCTGGGTTGGGTTCAAGATCTCAACTTGACCTGGCACCTCAATATCACCCGCTGTAACTGCGCGCTGACCCTTAACTGAGAGGGTGATAGTGTGCGGCTGACCATCTGCAATACGAATACGCACCTTCTTAAGATTCAAAATAATTGCAACCACGTCTTCCTTGACGCCTGCCATTGTTGAAAACTCATGGCTTACGCCATCAATCTTCACTGAGGTAATAGCAGCACCCGGAATAGACGAGAGAATAATGCGGCGCAAACTGTTGCCAATGGTGTGCCCAAACCCTGGGTAAAACCCATCGATCTCGTAGACACCTGCACTTCCCTCCTCTGAGACAATGCGTGGCTTTGACGGCAATACTATTGAGTAGTCCATAACACAATCAGATTTACTTGTTGTTAATAATTTTCACCACCTTTAGCGTGTGTAATATTCGAACACAGCACCAAAGTCTGCAACAGAGTCCTGCTCTCCCCACGCTGGGGGTGCAGTAAACGTTGCGCTGTGGGTGTCAGGGTTATAGGTGACCCAACTTGGGGTCTTGTGCTCCTTAAGAAGTTCTCGGCGTGACTCAAACAGTGAACTTCCGCGGCTTCCTTCGCGTACGGCAACGACATCACCGACTGATAGTGCAAATGATGGGACGGTCACGCGCACGCCGTTAACAGTAAAGTGTCCGTGTGCAGCTAACTGACGCGCGGCACGACGTGTCTGGGCCAATCCGGTGCGGTATGCAAATGAGTCAAGACGTGACTCGAGCGTCGCAAACAAAACCTGTGATGGGTTTTGACCGCTCTCAAGTGCCCTAAACACATATGACGAAAACTGCTTCTCAGTAAGAGAGTAGATCAGGCGAAGCTTTTGCTTCTCCAAAAGTTGACGCTTAAAGTCAGAACTGTTGCGGCGTCCTGTCTTATCAGAAACGCGCTGTGCAGAGTTAGCAAACGCCTTTGTTTGGCACTTCTCAAATACATTTGAGCCGAGCCGCTTACAGATTTTGTACTTTGGACCAATGATCATACAGGGTTATACGCGGCGAGGCTTAGGTGGGCGTGGTCCGTTGTGTGGGACCGGGGTCACGTCGCGGATAGAGAGGATCGCAATCCCCTTACCTGAAAACGCACGGAGCGCAGACTCGCGTCCTGCACCAACACCCTTAATAAATACGTCTGCCTCTTTGACACCGACGACAGATGCTTTTTCACCAATCACCTCACCAACCTTTGCTGCAGCAAACGGCGTTGCTTTGCGGTTTCCGGTAAAGCCCAATGAGCCTGCCGAACTCCACATTACTGTTGCGCCATTCTCATCAGTAAGTGTGAGCTTAGTGTTGTTGAATGTTGACTCAATATAGAGCGCAGCGCGATCAATTTTGCGCTTTGCAATCTTCGAAAGAGCGCGATCGCGCTTACCGCTATCGACACCACTTCCCTGCATTTTGTTGACTCGTTTTTTACCCATAGTGTTGGTTTAGGTCTTTTCAAGCTTACGGCGTCCAGAGCCCATGGTCTTACGCACGTTACCGCGCACGGTGCGTGAGTTCGTCTTAGTACGCTGGCCACGTGTTGGCAAGCCCTTCATGTGGCGGACACCACGGTATGCCTTAATGTCTTTGAGGCGCTTGATGTTTGATGAGACCTCACGGCGCAAATCTCCTTCAATAGTCATCTTTTCAACGAGTGTGCGGATCTTGTTCTCCTCATCAAGAGTAATGTCCTTCGTCTGCTTTGTGTGAGGCACCTTGACCTCATCCAAAATCGCGAGCGCGCGCGCGCGGCCAACGCCATACACTGCGGTGAGTGCAAACGCGATCTGCTTCTTCTCTGGAAGTGTTATTCCTGCGATACGCATAGTTATCCTTGACGAGCTTTACGGCGGGGATTGCGCTTATTAATACGGTAAATACGTCCACGGCGGCGAACCAAAATGTCGCCTGCCTGTTGCTTTTTTACTGATGCGCGTACTTTCATGGAAATAGTCCCTAATGGCGGCGGACCACGCGAGCGCGGCCTCCGTACGGATCCAGTATGAGGCTGACTTTGTCACCTACGAGAACGCGAATTCTGTGAAGTCGCATTTTCCCGGCAAGGTACGACAGTACCTCAGTGCCATCATCAAGCTGAACGCGAAATAAAGCATTCGGGAGTGCCTCGGTGACAACACCGATTAACTCCCCTGATTCTCCTTTCGTGTTTCCCATGCGGTGTCGGATCCGATCAGGGTCCGTAAATACTAGCAAAGATTAGGGTAGTTGGTCAAGGGCTCCCTTGACGGTTACAGTAATACGCTCCGGATTCTTAGGAAGTGTTGACAGCCAGAAGGGATAGACATCGACGTCTAGGGGCCCTGTAAGCGCCTGGTATGAGCTCCTGACGGCCTGGGTTTGGCTCTTGGACTTGCCTGCAAGGTCTGCCGCAAACTTGGCTGAGTCAAACTGCGCGGCAATATGCGCGGTACCTGAAAGGTTGAACGACAATGCCCCACCTTCAGAAAGACCCTCGCCCTGCGCCTCGGTGTACGTCAACTCTGGAGCATTCTTGAGTTCAAGTGTGGAATCTGCTGCCACCGATGCACGTGCAGCAAGTTCCCGTGCAAGCGCTGCTGCATCAAATGCTGGTGCGAGCGCGGTCCCCGTTACTTGGATAGTTGCCTCGGCATCCGACGCAGTGTCTGGTGCCTCTATGTACGAGATACGAACTGAGTCCTGGAACACTAGAGCTGTGCTAGGTGCCTCAGCCTTGATACGCTCGCGGAGCGTTCTGTCGAGTTCCGCTTTAACTTCTGCGACCGCTTGATCTCGGACTGACTTTTCTATAGTGGCGCGCTTGCCTATAAAGCCTCCCATAATAGGAGTTTTGGTGCGTGCCGTGATTTGGTCATACTGCTGAGAACCCTTGAGCCCTGGGAGCTTAAAATCTGCAGAGTCGACATTATAGGTGTCTCCTGGCTGGTCGGCATAGATCTGCGCTTCAATCGTGCCGGCTACCTTTTGACCATTCTTCATGGTGTACCCAGGAACTGTTATAGGTGCATGGATACGATAGACCTTGCCGTCTTGTGTTGCGAAGCGTGTGTTCGTAATAAGACGCTGACTTTTGGTGCTGTGGAGGTTTGAAACGACAATGGTGCCGCTCGCACGATCTTGTGCATCAGTCATACCAGTCGCAGGAACGGTACGTGTACCCGACTCAACTACCTTAACGGGCGTGTATGCAAGTGGTGTTTCGCCTCCTGCGGTGTATGTACCGGAGATATCTGACTTCCACTCCATGAGTGTCACCGATGCTTCTGCACTATGCGACACCGTACTCATAAAAAGTACCGTACCAGCCGCAATGACGAGTGCTCCTACTGCAATCCAGATGAAGATCCAAGAGTTTGAGGTGTGTGGTGTGTTCATGTCGAATCGTTCTGGGTCTCGTTGCTGCGGCGGCGTTACAGACGGGCGGATAGGCTTTGATCGCGCAGGAGGCACGATGTCTTGAATACTTCTTCCATTCATTGCACAGAGTATAGCACAGGTGCAGTTGGCCAGTCAGTTTTTAAACGACCACCGCGCATGTGGAAAAACAACGCGTCTAAAACGAGTGACGCATCAAAGACTCCCCCATCACCAAACGTTACTGTTCCTGCAAAATAGTCTGCGTTAACTACGGTCGGCAGCGGACGCTGACCGCGGACGCTTGTGCCCATCAGTACTTGTGTAAACCATGGAAGCTCATCACGCTCACCAACGACGAATACTCGGTGCGGCACAGGCACTGAGTTACCTGCCTGGTCGAGCGCTGCTGCAAACTGTTTTTGCCATTCTGCTGATGCTGTGGTCAGCGCTGCTGCCGTTGCTTGCATTTCCTTCTCAGCCAACTCGCCGCGCGCAAACAAAGAGAGTCGTGACATGCTGTCTGCGAGTCCACCCGTGCCCTGGAGCGCTCGTGCAATGGTGCGCGAACCAATTGGAATTGACCCTACAAACGCAACTGTTTGGTGCGAGAGCACCACCACGTCAGTAACCTCTCCTCCCACATCAACAACCGTCGCGTGGTCCTCATCGGATAATCTCAAAAGTGTTTCGGTGTATGCAAGTGGCGTTGTGTGCCACGAAATATGTGCTTTGCCGATTGATGAGCGGACGGCATCAGTGACCGTCTGAACAAAACTTGTGTCGCTGAAACTTTCATACAGTGTTACTGCGAGCGCTGTTCCCATGACAGGCTTTGACACCATACTTCGATACCCATTAACGAGCACCGTGACGGGAAGCACTTCAAGTGCGGCGTGTCCTGCAGCATCGTGCTCAGTTTTGCGATGGTCTGAGACGATACGTTGAATTGACGATCGGCTGACACGCACCGGCCTCTCAGACTTTGAAGCGAGCGTTCGTAGTGTTGCAGCAAACCACGGTGAGGCTGCCACGACAAACACGTCAGTAATTCCTGGGTGCTTCTTTGCGTATGAAGGAACGACAGCACCTAACGCCTCACGCAATTGTGGAATGAGCGCCTCTGGCTCTCGATTCGTACCAGTGCCAAGTGGCATGCGCTTTACGTCCACGAGTACTGGCTTGTCCTGAAACTCGACTATGCATGCGCCTAAAGACGACGAGTCTATGTCGAGTATGAGTGCGCGTTTTTCACTTGCCACGCTTAGTATTGTAACGCGAATTTAGACCAAGACGCCTTTGACGCGGCGCACACCTGCGGATGATGCCTCTTCTTTTACAATTTTAAACGTGCCGACGATCATACCGGTGTTTTCGACGTGCGGTCCACCGCACAGTTCGCGACTATAGACCGTACCGTCCGGTGCTTTTACTTGGTAGACGTTTACGACATCAGGATACTTTTCCCAAAAACTCCCTTCAACACCCATAGCCTTTGCTTCATCCTTTTGCATCTGGATAATTTCTACGGCTGATTTCTTTTGAATTGCCTCGTTTACGTATGCCTCAACTTGGTCGAGTACCGCACGTGGGACTTGCGCGGAATGTGTAAAGTCAAAACGCGTGCGCTCTGCGGTAATGTTTGACCCCGCCTGGTGTACATGGTCACCTAAGTACTTTCTGAGCGCGGCAAGCATAAGGTGAGTCGAAGTGTGGAGCATGGTCGTTACTTCACCAGAGTCTGCAAGACCACCCTTGAACTTATGCTCGGCACCAGCACGTGACAGTGCTTGATGCTTCTCCATCTCTTGCTTAAACGCCTCAACGTCAATAGTCTTGCCCTGCTCTGCTGCAAGTTCTTGAGTAAGTTCAATAGGAAATCCGTAGGTTGTAAAAAGTATGAACGGGTTTGTGCCTCGCTCAAACTCTTTCAGTCCGTCTTTGAGTGTTTTACGGAATCGCTGTTCCTCATCTTGTATTGCCGCATAGATTTCAAGGTGGCGTGCCTGTAGTTCTGGGTACTGGTCCTTGTGCGCATCGATAACGCGCGACACAATCTTTACCAACGTACCCTCACCTACTCCGAGTTTGTCGAGGTGGCGTATAGCTCGTCTAATGAGACGGCGCGCAAAGTATCCCTGCTCGGTGTTACTTGGAAGCACTCCATCACCAATCATAAATGTCGCACCGCGCGCGTGGTCAGCAATAATACGGAATGACTTTTGGTACGCGAGGTCGTTGTAGTTTTTCCCAGACGCCGCTGCAAGTTCAATAATAATTGCCTGCATCGTGTCGATTAAAAATACATCAGGGTTTCCCTTTGCTGCAGCGGCAATGCGCTCGAGCCCTGACCCGTGATCAATATTGGGCTTCGCGAGCGGTTCAAACGTATCAGCAGAAACCTTGCGGTACGCCATAAAGACGTTGTTGCCTATTTCCATAAAACGTCCGCAATCGCAGTTAAGGTGGCACTCCGCTCCCCACGCAGGGTCATGCGGCGTACAGAAGTCATAGAACATTTCTGAGTCCGGGCCACAGGGGTCGCCTATTGCAGTAGTCTCTGGCCCTGTCTTGCCTCGGTTCCACCAGTTTTTAGACCCGTCATAGTAAAAGATGCGCTCGCCTGGCTTCATACCGCGCGCATAGCCATTTGCTTCCGAGCCAATGTCTGCAATAGCGGCACTAATTCCCTTAGATGCAAACAGTTTCTGCCAGAGTTCGGCTGCCTCGGTGTCTTTAGGGATTCCAT
>JAMNXM010000012.1 GCA_023653145.1 Minisyncoccota bacterium | reverse complement strand
TTCGAAAACTCTGGATCAAAGAAACTCCTGTTTGACCTCCGCGGTAACCCAGGAGGCTACCTCGAGGCGGCGGTAGACATGGCAAGTTGGTTTGTTCCTGCTGGTGCTACTATCGTGACCCAAGACTATGGGGGCGACCAGCCAGAGCAAACATATCGCTCATCAGGTTACGGGACACAATACCCAGGAGTCCAGGTCGCAGTCATGATAAACGGCGGGTCCGCATCTGCATCTGAGATTTTTGCGGGAGCGCTTCGAGACCATAACCGTGCAAAACTCATTGGCCAACAGTCTTTCGGCAAGGGGTCAGTACAGCAGGTCTTTGAGGTGACACCGGAAACATCACTCAAAGTCACTATCGCTCGCTGGCTCACTCCAAATGGCATCTCAATCTCTCATGAAGGCCTTAAGCCTGACATTATTGTCGAGATCCCAGAGGACGGGGTAAAGGAGGGCACTGACCCTACACTCGACCGCGCAGTGAAGTATCTGTTGCTAGGAAACTAGCACAGTGTTGCATACTACTCGCAGAACTATAGGCTCTATGGTCTAATACCTGTATGAAAGTCATCTTGATAACTGACGTAAAGAAGGTGGGGCAGCGGGGGAGCGTTGTAGACGTAGCGGACGGCTACGCTATGAATGTTCTGATACCGCAAAAGAAGGCGCTCCCAGCCACAGCAGACAACCTCAAACGCCACGAAAAGGGCGTTGCGGAGGCTAAGGGACGCGCCGACCAGAGCGCGGCAAAGGCTCGAGAAATCCTAGCCGACCTGCGTGGCAAAACGTTGAGCATAAGCGCAAAAGCAAGTGAAACAGGAACGCTCTTTAAGTCGCTCCACGAGTCAGACATTACTGCTGCTGTACTCGCTCAGTGGGGAGTCACGCTCCCAGAGTCTGCGCTCACCCTTGAGCACCCAATTAAACAAAAAGGCACGTATACCGTGCCTATAGAACTTGAAGGAAGCAGCGTTACGCTTACTCTTGAAGTTAAATAACGTCGACAGCCTGTCGGCGTACTGTTGAGCCGTCAAACTTGGTCTTCCGAATGAGGCGGTATGCGACCATACCGTTTTTCATTGCAAAAATGGTGTCGTCCTTACCGAGAGCAGTGCCTTTACCAACCACAAAACGGGTACCGCGCTGACGTACTATGATGTTGCCGACTTTAGCCTTTTCACCCGCATAGAGCTTGATGCCCAAGTATTTCGGGTTGTTGTAGGATATGTTTTTTGCGGAGCCGGCGGCCTTTTTTGTTGCCATACCCTGGTATACTACTGGTAATCAGCATGAAAATCAAGGAGTTTTTGTGGATGCGTCGTACCGAGATTCTTACAGTCCTAATCCTTGCCCTCACCGTCCTTGCGTCGTTCCAACTTGGTCGCCTTTCTATACTACTTGGCGCTCAGAACGATTTTAAGATCACCACCACCCCATGATCGTCGTTGACGTAGAAACAACCGGTACCAATCCTGAAAAGCACTCAATCCTCTCGATTGGAGCGCTCAACTTTGACGCCCCAGAACAGCGGTTTTATGGAGAATGCCGCGCCTGGGATGGTGCACACGCTGAAGAGGAGGCGCTGAAGATTAACGGTGCGACACTTGAGTCAATACATGACCCAAAAAAGCAGTCCGAGCACGATTTGGTAATGTCATTTATCGAGTGGGCACGGACCGCTCAGAGTTGGAACTTCGTAGGACAAAATCCGTCGTTTGACCTCGCCTTTGTCGCTGCTGCCTGCCACCGTACACACATCGAATTTCCGTTCCCGCACCGCTCTTTAGACACGCACACGATGGCGTACATGCACCTCTCGGTGAGAGGGAAGGAAGTACCCATGAATTTGCCGCATCACCGCACTGCCATGAACCTCGACTTTATCCTCCGCTATGTGGGTATCCCCGAGGAGCCAAAGCCTCACAACGCACTGACCGGAGCACTCTGCCACGCAGAAGTTGCGTCACGACTCATGTTTGGAAAGAAATTACTCCCTGAGTTTGAACTGTATCCAATTTTATCGGTGTAAACTAAGACTATGTCAGACCAACAACCACCAGTACCACCAACTATCCACCGCATGGAAGGGGAGTTGAAAGTATGTGACCCAATGAAGACGGACCACACCAAGGACATGGAGTCGTGGCGCATCCTCAAGATTATGGGGGAGATAGTAGACGGCTTTGATCTCCTTAAAAAGTATAGTTTGGCGGCTTCGTTCTTTGGCTCTGCGCGCTACACCCTCGAGCCGAGGATGTACCAGGACGCTGAGGCCCTGGCAGGGAAGTTGTCGCGCTCAAACTTTGCAGTTATCACTGGAGGAGGGCCGGGGATTATGGAGGCAGCCAATAAAGGTGCCAAGGAGGCAGGTGGTGCCTCTATCGGCCTCAACATCAAGTTGCCCCAAGAGCAGTACGAGAACCCATACCTCACTGACGCCCTGCCGTTTAACTACTTCTTTACCCGCCGTGTCATGCTCTCCTTTGCCTCTGAGGTGTACATCTTCTTCCCAGGCGGGTTTGGCACTATGGACGAGTTGTTTGAGATCCTTACACTTGTCCAAACCAACAAGATCAAGCGTATCCCGATCATCCTCTACGGGGCCGATTTTTGGGGAAAAGTGGTCGGCCTTATGGAATCTGAGCTTCTACAAGGGAATCATGTCATCGATTCAGGCGACCTAGACCTCTTTGTCGTAGTCGACTCGGTGGACGAGGCATACGAGAAAATACTGACTTTAGTAAAATGCTAATTTGAGGCTCTATAGAGCCGTATAAACCATTTTTTGAGACCGTGAGGGCTTGACAGAGGGGGTCGAAAACGCTACCATAGAAACCAAGTCGCCATGGGGCGGCTTTTTTGTTTGCCTATATGTTACCCGTACTACTACTTCTTGCAGGCGCCGCGTTTACGGCCCCTGTAGCGCTTACTGCCGCTAACGAATATGAGTTGTCTCAGAACCCGGAGACCTTGGGGGCGTATGTCCGCGACTACTATGCCGACAAGCCTATCCTCGCTGAAATAGCGTGGTGCGAGTCTCGCTACCGCCAACTCAACAAAGACGGGTCGATCTTCCGCGGGAAGGTCAACAAGAGCGACATCGGGGTCATGCAGGTCAATGCCTACTACCACGAGGAGGCTGCGACTGAACTTGGCATGGATATCTACTCGCTCAAAGGGAACCTTGCCTACGCAGAGTACTTGTATGACCAAGAGGGTACTACCCCCTGGAACTCATCGAAGCCTTGCTGGGGCAAGAAGGTAGAGAAGTAAAGTTTCCTCACAGCATAAAAGAGATTTTGGGATAAGTATCCAGCGACCACGGCTGGCATATCCATAACAGTTGGAATAATTCTCATTCACCTGCCTCTAGGTGCGTAACGCTATTGACTGCATCAAGGCAGAGGAGTATACCTATATAGTTATAAATTTCTTAAAAACATGACAACTTTACTTGAAAGAGGGCGAAATACTTTAGAGGGAGCAGTTGCATTTCCAGTAGTATTAGCAATTGGAATGCTCATAGTAGATGCGGGTTTTCTTGCATACGAGTCTGGAGTTGAAGCTTGGTCAACAGGAGGTGAGAGTCTAATGCCGAACGGAACAGCATCTGAACTTGGTCGTACTCCAGTTAAAGAGTTCTTGCCAAAACTGTTCATCAACCCAATTGAACAGCCACTCGGAGTTTGGGTCTCTGCAGCAGCAGCAGGAGCACTCGTTGGTCTTAGAAAGAAGTAAAAACGAGTCTACTAACAAAACCCCGCACGAGTGCGGGGTTTTTAAATTAATTACTTAACTTATGCAGCATAAGAATCAGATGCGGATCTGTGGGTGGGGAGTAACTTCCGCCCCATACGGTATACTTCGCACAATATATCTTTTGCGAAGTACTTTGTAGAGTATACGGGGGACTGACTTTCAACTACTCATGCTGGCATAGTCCTGCTGTGTGCGATCTGTGACCCGAGTACTACATACACCCTCTTCACTTATTACTCTCTCGGTCTTCCAATGCTCTTGTTTGCTACTAACATTGTAAATTCCGGTTTGTAACCCTGAGTACTTGACAAAAGTAAGTATAGTGATGGAAAGGTTTTGGCCTAAAGAAGCAGGGCTAAACCACTTCGACCCAATCGAGGCATCTCAGGTCGTGAGTAAGGTCCACAAGACGGACCTTGATTCATCGCTTTGGGACATTGCTCATGAAGCGTTTAAGCATGACTCGGTTGAGTCATTACTTAAGATCGTAGTTGGCTCAGCGATACCGTTTTTGTAAGACTTACAAGTACTGCATTGGGTCCAAGTATGCTGAGGTCGGTGCAACTGGAACCGTTGCTTGTGCACAGTTAGTTCTAGATTTAATGTCACCAAGTCGCACCAGTTTGACTCCGTCTGACGCAAACACCGTAAAGTGCAAGTGTGGGCCCGTTGCATATCCAGTTTTACCCGAGTAGCCGATCATACTGCCTACAGGCACTGAGTCGCCTTGTCCGACTGAAACAAACGATAAGTGCGCGTACAAGGTCGAAAGTCCGTTGCCATGATTTATCAGCACCCACTTACCATACGAGTAACAGCCTTTGTATGCATCCGTGTTCCCTGTCGCCTCAACGAATCCGGTAGCGGCGGCGAGCACTTTCGTACCATCAGGTGAGCCAAAATCGACACCATTGTGTCCTGCACCGTTGTATGCGCCGCTCCGGGCAAACGCAGTATGCCCAAAGAACTGCGTGATGCAGTAGATGTTTTTGAATGTCGCTTTTCTGCCTTCACAGCGCTGCATAAAGCTTGGGTCGAGAGGCCACTCTAGCACTCCTGAGCCTGCAGGCGGCAGTGTCGTCGTATCGAGCGAGTATTTGAGTGCTGACTCGTACTGATTCAACTCTTGCTCGAACAACAGGCGCGCTTCCTGCTTTTCACGAAGTATTTTTTGATACGCAGACTCGCTCTGCTTAGTTGCCGTCAGCAGTGCTGATTGCTCGCGGCGGTTTTGATCAAGCACGACACGCTGACCAGTGAGTTGCGTCGCGAGCGATGAGAGTTCAGTCTTCTTTTGTGCAACCTCATCGCGATTCTCTGCAAGTACAATCTTTTGAAGTGCGAGACGTGTTGCTTCAGCGCGTACTGTGCGCTGCAGTTTTGTAAGTTGATCCGTATCCTCCCAAAATCCGACAATCCCGTTTGCACTATAGTACTGCTCGATGAGTGTCAGGTCATCGATCTTGCCAAGTTTTCTGAACGATTGACTCACACCCCGACGACCAACCTCAATACTCGACTCGCGCGCACCAATCGCGGTTGAAAGTTGCGTGATCTGTAAGTTTGCTGCAGTTATTTTATCTTGCGTTACCGCAATGTCTGCATTTATTTTTTTGCGCGACGTGTCGAGGCGCGACACCTCATTTTGGAGAGTTGTTTTGTTTTTTCCGATCTCAACGAGTTTTGACTCAAACTCTTTGATTTCCACCTCGAGTGCAGCAATTTTGCGCTGCTGTGCCTCTATTTTTGC
Organism: Minisyncoccota bacterium; assembly: GCA_023653145.1. Taxonomy (GTDB): domain Bacteria; phylum Patescibacteriota; class Minisyncoccia; order Phycocordibacterales; family Phycocordibacteraceae; genus Phycocordibacter. The sequence continues at coordinate 11,648 of JAMNXM010000012.1, read as the reverse complement.
CTGGAGTTCCTCGGCATCATCGGCATGTGCGGTAAGAGGCAGCGCGCTAGAGCACGCTACAAGCAGCACGAATGCGAGCCAATGTTTCATCTCTCCCAATAATACCTGCAATCACGAAGGGGTCAGGTGACTTATCCTTGCCTGAGAGCGCAACGCGCATCGGCCACAAAACTTGACCTTTACCCTCTTTTTCAGCATAATCCCAAACCGCTGCCTTAACCGCATCTACGGTCCAAGGGTCAGAAACACCCTCTAGAAGCCCCAAAATTGCCTCTAGGCGAGCCTTTGTAGCCACCTGCGACTCCTCTTTCCAGCACAGTTTTGAGGGGTCAGGGGACGGTGCCTCGTAGTAGTGCCGATACTCACCCTCCCTATCCAGCACACCAATATCGCTAAAGGTCGAAGCGCGCTCGCGCATCAGGGGCACCACCTGAGACCAAAGGTTCTTTGCATCGAGCAGTGTCACTGTTTCAGGCGTCAAAAACTCCTCAGCGTGCTCCCAAAACAGGTGGGGTGAGAGTTTGAGCATGTGCTCGCGATTAATCCACTGAAGTTTAGTCTCATTAAATGCGGCGCCTGAGACGTGGATTCTGTCTATTTCAAACTGAGCGACGAGCTCTTCCATCGTAAACACCTCTTGATCCGTACCCGGGTTCCACCCTAAGAGTGCGAGGTAGTTATTCATGGCATCGCGGAGGTACCCTTCTTTTCGATACTCAAGTATGTCTTTCGCTCCATCTCGCTTGCCAAGTTTCTTGGTGCGATCATCTTTGAGTATCGGCGGGACCGTAACAAACACGGGGCGCGGAATTCCGAGCGCATCATAAAGCGCGAGATAATTTGGTGTCGATGCTATAAACTCATCACCGCGCACCACATGCGTAACACCCATCGCCGCGTCGTCCACAATGTGTGCAAAGTTGTACGTTGGATATCCGTCAGCTTTGAGGATAACGAAATCATCAAGCGCCTCAGGTCCTGCAGATAACTCGCCGCGTACCGCATCAGTCCAAACGCTACGTTCAAGCTTTGTGTGTTTAAATCTGAGCGCTCTCGTACCATCCCACACAGCGGTGGTCTCAGGTCGATAGTCGCGCACCAAAAACGCACGTTTCTCAGCTTCGGCCTGTGCACGAAGCGCATCGAGCTCTTCTTTAGTAAACGGATCAGGATATGCTAATCCCTTTTTGTACAACTGCTCTGCAGCGGCACGATACGTATCCAACCGTTCAGACTGTATGTTTGAGCCCCACGGACCAGGAGTTCGTGGACCAAAGTCATACGTGAGACCAAGCCATCCAAGTGTCTCTTCAATATGCTCGATAGAGCCAGGCACCTCTCGTGACTTGTCAGTATCCTCAATGCGCAAAATAAACGTGCCACCACACTTCTGTGCCCACAAATACGCATAGAGCGCTGTACGTGCGCTTCCAATATGCATGAATCCAGTTGGGCTTGGCGCAAATCGTGTGACGATAGGTTGGGACATACTTACTCGCTCATGTGCTCAAGTCCTATCGCCAAAAGTCCATCAGCCAAAACGCGAGCGGCGTCTGGTTTTGCAAACACCTTTGCTGCCTCGGCCATGTCATTTCGCGCCTTTGGGTTCGTGAATAAGCGATCAATCTCAGAAACCAAGATGTGCGGTGCAAGGTTCTCTTGCTCAAGGACCACACACGCACCCGAGCGCGCATACGCAAACGCATTAAAGCGCTGGTGGTCTTGTGCCGCGGTAGGCAGTGGAATAATTATGGACGCAACTCCCCACGATGCAATTTCAAAAATGCCACCGGAACCGGCACGACTCACCACGACATCCGCTGCGCCCGCTGCCATTTTGAGTGCGAGGGACGAGAGGTATGCGTAGGGCTTGTAGCGGTAGCGCTTCTCGTTCTTGCCAAGGACTACCTGCGCGGTCTCGGACACGCTCTTGAAATTGACCTCACCCGTTTGGTGGATCACTTGGTAGTGTTGTACCAAGTCTGGGAGCGCTTCAAGAATAGTGTCATTAATTTTTTCTGCACCTTGAGATCCCCCAAGGATTAGGAGGACTGGCACGGTCGACTCAAGTCCTAAAAATTCATGCATGCCATCCTTTGCGGGCGTAATCACTTCTCTTCTAATTGGATTTCCGGTAAGGGCGATGCGTGCGCGCACTGCTTCTGGGAAGTACTCTGCAGCCGAGTCATATGAGATGGCAATCTTCTGCGCAAACGCAGACGCATAGACCGTCGCTCTCCCTGGGACCGCATCAGAATCATGCACCATGACGGGGATATGCAAGAGTCGTGCCGCAACCAAGGTTGGCGCTGCACCAAACCCGCCTTTAGAAAAGATGACATCTGGGTACAGTTGATACATGACCCAAATAGTCTTTAGAATGCCAAAAAGTGTCTTAAACGAATCGGTAATGTTGAGGAGCGAGAAATAGCGGCGCATCTTGCCAGCGGGAGTTTGAATGAACCGCACATCATTGTCATAGAGCGCGCGCTCGTCATACACGTTGGGTCCAAAAAAGTAGAGTTCAGGTTCTAGGAGTTTGCGCTCCTTCACGAGGTCGCGCACAGCCTCAGCAACCGCGACTATCGGGTAAAAGTGTCCCCCACTCCCCCCTCCTGTAAAGACAATCCTCATTCGGCTCAGTATAGCAACTAGACTCGGACCGTGCGAGATACGTTAAGCACTATTCCGACCATGCCAAGAGCAATAAGAAGTGCAGACCCTCCGTCCGAAACAAATGGAAGCGGTAACCCTCCCACAGGGACGAGTCCTATCATTGCTGCAATATTCAGAAATGCCTGTACACCAATAAGTGTCGCGATACCAACGACTACCAATCCACCAAAGTAGTCTTGTGAGCGCGCCGCAACCCACAATGAACGCAACACGAACGATAGAAACCCGAGCACTAGGAGTACCGACCCAACAAACCCAAACTCCTCTGCGTACACTGCAAAGATCGAGTCAGAACTTGCCTCTGGGAGGTACGCGAACTTTTGAACGCTCTGGCCAAATCCCCTCCCCCACACGTCTCCCGACCCAACCGCAAGCAACGATTGCTTGATGTGATATCCCGAGCCGCTCTGATCACGATTAGGGTGGAGGAAGGTCTCAACACGCTCCCATAGGTACGGGCGCATAAATACCAAAAGCGCAAAGAGGCATGCTCCAACAACTATAAATATGAGTATTTCCCGAAGGCGTGTTCCTGCGCTGAGCATCATTGCGGCACCAGCTGCAATCATAATGGCGAGTGTATCCGTGTCGGGCTGAAGCAACAAAATAAGTGAAACAGTCGCGGTAATGCCGACAAACGGGGCAATGCCGTACATGAGGTCAGCGCCTCGATTCTTGCCACCCGCAAGAATCGCGGCAATCAGCAAGATATACCCAACCTTGAGAAGTTCAGATGGCTGAAACGTAGTAACACCCAAGTTAAGCCAGCGCGATGCACCATTTGCAGACACTCCAATAACTGGCAGGAATACCGCGACAGTGAGTACCAGCGCAAACCCGAATACGTAGTGGGCGTAGCGGCGGTAGTACGCAAGTGGTGTGATGTACGCGAGCGTAAGTGCCGCAAGTCCGCCACCGAGTCCGAGGACAACTTGGGACACGATGGCACCAGCGAGCGCACCAGAACCTTTGGGGAGGAGCGACAGCGACGCAGAAAAGAAAATGAGAATACCTGCCGTAACTAATAGTGCAGCAATAACGGTCAGTGTACGATCAGCACTTTTGAGTCGCATACTCAACCGATGAGTGCGAGCGCAACGCCCATAATGGCAAAGATGTACGACAAGATCCAATAGCGCATCGTTACTTTGTAGCCTGGCCACCCTAGTGCTTCAAAGTGGTGATGAAGTGGCGCAATGCGAAGCAATTTTTTACCAAACACGCGCTTCCAAAAGATCTGCAGTAGTACTGACGCTACGGTCGCCACAAGGAGAAACGCGACAATCGGCAGCACTGCGACGCCATTACCCTCACCTTTTAAGTCAGTAAGAAACGCGACCGCAGCAATAGTGAGCGTGAGTGACATCGAGCCGGTCTCCGTCATCCAAAACCGAGCGGGCGGTACGTTGAACCATAGAAATGCAAGAAGTGCACCCACTACTGTCGCACAAAATGCGGCGAGGTCATATTGTCCATTTGAGAACGCAATAAAGGCATACGCTGCAAAGATAGAGGCAAACACTCCGCCCGAGAGTCCATCAATACCATCAATAACGCCCGACGCGTACAGCGCAAGCGAGATGAGTATAAACAGTGGAACAATAAGCCATCCAAGATAGAGTGCGCCCACAAACGGAATCCCGATAGATACGATCCCGAGTTTCGTAAAGAACCACGAACCAACAAACAGCGATAACAGTGTCACTAATGAGAGGCGCACTGACAGCGGTAGCCCGCGCGCTGCACGCGTCTCAACCACGTCAAGCACATCATTGATAAACCCAACGAACGCACCGATAAGAAGTACTACCAGCGGGATCCAGGTCTGCGAGCGACTAATAAAATCAAGTCTGTCACTGAACTCTGAAGGGACGAGCAGTGCAAGTGCAGAGAAAAGGAGAGCGGTAAGCGCGACCGATCCCCAAATTACTATCCCGCCCATGCGCGGCGTTTTAGTCTCCCCTGCCTCATGCAGTTTCCCAAATTCAACTGCAACACTACCGTCGAGCGCAACTTTGCCACCTTTCTTCTTCCACACACGGTACTTGAATAAGTAGTGTGTAATAAGGGGCGTAGACGCAATCCCGATCCAGAATGCGGTAATTGCGGGTATGAAAATTTTGATAACGTCGTCAATCATAGTTACCACGTACAGGCTCCCTGCTTTCTCAGTGTCTCACTTGCAAACCGCGCCAACCGCTCTGCATCGGCCTCTCGTGCCTCACGTGTTGATCCAAGCACAACCACTGACACTGGTTTTCCAGGGATTGGCTCAAACACGAATGCCAAATTCCCACCTGCAAGATCTGTAAAACCAGTCTTGGAACCTATCGTTGCACCAAATGCGCTCCCAATGAGGGCCGTGTTACGTGCCAAAAGTTGCCCACCATTTTTTAGTTTGAGTCGTCGCTCTGGCTCAACTGAGTGCTCAACTACTGCAGGGCGCTCTTCAGCAAGAAATGCCATGAGGAGTGCCGCGTCGCGTGCTGAGCCGTACGCACCAGCCACCGTACCCGAGATGTCGAGTCCAGTCTCGTTCATGTAGTACGTCTGCGAGAGTCCAATACCGCGAGCCCGCTTGTTCATACCATCAATAAAGTCAGCCTCGGACATATGCTGCTTTTCTGCTGACGCTAAGAGGAGTGCTCGTGCACCATCGTTTGACGACTCAATGAGGGTAAACGCTGCCAACTCTCCTGCCTTCATGGTGTCGCCAATGCGGAATCCGCTTTCCCCTTCTGGCGTGAGCGCTTCAGGCGTTATAGTCACCACATCATCAAATGCAAGCGTATCAAGCGCGGCAAGTACCGTCATAACTTTAGTAACTGATGCGAGCGGCAACTGTGCGTCTGCATTCTTTTCAAAGAGCGTTTCCTGGTCAGCAATACTGTAGACGTATGCCGCGCGCGCTAAGACTTGTGGCGAGTCTGGTGTCGTGCCGCACTCCGCAAACGTCTGTGCCTGAGGCAATGCACTTGGCTCAGCAAACAGCATGAGTGCAAATGCTGCACCAATCAAACTTCCAGCAATCAGGCCGTGTACGCGAATATCCATAATTACTGTTGTTCGGTTGGTGGAGGGGGGCTGCGCAGTGCATCGAGTTCCGCCTTCACAGTGGCGTAGTTTGGGAGGTCAGTGATCCGCGAAAGCCCGAAGTATGCAACCAACTCTGGCGTGATCTGGTACTGAAATGCGCGTGCATCCGTTGGGTGGTCAATACGCTCAATGAGTCCTCGCATGAGGAGTGATCGGAGTGTCGTTGAAACATTCACACCACGCACGTACTCAATATCAGCGCGACTGACTGGACCTTGGTAGATAATCACCGAGAGCGTCTCGAGTCCTGCGCGACCTATCTGACCTTCAAGGTCATCGCGTCGCACAGACTCAATCAGCGCTTTAGTTTCCGGAGCGGTGCCAAGCGCGACACGCGTACCTTCCTCTATGAGCCTAATACCTCGCCCCTGAAGTTCTGTTCTGAGTGTCTCGAGTGCCTCAAGAACTTCCGCCTCAGATACCTTGAGCGCCTCAACAAGTTCTTTAACGGGTACTGCCCCACCCTTAAAGAGGAGAAGCGACTCAATTTGTGACGAAAGTGGAAGATCCATATTACTCATAGCGTGGCGCCTCGAGGGTACCAGCGTATTCTATCGTAATTTCACGAAAATGCGCGTCTTGGTTCACCTCTGCAAACCCACGTTTAACCAACTCTAGAAGGGCTAAAAAACCTACAACCACCTCGTGTGCGTTCTTGGAGTCACCCGTAAATTCTTTAAATGTCATGGAAATCGCGCGCTGCACACGCTCAGTCAGGCGCTCTATCATTACATCAAGGCTCACCACTGCGGGCACATCAACCTCATCACGAACAAAGGTTTTGGGTACACTCTGTATGACTGAGCGAGCCGCAGCAAACAGCGAGTCCGGAGTAAGGTCACGAGGGACAACAAAGATGGGGTCCGTGACTGGCACACCATCAGTAATAAACGATCGCAATTTCAACTCTGCAACCCGCTGCGCGACGTCTCGGAACACCTTAAGCAATGCGAGCCTTAGTTCAAGGTCCTTAATGTCTCCCTCCTCGTCGTCAGTCAGAGTCAGTACGGGGAGGAGTGCGCGCGATTTTAGTAAGAGAAGTGTTGATGCAACGACCAAAAAGTGTGCGGTGCCGGCAAGTGGGAACGCGTCATGGGTAGACACGTAGTTTAAAAAATCATCCGCAACCTGCGCGAGACTCACGTCTGACACCAGCATTTTGCGCTCCTCGATTAATGTAAGGAGGAGGTCCAAGGGGCCCTCAAACTGAGCGGTTTTAACGCTAAAAGGCGCCTGCATAGACCTACTATACCACTCGAGCCTAGCGTGCTAACTCTTTGAGAAGACCAGTGGCTTTATAGACATGTGCAAGAAGTGCAAGAATACCAGCGGAGGAAACGCATACCGCTCGCTCGTACTCGCCATACATAAAGGTACTGCCCTGCCCGCTCGAAATTCCGTCAAACAGAATGCCGATGCAATGGAAATCCTTGTCAAACACGGGACTTCCTGAGTTACCACCGTGCGAGTCATGGGTCGTAATAAAGTTATAAGGAACTTGAGACACACTACCCCAACGCGCAGCCCGCTTCCATGAAAGAGGGAGTGTCCACGGACGCTTTGCTTGATGCGCGACTTCGTGCGCGTAGGTGCCAGCAATAGTTGTGTATGGGGGCATGACCGTGTCATCTGCGACGTGGCGTTTGTTGGTACCGAAGGCAAGTCTCAGTGTAAACGTGGCATCTGGGTAGAGTTCAGTCCCGAAAGTCTCAAACTGCAGTTGCGCAATTCTCGCGTATGCTGCATCACAAGGAGTTTTGTACTGTGTTTCAACTGCAGTTCGAACTGCGCGCGCACGCGCATCAATGAGGAGCGCCAACTTGATCATTGGATCAGTAGTTGTTTTTAGTGCGCGAGCACCGCCCTCTGCGATGCGTTTACGTACCTCTGGGTCACCGAGCGTAGTGCGCTGTATCAAAGCTCGAGCACGCGCCATAGGACTCAGGCCGCCGAGTATCGCTTGAACTGTTGCATCCTCGGTGCCATAAGTCTCAAGAAGCAACGAGAGTGCATCGGCAAGTTTCCACTCCTCAAGATCACTATAAATTGGTGCTGGCGAGTAGAGTGCCTCAAGGAGTGACTCTCGGCGAGCATCTGCAAATTCAGGGAGTCGGTCAGCACTTTTTTTCGTATCTTCTGCCGCCATGCGCACAAGGGTACGTGCGATCCCGAGGTACGTCGTCCAGTTTGAACTCATTGGCGACGGCTTGTCATAGTGTCCGCCGTAGCCGATCATCGACTCCCATAGGTCGTACTCAACCGCATGTTTCTCAAACGTACGTACCGCGCGTTCAATAGTGGCATATGGCTTCGGGTCCAGTGACTTTTGTGCCCGCTCGCGCTGCTCAATGCGTCGCATGAATACAGGGTCTTGAAGTGCAGCACGTTGCCCCATGTAGCGCTTACGCAAGTTCATAACGGTTTGCATCTCACGCTCAACACGGCGTGCGTACTCACTACCGCGTCCTGCGTACTGTTGGTAGAGAATCTCCATGCGCGCGAGCGAGCGTAGCCGATACGGCAATCCATGGTCGCGCGCACTCATGAGCGCTGCATACGTCGTCAATCGATCTGTTCTACCTGGATGCCCTGCAACAAAAAGGAGTGACTCCTCTGTAGGTGCATCTGCGACAAGTGTGAGTCGCTGACGCGGCTTTACGGGTACACCTGACGCATCATAGAGGCGCAAAAAAGTCACATCAAGGCAAAAGCGCGGGTACTCGTAGTTGTCAAAATCTCCACCAAACGAGGCGGCAGCCATCTCGGGGGCAAAAACGAGGCGCACATCGGTGTACCGTTCGTAGCAGTACAAGTGATACGCGCCACCTTGGTAAAGTTCCACCACATCAGAGCGAAGTCCAGTCTTTTGCTTTGACTCTAGTTCAAGTGCCGCAATAACTTTTTTGCGCTCAGACGCTTTTGCCTTCAAGACTCGCTCCGTCACGTCTTCAATAGAGACCAGAACGTTTGCTTCAGCGTGAGGAATCTTGAGTTCATCTTCACGCCGAGGAGCATAAAAGCCTTGTGCAACCAGGTCGCGCTCTGCAGTCGACACCGATGCAATCAGTTTGTGCGCAACGTGATGGTTGGTCATGATAAGTCCCTCACTCGATACAAACGATGCAGACCCACCGTTCGTGAGGCGCACTGCTGCCGACATAACACGAGTACCGAAGTGGTCATCGAGCAGTACTCCGTAGCGCGAACGAATACGCGAACGTGGGATCTGATTCAAAAGCCACATACCCTCGTCACCAAACAACGGCGACTTTTTAACTGCAACGCGTTTCTTCTGTGCCATAGTTACGAGCGATTACTGATAAGGACTGCGACAAAGTGCGTGAGCTTTTTTACCTTTTCAATGCTCATGTTTTCATTTGGTCCGTGAGCGTGTGACGACTGAGACAAAATGCCGGTCAAGACGTGTTCCGAATGAGGAAATGTTCGAACCATAATCTCAACGAACGGAATTGAAGCGCCAATACCGCTCTGTCCAAACGGCGCGCTGTAACATTCCGATGATGCTTCAGTGATACGGGCGAGCGTCTCTGTAGTAAATGGTTTTGCTATCCATCCCCATCCACCATCCGTCGGTGTAAACGTTACGTGCGCACCATAAGGCGGCTCTTCCTCTAAAACGCGCTTGAGTTCAGTGGCGACCGTGTCTGGGTCAACACCTGGAGGGATACGCATTGAAAGCCGAGCAGTCAGTTTCCCTACCATTACGTTCCCTGACCCCTCTGCAGTCGGAAGCCCGGTGATGCCAGTCACCTCAAGACCAGCACGCACTAGATTGTTTGCAACGAGTTCTGGCAGTGTATCTGCGGCTGCTGCAAGTCCGCGCGGTAATTCATACCCATCAAGAAAATCAGGGACTGCTTTTGCTACAGCACTCGCGTACTCTTTCTTGTGCGCGTCGAGTGGAGGATTAATCACTTCGTTTATGATGTGCCCGGTCACTGGGTTCTCGATGCGAGATAACAGCATGCGCATGATTCTGCCCGTTGAAGGTACGACGCCTGAGGCAAGTCCTGAGTGCATGGTGCCGGGGATAGTCTCTACGGTGAGGAGGCCATTAACCAAGCCTCGCAAGGACTGCGTAAGCCACAGTCTGTCGCCACCCCTATCTTCTGAGTCGAGCGTTATCACTATACGTGGCGTCCCAATCCGCTCTTGTAGTACTGCAACATAGTGTTCAAGATCGAGACTCCCACTCTCCTCTGACGCCTCAATCATGATGCATATGCGCGGGATTTTGGCGCCACTTTTTAGTGCTGCCTCGACGGCGCCAAGCGCCGCAAACAAGGAGTACCCGTCGTCAGCAATTCCACGGCCATAGAGCAAATCCCCTTCTCTCACCGGACTCCAAGGATCCAAACCTTCACGCCACGGGAGCATAGGAGGCTGCTTGTCGAGGTGACCATACATAAGGACAGTCTCACCCTCGCCAGGAATCTCGATGAACAACAATGGGGTGCGCATATCAGGGCGCATGAGTTCAACCATCATGCCTGGTACATCTCTCCCTTCTGCCCACGTTTTCAAAAATGCAGCTGCACGATCCATATGTCCATGCTCACTCCACGCGTGGTCAAACGCAGGAGATACGTTCGGGATAGTCCCAAACTCCATAAGCGCTGGCAGTGCTTCGCGCTCCCAGTACTCGTCGATCCATTGTTTCATATCGAGAGAATTATTCTGTCTCTGAAAGTAATTGGTCAATACGACCCATGTCACGCGGGAACATGGTGGCTTCTCTAATATTCTTGAGTCCTAGAATCTGCATGGTCATACGCTCTGCACCGAAGGCAAACCCGCCTTCAGGTGGCACACCATAGCGGAACGCCTCGAGGAACATGTCTATCTTCTTTGGATCCATCTGCCAGTCATGGACATGCCGCATGAGTTGCTCAAAGTCGTTTACACGACGTCCTCCTGAGAGCCACTCGACACCACGGCACAAGAGGTCCATACCCTCGTTATACTTCGGGTTCTCGGGGTTTGGATACACGTAAAACGGCTTCTGTTTGGTTGGGTAACCATAGACATACACAAAGTCAGAGCCAGTCTCTTCCTTTACTAACTCGCAGAGTTTTCGCTCCTGCTCAGGATTCAGATCTTTGTCTTCAGGAATACCGAGCTTTTGGAACGCCTCAACCAATGAGTACGTAGGCGTACGGTCGATCATGGTTGGGAGCGTTGCTCCAAGAAACTCAAGTTCTTTTGCGCAGCGGGTCCCTACTTGACTCAGAATGTAGCGCACTGTCTCTTCAGACATATCACGGACATCGGTCCACGACTCTATAAAGCCCATCTCGGCATCAAGCGAGACGATCTCGGTCAGGTGACGAGTCGTTTGCGACGGCTCTGCACGGAATACTTTGTTGACCGAAAAGACCCGCTCAAACGCGGTCATCACGATCTGTTTGTAGAGTTGTGGTGATTGGCTTAAAAATGCCTTCTTATCGAAGTACTGGACTTGGAAGACCTCTGCACCTCCCTCTGCAGTTGCAGGTGTAATTGCTGGAGCCTGGAACTCAAAGAAGTCTTGCGACTTCATAAACTCGCGGAACGAGTCTATGATCACAGCGCTCACTTTAAATATCGCTTGAAGCCTTGGGTGGCGGAGCGTGAGTGCGCGGTGGTCAAGTTCTGTCGTGAGGTCAAGGTTGTAGCCGTCCACCGACATATCAAATGGCAAGGGTTCTGCCTTCCCAAGGACAGTGAGACCAGTGACCTCAAGTTCGATGTCACCGTTTTGCACCTTTGCGTTTATGTTCTTCTCTGGACGAACATTTACATTTCCGACCACCTCAACGGCATACTCGAGTCGCACGTCTTTTGCTACCTCCATAGCAGAACTCTGTGGGAGCACC
>JAMNXM010000045.1 GCA_023653145.1 Minisyncoccota bacterium | reverse complement strand
CGTCAATACCGTCGTTCAAGACACCGTACTCTTGGCGGAAGGTTTGCTTATCTTCTCCTGACACTTCATTCAACTCGTTCTCAATAGCGGCGTCTACGATGACGTACGGCGAACCTAAGTTCGTGAGGTACTCAGTGAGGCGCACGAAACGCTCGTCTTTCATTTCGTCTAGGTTGTGTCCCCCAGCCTTCTTGTTCAGAACATACATAATCGGCTTTCTTGTAAGCAGTTGAAGCGATGGCACATCGAGCGACGCAAAGCGTCCTTGCTCTAATTCTTGGTACACCACGCGGAGCGCCACCTCTTCTGCGACAGCCGCCTTGTCGCCGCGCTTTGCATCACGCTCGACGCTCTGGAGTCGCTTCGATACCGACTGTAAGTCTGCGAGTATGAGCTCGAGATTAATCACCTCGATATCTTTAATCGGATCTATGTCGCCGTGAACGTGCGTGATGTCTGAATCCTCAAAAATGCGCACCACCTCTGCAATGGCATTACACTCTCGGATGTTCTGTAAAAATTGGTTCCCCAACCCTTCGCCCTCTGATGCACCTTTCACGAGGCCTGCAATATCTACGAACTCAACAATGGCAGGGACCGTTTTTGCTGAATGTGAAATATCGGTAAGCGTTTGTAGGCGCGGGTCAGGGACCGCAACGACGCCGACTGATGGGTCGATTGTTGCAAACGGGTAGTTCGCAATCAAAATGTCTTTGCGCGTGAGCGCCTTGAAAAGCGTTGACTTGCCGACGTTTGGAAGTCCTACAATGCCTATTGAAAGTCCCATGGTGCGACTGTAGCAGATTACAGACTAACGCGCACGACGACCGAGGTCTTTTACTTGCTTGAGCCACCAAGCGCGACGTGTTGGAGTTACCTTTTCAGTTGGCGCAAAGCACTTAACGCGCACGGGTGCGATACCTGCAAAGCCAAGCGTTGCGCGCGCAAGTTCGTTCGTAAACTCGCCAAACAGTGCCCACGTAACCCATGGGTGCGTGTTACCAAGAATGATAATGCGTGCACTCTTACCCGTTAGGCGTCTCAGCCATCCCCAACGACCATTTTTATAAAAACTAAACGCAAACCCAGGGAGCCACGCACGATCTATGAGTCCTTTAAGGATTGCGGGCATCGTTGACCACCAGTTCGGATAGATGATGACAAAATGGTCGCACCACTTAACGTTAGCCTGGAACGTAAGTAGGTCTGGCTCAAGCGCTTGCATCGTCTTGTATCCCATGTGGAGGATGGGATCAAAATGCATCTCGCCGATATTCATGCGGCGCACTTCGTGCCCGGCCTCAAGTGCTCCCGCTTCATAGGCACCAGCCATACTCCCCGACAAGGTGTCGGCGTTTGGGTGTCCAAGCAAAATGAACACCTTTTTACTCATTGACCGGTGAGCATCTTCTGGAGTTCTCCGCGCTTGCTCATCATGACTTGCTGGACCGCGGTTGCCTGAGGCACACCAGACTTCACTTTAGTAACTATCTCGTTCATCATGTCCTTAAAGAACTGCGGATTCTTCTCAAACGCACTAATAACGGCGTCTTGCATTTCCTTAGGCATGCCCTTGAGCTGCCGCTGGAGCATGGTCTTCATTAAAAAATTACCAAACATACAGTATTAGTATATACCACGCATACGAACATCCAGTTCCTGTACCTCTGCTACAGGAGGACTGTTACTTGATCACTTGAAACTTCAAGGACTCCGCCAACAACGTCAAACGTGTGTGTGCCATCGTGTGCCCTAACGGTCACCGTGCCCGGAAGGAGCGTCGTCACCATTGGTTCGTGTTTTGAAAGAATAGTTACCTCGCCTCCAACAGTTGGGAGCGTGACGGACTGCGCATCTCCTGCAAAAAGATTTTCGTGGACTTTAGCAATGGTTACGTGCATAGCAATACTATACCACATATCGATTTTTTGCGCATTTGTGTTATTATATGTCCACATGCTTTACTTACATTTAGTACTCCGCCAACTCTCTAAGGTTGGCTACCACCTCGGTATTATTGGGCGCATTATCTGGTCATTCATTAAATCAGGGCCGTTCTCAAGCGTACTTGTTGCGGTGCTTCTTATTGCGGGCGCGGTGGCGGCGTCATACTTTTTTGCTACCCCTGGGCGCATTGGTCAAGTCGCAGACACTCGCGCTGTCACGCTCATACGCGTTGGGGACGCAGTATCTGCAGAGCCGCTCGCGCTTATTGGCACCGTGCGCGCTACACGCGAGGCGCTCGTCTCTTCCGACATTCCAGGCACCATATCTGGCGTCTACCGCTCACTCGGCGACTTTGTAAACGCTGGTACGATCATAGCTGAACTAAAGAACGACACACAACGCGCGCAAGTTGCCCAAGCACGCGCTGCGCTCCAGAAAGCAGAGAGTGGAGTTTTGGTTGGCGGCATCAGTGTTGGTAATGCTGAATCCTCATTCAAAGCAGCTGAGGACTCGGCACGTGCGACCGTACTGAGCGCTATCGCAACTATAGACGACGCAGTCCGTAGAAAGGCGGATGCTGCGTTTACCAACCCGACCGGCGGTCAGCCAAACCTGGTCGTGTCTACCTCTAATTCACAACTGGTAAACGAAGCGGAAAATGGGCGTCTCCGCGTCCAAGCACTTTTGGTACGTCAACAAAACGTACAAGTCTCAAGTATGAGCACTGATGAGTTGATCGCTGAACTTGAACGTCTTGCGCAGGAAGTAAAGACCGTGCAAGCATTTATGCAGACACTTGTTCTTACACTCAACACTGCACTTGCAACATTCAATGTCTCTGACGCGTCGATTGCGCTCTATCGTGCTGATGCTTCAGCAGGACTTGCAGCCGTAAACGCTTTGTCAGGGAGTATCCCACAGAGCATCGATGGACTTAAGGCGCGACGTGCAGCAGTGCAGATTGCTGAAACTGCATTGGCAACCGGCACTGATGGTACGAGTGCAGATATTTCTGGCGCACATGCTAACCTTGCAGCTGCCCTCGCAAACCTTGAAAAGACATTGATCCGCGCTCCTATTTCGGGAACCATAAACCGTTTAGACCTCGATGTTGGATCATTCGTTAACGCATCACAACCTATTGTGTACCTGACGAGTGCTGGAGGTCTTGAGGCAGTCGCGTTTGTGTCAGGTAATGATATTGCTGACATCGCCGTAGGATCGCGCGCAACTATTGGTACCGACGTGCAAGGGACCGTGGTACGCGTTGCGACTGCCCTTGATCCAGTTACGAAAAAGGCAGAAGTTCGTATTGCGCTTCCACCGTCTGCCCCACTCGTTGCAGGACAGTCAGCTACACTCCGCATTGATCGCGCAGTCAAAAAGCAGTCTGCTACTCAGAGCCTTGCAATCCCTATTGCAGCAATAAAAATTACTCCGGATGGTCCCCTCGTGTTTACGCTTAACGATGCAAATGCCCTCGTGGCAAACCCAGTCATCCTTGGAGCACTTCGTGGCTCGACCGTAGTAATTGAAAGTGGTATTACAGCAGACGCGCGTATCGTGTCGGACGCGCGCGGACTTAAGGAGGGGCAAGTAGTCCTTCCCGAGTAGTATGCACGGGCTTTGGAATTTTTTCCTAGACAATCGCCAGTTCACCATACTGGTGATGGGTGCGTTAGTGGTTGCAGGAACCATAGCGGTCATTGCTATTCCAAAAGAGAACGCACCCGAGGTGACCATCCCAGTTGCGGTCGTCGCCACACCACTGCGAGGCGGTTCAGCCGCGGACGTTGCGTCTCTCGTTACAAAAGAGCTTGAGAAAGAGATCGCTGCAGTCGACAACATCGACTCGTTGCGCTCCACGTCGCGCGAGGGCATTTCAATCATCACTGCAGAGTTTGAGGCGTCAGCGGACCTCGACAAGTCAATACAAGACGTCAAAGACGCTGTCGATCGTGCGCAACCAAAACTCCCACGCGATGCTGATGACTCAACGGTGACGCGTGTGTCTTTTAGTGACCAACCGATACTCATCATTTCCCTCTCGGGCGGACTTCCTCCAACTGAGTTTACAAAGCTTGCACGCGAAGTTGAGGACGAGTTGGAGCGGGTCTCCGGCGTGTCTGATGTTGAAGTCGCAGGTATACGCGAGCGCGAAGCAACCGTCGTAGTACGACGCGAGGCGCTCGACTCGTACGGACTTTCGCTCTCTGATGTGGTTGCTGCCCTTTCCGCTGCAAACGCCTCAGTACCTGTGGGCACCATTGAGGTAGACCGTATCGAGTACGCAGTTGGCTTTGAAGGCGATCTTGAAGATCCTGAAGAGTTACTGTCTGTCACGGTAGGTGCGGTCGGCGGAGCGCCCGTGTACCTCAGTGATGTTGCGGAGATCGTCAACGGCAT
>JAMNXM010000044.1 GCA_023653145.1 Minisyncoccota bacterium | reverse complement strand
GTTGAGTTTACGTACACTGCGTCAACTGGACCGGCAACAACTGCGCCGTTCTGGTCAACAAGTGTAACGTTCGTCAAGAGTCCTGAGCCACCGCCAGTTGTTGAGGCGATAGAGAAGACCTGTGACTGCACCGTCATAGCCTCACCGCGGAGATCAACAACGAATGCGCCAAGTGGCTGGTTCGGAACGTTGATTGCGATGTTCTGTGAAGGAACCTCGTTTGCCTTCGCGATGGTCGTGACCGACGCACCTGAGACAGTGACCGAGTTAGCGTAGATGTACGGTGAACCGTTCGTCTCAGTCGTGTTGCCACGAGTGGTTGGAACGTTCGTCGTGCTTGCTGCTGGTGAGATACCGTAGCCATACGTTTCACCCGTAGCGAAGATATCCGTCGTCTTGTCGACGTCGAAGATAATCGTGCGGCCTGAAGCGTTTGAACCAACGATGTCGTATGAGAGGTAGACCTCAACTTGGTTACCCTTAGGGATCAGGATGCCTGAACCAAAGTTTGTTGAGTAGTACTTACCGTCGGTAGAAACTGTTACTGGGTAAGCAGTGCCACCAACATACGTCATAACGTTTGCAAGGTCGGTCGATGAGACAGAACCAGTCTGGTTCCAGCGGATCGACTTCAAGCGAACGTCCTCAGACGATCCTGCAGTCAAGCGGTAGCCTGACACGCGGAAACCGGTAGTACCGATTTCCTTTGACGTAACGGTCGAGTTAGCTGCAAACGCGTTCGACGTGTCGAGTGCGAGTGAGCCTACTGAGAGCGTTGCGTTGATCGTGTGGTATGCACCCGTGATTGGCGTTGCACCTGAGATCGCAGCAGTTGTGTTGACACCAACGACCGAGATCGCTGGAGCTTCACCTGCGTACGATGCGAGGTTTGATGCCATGTTGGCTGCAACCTGGAGACGAACAGTCGTACCTGCCTTCACTACCATAGGCGCACCAATGTTTGCCTGGTTGTTTGAGTTGAAGGTCTTAGCAGTACCAATCTGCTCACCGGTGTCGAGGTTGATGAGCGTAACGCCATCGAATGCTGCGTTTTGGCCGAGACCAACGCGCTGCACTGCGACAGAGTTGACTGTGACATCACCATCAGTACCTGCGGTTACTGTGAAGTTCGTAAACGGAACGCGGGTTGCACCACGTGGGGCAAGTGCGTTCTGAATCGGTGCTCCTGCAGCAAGCGTAAGGCCGGTACCAGCTGGAGCTGGAGTCGTTGGGTTCGTCGTTGTCGTCGAACCGCACATCATTACAATCTTTGCGCGGGTTGACGCACCGACAAATCCAGTACCAACGGTCAAACCGTTTGGTGCCAAGATGTCTGCTGCGTACTTATTCTGGAACTTGATAACAGCCGCGCGAGTTGCGGGGCCAAAGAACATGGTCTCGTTACCAGGTGATCCTGCGCCGGTTGCTGCCACTTGCGTGTCAGCTGCGGTGTTGAGGAACATCTGGAGTGCCTTGACGTCAGCGCCCGATGCGCCCTGGCGCAAGTTCGTGCTAAACGTGCTTGCGCACGTAGCAGCTTGAGCTGGGGTTGCAAAGAGAGCTGCAGACACGGCGAGACCTACTGCGACTACTTTTGTAGCGGTTGCAATAGTCATAACTTCGTGAACGAGCAAATAATGCTGTTAATAATTAACTACTGATAAAGCACAACTAATTTCCATCTTTCGTACTGCGCACACAACTGTTTTCAGCGCCGCACGAAATAATGGCCAAGAATGAATGTGGAGATCGGATATACAGACAAATAGGTACAGGGCGTCCGGGCAGGATGTAACTTGTTACTCGTTTTTTTGGTATATGAAACTGTCAACGAACGAAGAGATGTGTGACACATCTCGTACCGCATAGCGCGGTTCCTTTCAGTATACCTGGCGGTGCCCAAAGTCGAGCGTCGGTTGGTATTCTGTGTGGATTACGACATCAGAAAAAAGCCCTCTGTTATAAGGGCTTACATTTGATGATGTACGCAAGTACCCACTCACCTATAGTAGCAAATTGGTACCCTATTGCAACCTAGACTTTTGAGTCAGCGCCTCTCAATTTATATGTTGACCATCGACGCTCCCCTTCTTTTATTAAGGTGCCATCTGCAACCATGGCGAGTAGTTCTCGCTGAACAGTCTTTTCAGAGACATCAGCAATCACATTGGTGACGTCCTTTATAGAAATTCTTTCTTTATTCTTAAGTATTCCTAATATGTCGGACTTCCTAGATGCCTGACTGTTTGGCGTATCGGACACAACGCTTTTCTGTATTGTCCTATATATAGATATGTCCTTTTGTCCTTTATACTGCTCGGGTTGAGTAGTTGCAGTGTCCAATGTCCCTGAACGGATAACCGAATAACGCTCACGGACAAATGTGGCGAGGCGCGCATACTCGTCAACAATGAGCTTCGCGTTCATGGTAGAGACCATACCTGAGGATTCTGCGGTGCCGAGGTAAGAGCCAATAAGGGCAGCACGCGCCGCAAGAGCATCGACGCCATGGCGGTTCAACGCCTCGAGGTCGGTGCACCACTCGAGGACTGAGAGAGCCGCTCTCCGGAGCGATGCGCGCAATGGCTCCTGAGCATCAACAAAGCCAGTGACCATGTGCACTGCGGTTGAGAGGCGCTCCGCCTTGCGTGCAATATACGTATGGTGATCGTTGGCAAAGGATGCTGGGAAATGAGCCACAGGATCGAGGGTTTTGTGCGTCTTTTTAACTGGAAGGCTGCCGTCCTTGAGGTCTGATGTCATAGTCCTTGATGGTAAGGGACACAGTACGCCTCGTCACAGTATGAGTCAATGCTCTGTCTTTGATACGTACGCAACACTGCTACAGCCTCTGGTTTTATCAAGTGGTACACTACACGTTATGAAACGTAAGGTAGTAAAACGGAAACGCACGAAGTCTGACGAGTCGTGGCGCCCACGTGTCCCCCGTCCACAACTAAACATCAAGCCTGAAACTGGGCGGAGCATTTACGCCGTCCTTGCCGCAATGGTTGCGCTCTTATTTATATTGGCGTCAGTTGGGCTCGCAGGGTCGTTGGGTAGCTTTTTATACAGCACACTTAAAGAGACCCTGTTTGGTGTTGGGTATTACCTCCTCCCTATTTCGTTTTTGTTTTTGGCTATCGGGTTGTTCCGTCAGCGGGATCCTGAAGGGTTTGGTGGTACGCGCATCTTGGGCGCCACCATACTATTTTTCTCTGGGATTGCACTCATGCATGTGGTTGGTACATATGGTGGACTTGTCGGTGCGTGGACGGCATACCCATTTGTCGCGCTCTTCGACACCATATTTGGATCAATCGTGCTTTGTGCACTTGCGATCGTCGGTGGACTCTTGGCGCTCGATACACCTATCGCCTTCCCCTCATTCAGACGCGACACTGCGACAGACGATGAAGAAGAGATTGAGGAAGAGTACGAAGAGGATGATGTTGAAGTGCAAGAGTACGAAGAACCTGCAGCGCCTGCAGTTGCAACATTTGCACAAAAGAAGCCTGAGAAGAAAGCCGAGCCAGTTATCGAAGCGGCTGATGTGCCTGCGGCAGTTGGCTTCCAACTCATGGACGTTGCGTACAACCCCCCACCACTTACACTCCTTGAGCGTGAGAAGGGTAAGCCAGAGACCGGGGACATCAAAGCAAACGCAAACATCATTAAACGCACGCTCCAGAACTTTGGCATTACAGTAGAGATGGATGAAGTTGCGATTGGCCCTACCGTCACGCGCTTCTCACTTAAACCGGCAGAAGGTGTTCGTCTGCAGAAGATAGTCTCGCTTCAAAACAATCTCGAACTCGCACTCGCTGCCTCCCCTATCCGCATCGAAGCACCTATCCCTGGCAAGTCGCTCGTAGGTATAGAAGTGCCGAACCAAAAGAAAGCCACCGTCGCATTGGCGTCGATGCTTGCAGACGACAAGTTCCAAGGAGAGAAGCGCCCGCTCTTTTGTGCGCTTGGTCGTGACATTGCAGGAAGTCCGCACTACCTTAACCTCGCAAAAATGCCACACCTCTTGGTGGCTGGTGCCACCGGCTCTGGAAAGTCGGTGACTTTGCACACGATGCTCACGTCGCTCCTCTACCGTAACGGCCCTGGCACACTGCGCTTTATCATGATCGACCCAAAGCGCGTCGAGCTTACGCTCTATAACGGCATCCCTCACCTCTTGACCCCCGTTATTACTGATCCGAAGAAAGCGATCCTTGCGCTCAAGTGGGCAGGTAAAGAGATGGATCGCCGCTACAACCTCTTAGAGCAAAACTCGGTCCGCGACATTGGGTCGTATCACGAAAACATTGTTGCCAAGTGGGATGCTGAAAAAGCGGGCGAGGGTGAGGCAGCGCCTGACCAGATGCCGTACATCGTCATCATTATTGATGAAATCGCCGACATTATGCAGACCTACCCACGTGAACTTGAGGCAGCGGTAGTGCGCTTGGCACAGATGTCGCGTGCCGTGGGTATCCACCT
>JAMNXM010000043.1 GCA_023653145.1 Minisyncoccota bacterium | reverse complement strand
CCAACGTTCCCGGAATTGCAGACATTGACTCGATGACGAGGCTCCTTGAGACGCTCGGCGCTTTTGTATCGCGCTCAGGCGACACCCTCACCGTAAACGCACGAGACGTATCGGGTTCAGTGCTTGACTATGCTGCAGCAAAGTCGCTACGTGCGTCAGTCCTCCTTATTGGTTCAGTCCTCGCGCGCACAGGCTCTGTTACTTTCCCACACCCAGGAGGCGACCTGATTGGCGAGCGACCGATAGACTTGTTTATTGCAGGACTCACGACTCTTGGTGCTACTGTTTCGGAAGCAAAGGACACCTACACGTTGAACGCACCACAAGGACTCTCTGGTGGCGAGTTTTTCTTTAGCACCGTGTCTGTGACCGCAACTGAAACCATGCTGATGGCTGCAACCTTGGCGCGCGGTACGGTCGTGCTCAGAAACGCAGCTATGGAGCCTGAAGTAGTTGCACTTGCCGACTTTCTTACATCGGCAGGCGCACGGATTGAAGGTGCGGGTACACCAGTAATTGTCATAAAACCGGTGACGCTGGTTGAACCGCCACCGTACGCGGTGATACCAGATCGTATTGAAGCAGCAAGTTTTTTAACTCTCGGTGCACTTGCAGGTGAAGAGATTACAGTTTCAAACATAACTCCTCACCATCTCGATGCGGTGATCGATGTACTTCAGCGTATGGGAGTACCGCTGGTCATACGCGACACGTCCATTACGGTGCGCGCCCCAGAGACACTCATGCCGGTGCGCGTCCGCACTCACGAGTACCCAGGATTCCCAACTGACGCGCATCCTCCGGTCATGATTGCGCTTACACAGGCGGCAGGCGAGAGTATCTTGATAGAAAGTATTTTTGACGGGCGGCTCAACTATACCCAAGACCTGGTGCGCATGGGCGCGGACATCACACTCATTAGTCCGCACCGTGCATCCGTCAAAGGTCAGCGCGCGCTTACTGCCACGACATTTGAAACACCTGATATTCGTGCAGGTCTTGCGTTCGTGCTTGCAAGTATCGTTGCTCAGGGAACATCGGTGGTGGGAAATGCGGGGCTCATTGACCGCGGCTACCAGAATATTGAAGAGCGCCTACGGACAGTCGGCGCTTCAATTACGAGGAAAAGTTAGTCTTCCGAGCACAGTCGTAGCAGAGGAACCCGAATCCACTGTAGAACATGTTTATTGGTCCGCCGCACTGTGAGCAACCACTTTCGCCAACACGATGATTTTGACGAGAGGAATACGCGGCTATCAAGCCTCCGACACATAAAAATACAATATCCAAGATTGGGTTGTTTTCATATCGAGGAAATACCTCACCTGCAATGAGATCCCCCAAACCAATTATCGCAAGGATGGTACCGACTGTTGAGCCCAAACGCCATCCCTCAGAGTTCATAATTGCCTGATACTAGCAGATACTTGGTTCAAAAGTCACGTCGGGCTACAATGACCAAGCATGTCGTTCTGGTCACCAAAATTAGGCATCGATTTAGGCACCACGACAACCCTCGTGTACGTACCAGGGAAAGGGATCGTACTTAACGAACCGTCAGTAGTTGCCGTTTCTGAATCAGGCCGAAAGATACTTGCCATAGGTGCTGACGCAAAGGAGATGATCGGGCGTACGCCCGAGTCCATAGTCGCGTATCGCCCCATGAAGGACGGAGTTATTGCGGACTACCGCACGACTGAGGCAATGCTCCGTTACTACATCCGCAAAGCACTCGGCACTTGGAACATTTTTAAACCTGACGTTATTGTTTCTGTTCCTGCTGGCGTTACTTCAACCGAGCGTCGTGCAGTGGTAGAGGCAACGCTCAAAGCTGGCGCGCGGAACGCCTACGTTATTAAGGAGCCCATTCTTGCCGCAATTGGTGCGGGTATTCCGATCCATGAGCCACGCGGGCACATGATTGCCGACATTGGCGGCGGCACCATAGACGTCGCCGTGATATCGCTCGGAGGCATTGTGGCATCGACGAGTGTTAAGTGCGCAGGGAACCGCATTGATCAGGCCATCGCGGACTATATTAAGAAAACGTATAACCTCGCAATTGGTGACAAGACAGCGGAAGACATAAAAATTGAAGTTGGATCAGCCGTGCCCGTTGAAGAAGAGTTGACCATGACCATCAAGGGTCGTGACCTCTTGTCGGGACTTCCGCGTACCGTCACTATTGGTACGAACGAGATAGTACGCGCCATAAGTCGGGAACTCCGCGAGATGATCAAGGCAATACGTAACGTACTCCAAGAGACACCACCAGAACTTGCCGCAGACATCATCGATCGCGGGATTATTATGACCGGCGGTACCTCGCAACTCAGACACCTCCCGGAGCTTATTTTTAGACGCACCGGAGTCCCGGCGACACTCGCGAATGAAGCAGCACTCTGCGTTGCAAAGGGTACGGGGATTGCACTCAACCACCTCGAGACCTATAAACGCGCCGCGACGACCAAGCGGGGGTAACGTACAATACGCGTATGCACCACGCGCTCATTACTGACAGAAGCGTAGAGGAGTTGTGTGCGCAGTTGGTAGCGGGTGGCGTTACGCTCGTTGGTAACCCCGACGTCTCGATTACTCGCTACGGGGAACTAAATGTTGATGATGCAAGACGCATCTCCCAGTTTGCGTCGCTCAAGGCGGTAGGGGGAGGGAAGTATTTTGTGATTGCTTTCGATCGTGCCGGTACCGAGGCACAAAACGCACTTCTTAAAGTTGTTGAGGAAGCACCCGGCGACTCGCACTTTTACTTCTCTACACCGCTACCAGGATCACTCTTACCAACACTGCGTTCACGATGCACTGTTGAGCAGCGCCACGCACATGACGACGTTGCAGGGGAAAACAGTGCACGGATCTTTTTGAAGGCTACCTATGCTGAGCGACTCACGCAGGTAGAAAAATTGGTAACCCTGGCCCAGAAAAGCGGCGACAAATCAACACTCAAAGCACTGGTACATGCACTCGTCCATGTTGCACCATCGAGAGACACGCTCGATGCAGCACGGTACATAGAGCAAAACGGCTCGAGTCCAAAACTGATTCTCTCCCACCTTGCTGTTACACTCCCACTAGTGGTCGAGCGTTAGTCGCTATATACTACAGAGATGGCATACGACTTTTCAAAACTCAAAGCAGGTATTCAGCAGGTCGAGGCGTGGCTCCAGGCAGAGTTCCAGGGACTGCGCACCGGGCGCGCGTCTCCGGCACTACTCGACGCTATCCAGGTAGATGTGTACGGCTCAGTAATGAAACTGCCGCAAGTAGCCTCCATTACGGTAGAGGATGCACGCTCTTTGTATGTTGCACCGTGGGACAAAAGCCAACTCAAGCCGATTGAGAAAGCGATTACTGTTGCAGACCTTGGTGTCGGTGTCGGGTCAGATGATAAGGGTGTGCGCGTCACGTTCCCTGAACTCACCACTGAGCGTAGACAGCAACTGATCAAACTCGTACGCGCAAAGCTTGAAGAGGCACGCGTCTCTCTTAAAGGTGAGCGCACCAAAACAATGGAGGACATCGAAAAGAAAAAGAAAGCGGAAGAGTTAAGTGAGGATCAGGAGCGCATGCACCGCGATGAAGTGCAGAAATTTATTGAGGCGGCAAACAATACTCTCGAGGCGCTTGCAACTAAAAAAGAACACGAGCTGGCTCAGTAGGGCATGTCTATTTTTATCTTTTTTGTCATGCTTGTGGTCCTCATTGTGGGACATGAGCTTGGACACTTTCTGGTTGCAAAACGCGCGGGTATGCGCGTACCCGAGTTTGGTATTGGATTTCCGCCGAAAGTGTGGGGGATACGCATTGGTGACACCGAGTACACCCTGAACGCGCTGCCATTTGGAGGCTTTGTAAAGATAGTGGGCGAGGATGCAGATGCGGACGACCCACAGGCGTTTAACAAAAAGTCTAAGTGGGCTCAGGCAGCCGTGCTCGTTGCAGGTCCGGGCATGAATGTCGTCCTTGGGTTCATTGCATTTTGGATTGCCTTTACGCTCGGCGTTCCTACTGCTGTGTCGGACGATGCACCCCAGGCAGTCAGAGATCAACGCGTCGTGGTGTCCGAAGTGTTAAACAACGGCCCTGCTGAAGCCGGAGGCGTGCGGCAAGGAGACACACTGGTTGCGGTAACCGTGTCTGACGTGCGCGTACCTATAGCATCACCAGAGACGCTGTTTGAAACACTCAATAATGTTTCAACTCCGGTAGCGCTTGAACTCGTCCGAGGAGATGTGCCCCTGGTCCTAACACTCGTACCAAAGCAAGGCGTGATCCCTGACGAACCAGAGCGGTACGCAGTCGGTATTGGGTCCTTAACAATAGGTATTGCAGCATACGGGCCGATTGAAGGTCTGTGGCGTGCGCTTGAAGCAACAGCCAATGGGTTAGTAGGCATAGTTACAGGTATGGCAACACTCATTGCCTCTGCATTTACATTGAGCGCTGACATTACTGACATTTCAGGTCCAGTAGGAATTGCTGGACTCGTAGGGGATGCATCTGTCTTTGGGGCGGGGCAGGTGTTTGTACTTGCTGCACTCATATCGCTCAACCTTGCTGTACTAAACCTCCTTCCGTTCCCAGCACTCGATGGTGGACGACTTGCGCTTCTAGGTATTGAAGCGGTACGAGGCCGCGCCTT
>JAMNXM010000042.1 GCA_023653145.1 Minisyncoccota bacterium | reverse complement strand
TAGTATTTGCTACACTTTACCCATGGATACATCTACAAAACCTAAGGTGGGACCAAAGGACTTTTTCCTCTGGCTTGGCGCAATGGTCGCCCTCTACAGCTCGGTAGTTGCCTTTTTAACACTCACGTTCGAGTACATTAACAACGCGTTCCCTGACGCCCTCTCGTATTCGTATGACCCGTACTCAGGGTCAATTAAGTTCGCGATCGCAACTCTGATCGTTGCATTCCCGCTCTTCCTTGTGTTGATGCGGCTCATACGGAACGACATAGTGCGAACACCTGAAAAGTCAGAGATATGGGTACGACGATGGGCGCTCTACCTCACGATTTTTATTGCTGGCCTTACGATAGCAACTGACCTCGTAACACTCATCTACTATTTCCTTGATGGAGAGGTTACCACTCGCTTCCTTTTGAAAGTGCTTGTTGTACTCCTGGTCGCGGCGGGCGGATTGATGCACTTCTTGGCTGATGTGTGGGGTTACTGGGTGATCTACCCGGCGCGTGCGATGTACGTAGGATGGGCAGTCGCGGTACTTATTGTGGGTACTGTCGTCTCAGGATTCTTGATCATTGGCTCGCCAATGGACGCACGACTCTATAAGCTTGACGACCAAAAGGTGTACGACTTGCAGAATATTCAGAGCCAGATCATCTACCAGTATCAGTCTACGGGTGCACTCCCAGAGACACTCGCAGAACTTTCTAATCCGCTTTCTGGATACGCAGTACCCGCTCCATCGGACGGGACCGTATATGAGTATCGACTCGGTGACGCAGACTCGTTTGAACTGTGCGCAACGTTTAGCAAAGCGTCACGTGTGCAAGTATCTCAGCCTCGCGGGACCAATGACTTCTGGGAGCATGACGTAGGTGTTCAGTGCTTTGCTCGAACTATAGACCACGATCTCTACCCACTAATCACAGATTCGCCAAAGGGTACCCCCGTGCCAATTCGCTAGCGGTAGGGTACGATAGGTAAATGCGAGAGTACGACCACAAGGCAATAGAAAAGAAGTGGCAAGACGAGTGGACGAAACACCAAATCTACAAAACGCCAAAAACTGATAGGCCAAAACAGTACATTCTTGACATGTTCCCGTACCCATCTGGGTCCGGGCTCCATGTTGGTCACGTTGAGGGATACACCGCCACCGATATTTACAGCCGTTTCAAACGGATGCAAGGCTATGCAGTTCTTCACCCTATGGGGTGGGATGCATTTGGGTTGCCAGCAGAGAACTACGCTATTAAAACTGGGACCCCACCTCAAACATCAACAGATGCGGCGATCGTAAATTTTAGAAAGCAGATTCAGGCACTTGGTCTCTCGTACGACTGGGACCGAGAGGTCGGCGCCCACAACCCTGACTACTACCGCTGGACGCAGTGGTTCTTTCTGTTCCTCTTCAAAAACGGACTTGCTGAAAAGCGGATGGCGCGCGTTAACTGGTGCCCTAAGGACCAAACCGTACTTGCAAACGAGCAGACGGTGAGCGAGGACGGAGTGAAGGGAGTGTGTGTCCGTTGTGGCACGCCTGTAGAACAAAAGGAGTTGTCCCAGTGGTTTTTTAAGATTACTGAATTTGCAGATGATTTGGTGAAAGATCTTGATACTGTCGATTGGCCAGAGTCAACAAAGATTAATCAGCGAAACTGGATTGGTAGGAAGGAGGGTGTAGTTGTGCCACACGTGGTAAGCGGCACCGACCTCACGCTTCATACGTTCAGTGCATACCCTGCGTGGCTCTTTGCGGATACGTTTATCGTTATTGCGCCAGAACATCCATTGGTGCCCGCACTTGTTCAGGGCACTGAGGCTGAGTCGGCAGTGATGAGTTTTGTTGCTGCGGCACAAAAGAAGACAACAGAGGAGCGCGGTGATTCTAAAGAGAAGCTTGGCATTTTTACGGGACGCTACGCAGAAGACCCATTTAGAAAGGGAGAAAAGATGCCGATCTGGATTGCAAATTTTGCTTTAATGGATTTTGGGACTGGAGTGATTCGTTGTTCGTCGCACGACGCACGCGATTATGAGTTTGCTCAGAAGTATGAGATTCCACTCCGCCATGTGGTTGGAGACGGATCGTTTGTTGATGCGCACGACAACGCAGGCGTATTAATAGATTCAGGTCCTTTTACGGGACGCACCATATCGCCCGAACTTATTGTCGAGATGATCGATTGGATGGTGTCGCACGGTATCGCAGAGCGGAAGGTAACGTACCGATTGCGAGATTGGCTCATCAGCCGCCAACGATACTGGGGTGCGCCAATACCGGTAGTGTATGACCCGTCGGGCGTGCCACATCCGGTACCTGAGGAACACCTACCATGGATGCTCCCAACTGATGTGGAGTATCAGCCGAAAGGGTCTGCACCGCTCGGAACGTCGCAGGAACTCATTGAGCGGACTGAACGGATTTTCGGTCCCGGATGGAAGCCCGAGATAGACACTATGGATACGTTTGTCTGTTCGTCGTGGTACTTCTTCCGTTTTGCTGATGCAAAGAACTCAAACGCATTCGCATCTCCTGAAGCTATTGCAGCATGGGTGCCTGTCGACCTGTATGTTGGTGGCGCAGAGCACACAGTACTTCATCTTATGTATGCCCGCTTTTTTACCAAAGCACTTAAGCGCTTCGGGTACGTGTCGTTTGATGAACCCTTTTTAAAGTTGCGCCATCAAGGAACCATTCTTGCTGAGGACGGCACTAAAATGTCCAAGTCAAAGGGTAACGTGATCAACCCTGACGATGTCGTTGAACTCTACGGGGCGGATACGGTGCGCATGTATGAAATGTTCATGGGTCCGCTTGAAGCTATGAAACCTTGGAATACCAAGGGGATCATTGGTCCACGCAGGTTCCTTGAACGTGTCTGGAGGCTTACTGACAAAGTTGGTGATGGTGCGCTCGGCGCCGCTGAAGCCGTGTTTAATCAGACGATAAAGAAGGTTGGTGACGATATACAGACGTTTGGGCTGAACACAGCAATATCCCAGCTCATGATTTGCTTAAATGCATTTGAAGAGTTACCAGTAGTTCCGCGCGCGGCGTTTGAAACCTACCTCAAACTCCTTGCGCCATTTGCGCCGCACCTTACCGAAGAGTTGTGGCACGAGTTGGGGCACACGACGTCGATACACCTTGAATCATGGCCTACCTACGACGACACAAAGTTGATGGCCGATACAGTTGTCATAGCCGTCCAGGTAGCAGGGAAGACACGCGGCACCGTTAGTGTCTCGCATGGGGCATCTCAGGAGCAGGTATTGGCAGTTGCAGAGAGGGACCTGAAACTGGCTCAATACCTGCCCCAAACGCCTTCTCGAGTTATCTTTGTTCCGAATAAGATCTTGAACCTCGTCCCCTAGGACAGTTGACCTGGGGATAACTCTATGGTCTTTGACCAAACAATAACTTTGTGCTATAAAGGTATGGTATAGTAATGACCTCTTAGTAATCCTAGTACACCCATGTCAAAAATAGCGTTTAAACCCAAGGATGTCTCGAAGCGCTTGATTGAAGTACTGCCTGAACGCTCGCGAGACGTGATTGTCTCTCGATTCGGACTCTCTGGTAAAAAGGGTGCAGAAACGCTTGACGCCATTGGTAAGCGCTACGGGATCACACGCGAGCGTGTGCGCCAAATTGAGAATCACGCCATTAAGTTGATCCAAGACTCACCAGTCCTCCAAAAAGAGTCGCCGGCGCTTCAGCAACTTGAGGGATCAATTCGCGAACTTGGTGCAGTACTCCCCGAGCACACCATTTTGGCAGAGTTCGGTACTGATCCAGAAACCAAGAACCATTTGTACTTCCTCATGGTAGTTGGTAAGCCATTTACGACCCGCAAAGAGGATGACCACTTTAAGCGACGTTGGTACGTCGACGAGGCGGTTGCTAAAGCAGTTGAGGACGCACTCAAGACCGTTCACTCAACCATCAAGTCTAATGACGTAGTGAACGAAGACAAGTTAGTGGACCACGTGCTCTCGTGTATGCAACGCGTCAACGTTAAGTACAAGAACAAGGAAACTGCTCGCCGCTGGCTTGAGCTTTCAAGTTGTTTGATGCGTAACCCTTTGGGTGAGTGGGGCCGCGCAACTGCGCCAGGCATTAAACTCAAGAACATTCGTGACCATGCGTACCTAGTACTAAAGCGCCATGGCTCACCGATGCACTTCCGTGAGGTTGCAAAGGCAATTGAGAAGACCTTTGGAAAAAAGGCGCATCAGGCAACAACACACAACGAACTTATTAAAGATGCAGAGCGCTTTGTGCTTGTGGGCCGTGGATTGTACGCGCTTAAAGAGTGGGGGTACCGCGCTGGACACGTGATCGATATCATTAAGGCAAACCTGAAGGAAAAGGGTGCTATGACGCAGGACGAGATAGTAAAAGCAGTCGGCACGGAGCGTCACGTAAAGCGCAACACCATCCTCGTTAACTTGCAGAACAATCCAGCAATTGTGAAGCAAAAGGATGGCAAGTACGCCCTCGCTAAGTAACCCCACGTCCTAGGCGACGCAGGCATTCGACTGGTACTATTACGCCATGGATTGGCGAGTAATTTTTCGCGTCGTCGTGGTTGGAGTCCCACTTACCGTTATTGCGACGATTTACTTTGCGCCTTCTGTTGCAGCGTTTATCTACTATGCACTCGTATGGACGTCACCGCTGTGGTTGCCGCTTACGCTTGCCGCAGTCCTGTGGCCCTTGTGGGTCACCTTTATTCGTTCGAG
>JAMNXM010000041.1 GCA_023653145.1 Minisyncoccota bacterium | reverse complement strand
GTTATGAGGGCACGAGGCTATGACGTTACTACGCGTGTCATAGTGCCAGGCAAATGCGCGGATCATGAAGTAGATATTGTACTCAAAAAAGATGGGCGAGTGATTGGCGCTGAACTCAAGTTTCACAATCAACCGGGATACAAAACTGATGTCAAAATTGCGCTGTACGTACGTGCGCGCTTTACAGATATCGAAGCTATTGCAGATAGACCAGACAGTATGCACATCAATGAAGGGTGGCTTATTACCAATACCAAGTTTACGGACAACGCCATCAGTTACGCTATGTGTGCAGGGATACACCTTTTGGGCTGGGACTTCCCAAAACAGGGCAACCTCTCAGACATGATTAGAGAAACAGGTGTGTATCCCGTCACGGTGCTTACCACACTAACTGGTGCAGAGAAGGCGCGTCTTCTTGCTGCGCAGATGCCACTGTGCTCATCTGTTGCAGATGGTGACCTCTTGCGCCGAGCGGGTATTCCTGACAAGAAGATTAAGGATGTGATTGCTGAGAGCGCAAAGTTGTGCGGTATCTAGTATGGCGTGGGCATCAAAAACATTTGATCCGCAGGCATCCGAGCCCTTTCGACTGAGTCGCTCAAAACTCGACCTGTATACTGACTGCCCGCGATGCGCGTACCTTGATCTGCGGCTTGGGGTAAAGCGCGTTTCAGGCCCTTCGTTTACGCTCAACAATGCAGTGGACGAACTTTTAAAGCGCGAGTTTGATATCCACCGTGCTCGTGGCACCACACACCCACTCCTGAAAGCATATGGAGTAGATGCTGTGCCCTATGACGACCCGCGGATGGAGGAGTGGCGAGACGCGCTGAGGCGTGGTATATCGACGCACCACCAGGAAAGTAATCTCATTTTACGAGGTGGTGTCGATGATATCTGGATCACTCCGCAAAAGGAGTTGATTGTTGTTGACTATAAGGCGACTTCGAAGAAAGAAGGGCCTTCGACAACTGATGACCTCTACGATGCGTACAAGAAGCAGGTTGAAATCTACCAGTGGCTGTTTCGAAAAAATGGATTTACGGTTTCTCCAACAGCATATTTTGTGTACGTGAATGGCAAGTCAGACCTGGAAGCGTTTGATGGCAAGTTAGAGTTTGATATCAAACTTATTGGCTATGTAGGAAACGATAGTTGGGTGGCTGGGGCATTGATGGGTCTTAAAGCAATGCTCATGTCTGACGAAATACCAAAAGTAGGCATTGCGTTTGGTGGAGGGCCATGCGACTTTTGTACCTACCGCGAGGCGGCGGGGAAGGCGCTTGCCGCACAGCACGTACGCTCTAAAGCACCAGTAAAAAAAGTCGAACCCAAGAAAAAAGACGAACCAACCGCGTCGATGTTTTAGTATGGTCAAGAAGAATATGTTTGCGTTGAAAGTGCTTGCAGTGGTGAAAAAGATAAAAAAGGGCAAGACACTGTCGTATAAGGAGGTGGCTGCGCGGGCGGGACACCCGGGTGCCGCCCGCGCAGTGGGCGCCATTATGCGATCGAACAAAGACACATCAGTCCCATGTCACCGAGTCATAAGGTCCGACGGAACGCTCGGCGGATACAACGGCCTTAGAGGCATGAAGTCAAAACTCTCACTTTTACACAGGGAAGGTGTGAAGTTTTAAATTAGGAGTATAGTGGAGGCATTACTAATCTCATATTGATATGGGTATAGAACACCTAGTGTCAGAGATACAGATTATTGAAACTATGACAGCTTGTCGCTGTCCTGAAGACGGGCCGGCTGACTATCGTTGTCAACTACACGGATCACTTTAAGTGGTGCCTATACCCAATCTATCGGTGAACGGCCGTGACTGGTTAGGTAATCATTCGCTCGTTTAAAATGATTGTTACCAAAAAAGCCATTGTGCGCTGAGAGAGGCGACGGGTGTGCAGACTCGAGTACAAGGTGCTTTGACGTATCGATCAATACCGCCTTCTTCCGTGCGAAAGCACCCCAGAGCATAAACACAACATGTCTCTGTGTGTCAGAAACACTTTTTATAACAGCGTCAGTACGCTGGTGCCATCCGTAATCTGCGTGCGAGTTTGCCTCGCCCGTACGGACGGTGAGTGATGCGTTTAATAAAAGTACGCCCTGTTCTGCCCAGCGAGTGAGGTCAGGGTCGCTCGTAGTTTCAAAGCCCTCAGTGTGCAGTTCTTTAAAAATGTTCTTGAGTGATGGAGGAATGCGGTTCTCCGAGAACGTTGAAAACGCGAGTCCGTCAGCAACACCCGGTGTGTGGTACGGATCCTGACCGAGTATCACAACGCGCGTGTCAGAGGGTGGGAAAAAACTAAAGGCCCGGAACACCTGTTCCGGACTTGGAGCTATGTGTGTGTCGCGTACAGCTCGTGCGTAGGGTGCTTCGTACCCTTGAAGTACGTCAGCCCACGCAGCGGGTACTACCATACCTCAGCGCGGTCTTTTGGCTCACGATACATTGGGTCACCTGGTTGAACTTTGAACGTCGCATAGAACGGCTCAAAGTGAGACAATGGGCCATTGACTCGAAACTCTGCAGGTGAGTGCGGGTCATTGAGTGCAGCAAACTTTTGGAACTCTGGACGCGCTATCTCCTGTTCTTGCTGAGCATAGCCGAGGAAAAAGCGCTGCTCTGGTGTAAATCCATCAATAACTCTTCGGTCCCCGGTGCGTGTTAGGTACTCTTGGAAGGCGTCATATGCAATCACCAGTCCGCCGAGGTCTGCAATGTTCTCTCCGAGCGTTAATTCACCGTTCACTTTGACTCCATCTGCGACCACAAACTCGTTATACTGACGCACCAAGATATGCGCGCGCTCGTCAAAGCGCTTGCGGTCCTCCGGCGTCCACCAAATCTTGAGATTGCCTAACTTATCAAACTTCGAGCCCTGGTCATCAAACGCGTGTGTCATCTCGTGGCCGATGACTGAGCCGATGGCACCATAGTTTACTGCCGCGTCATTTGAGAGGTCAAAGAATGGGTGCTGAAGGATGGCGGCAGGGAAGACTATCTCGTTTAAGTTAAAGCTACAGTAGGCGTTTACGGTCTGTGGAGTCATAAACCACTCAGTGCGATCAACGGGCTTCTTCAGTTTCTTCATTGCACGCTTGTGCTCCATCACGCCAAACCGCACGCCGTTCCCAAAGTAGTCGTCCTTCTCGATGACAAGCCCAGTATACGTGCGCCACTTAGTAGGGTAGCCAATTTTGCGGCTTACTGCTCGCAACTTCTCGATCGCCTTTTTCTTTGTACCTGGACTCATCCACTCAAGCGCTTGCATGCGGCGCTCATACACTACAAACAGGTCAGAGACCAACTGATCCATCGTGCGCTTTGCGTCCTCACCAAAGTGCTTTTCGACATAGAGTCGACCAAATGCAAACCCAACCATACCGTTTACTGACTGCAAGACTCTGCGCCAGAGTGGACGCATGACTTTCTGCCCCGATACCACCTTGCCGTAAAACGCGAAGTTAGCTTTGATGAAAGGCTCCGATAATGACCCAGCCGACGAGAGCAGAAGGTGCCACGTGAGGTACGTCTGCACGTCAGGGAGTGGGAGCGTTTTGAGTAGATGAGCCGCCTTAGTCATAAACTCAGGTTGTTCGACTATCAACTCCTTAATGGGCGGCACCCCAAGAGTCTTAAAGAATTGTTGCCAGTTAAACCCGGGCGCAACACGTGCGAGTCCTGAAACAGTCATCTTGTGATAGCGCTTGTCTGGGTCGCGCATGTCGACTTTGTCCATGCTTGCTTCAGCAAGCGCAGTTTCTATCCGCATAACGGTCTCCATTGCAGAGGAAGCCTCGCGCGTAGTGCTCCCGGAGAGCGCAAACAACTTCTTAATAAACGCTTGGTAGGCGGTGCGGACACGAATGAACTCCGCATCATCCTTGAGGTAGTAGTCACGGTCAGGCATCCCAAGCCCGCTCTGACCGAGGTGCAAGATATACGTGTCACTCCTCTTTGAATCCTGATCCACTGCAAGAGCCCAGGGCGCTGTGAGGGCTTCGATACTCAGTTTTGCAAGCACCTTTTCGATGGTTGCAGGTTTCATAGTGTCTATGAGCGCACGGTACGGGGCGAGTGGGGAGGCACCGAGTTTGTTGCGGCGCTTCATGTCCATACCAGAGCGGTAGAGGTCCGCAACAAGTTGGGCGTCAGTACCTTTTGGCGCCCGCTTCTTCAAAAGGTCGTTCATAATTGCAAGCGTCTGGTGTTCAGTCACTTTGCGCAGAATGTTAAACGAACCCCAGCGAGACTCTGCGGGTGGCACCACGTTTTTGCGTATCCAGTTACCGTTTGCGTATCTGTAGAAGTCAGTTTTCGGACTGACTGTGTGATCAATAGTTTTGATATCAAATCCCCAGTGTTTGTGTGGCATGTACTTAGTGTACCGTATTCACGAAAAATGCTGTAAGTGCTACAGTTACGGAATGACCGTAAGCGAGATCAGGCAGAAGTACTTTGAGTTTTTCAAGGCGCGTGGGCACCACGTGGTGCCAAGTGCACCGCTCGTTCCTGAAAACGACCCTACCACTCTGTTTACGGGCTCAGGGATGCAGCCCATGCTCCCGTACCTCCTCGGCGCGTCTCACCCATTGGGTACCCGTATTGCTGACTCTCAAAAGTCCTTCCGTGCACAAGACATAGAAGAGGTAGGAGACAATCGCCATACGACATTTTTTGAAATGCTTGGTAATTGGTCGTTCGGTGACTACTTCAAACAGGAGCAAGTTCCGTGGATGTTTGAGTTTTTAACTGAAGTGGTGGGGATTGATCCAAACCGTCTGTACATC
>JAMNXM010000011.1 GCA_023653145.1 Minisyncoccota bacterium | reverse complement strand
TCACTGCATTAGTGAAGAAATTGACTGGTTCCGCCGGAAACGAAAACGCCGCAAGCGGCGTTTCGCAATAGATGGGTCCGACTGCTCGCGGATCCACACTCACACCTATTTAAGTGCCTTGTCGATCATCCCCTTCACCACCTCGAGCGGCTGTGAGCCCTGGATAAGCGTTGCGCGGCCCTTTGCGTCAATCAAGATGCTGTGCGGCGTACCGGTTCCACCAGATGCTACGGCGTCAGCAATCTGCTGATTAATCTTTTCTGTAAAGGTACCTGCCTCGACACACTCCATAACGCTCGTACCTGGTGCAAACTTGGCAACAGTTGTCTCGAGTTTCGTCATGTCAAAGGGGGTGTTCAGTGGTGCAATGCGCACTATCTCGTCAAGGAAGTTCCAGTATGCCTGGTTACCACCAACTGCTGCCACGCACTCTGCAGCGAGCGCAAGACGTGGTGCGTTAGGGTGGAGTTGCTCGAGCGGGAAGTTACGTACCACCCATGCTACCTTACCTTCTGCGCCATAAGTATCCATGACCGCCTTCATCGTCCCATGGAATTGCTTGCAGAACGGACACTCGAGGTCAGTATATTCAATAATTTTGACTGGTGCGTCAGGATTTCCAAGAATGTGGTCTTCTGTGCTCACAGGGACCACATTCTCTGCCTTTGCAGCGGCGTCGTTGTTTGCTGGCTGCCTGACTGCAGTGCCTGCGGTACCTGAGCCTCCAAAGTAGAGTGCAGCGGCAACCATGGCGCCGGCTATGACAATAGCGATGGGCGTCCCCATGTTCTCAAATCCTCCTTCTTTTGTGTCTTGTGTTGGTTCGTTCATACCGAAGATAAATTAGTACCTTTTTATTTTACCACGCCACACAGTGCCCCGTGGTAGCATAGACACATGGCAAAAAACGTGATCATTGCGATTTTAGGCGTCGCACTCATTGGGGTGCTGATTCTTCGTGCTCAAAATGAAAAACCTATTGAGGGTATACAAGCACCCGCATCAACAACCCCTCAGACTACTGAGCGTGTGTGCATACAAGTAATAACTCCAGCGGTAAACCCTGCGACCGGAGAGATTCGCGAGTTCCCTACGCCGTGCGACGTGCCTGACACCTGGGAGCGCATCCAAAATGACATCCCCGAACTTGAACTCAACCTCGAGTGAGCCCGAGGCCTACCAGATAGGGTGGATACCGTTTTTAGGTGCCACTATCTACCTCGACTCGCACCCACTCATCCCACGCACCGAAACTGAGTGGTGGGTAGAACAGTGCATCAAAACTATTCCTACCGATAGACCGGTCCGTGTTCTTGATTTGTTTTCCGGATCAGGATGTGTCGGTGTTGCTGTACTCCTCCATACCCCAAACACGCACGTCACGTTTGCGGAACTTGTTCCGGCGCATTGCGAAACAATTAAGAAGAACATCGCCGCAAACACCATAGACCAGAGCCGCACTACAGTTGTAGAGAGCAATGTGTGGAGCGCGGTCAGTGGGACGTATGATCTCATACTTGCTAATCCGCCATACCTTGCAGAGTCCCGGCGTGCGCGTATAGAGGACTCGGTACTGATTCATGAGCCCCACGCTGCCCTTTTTGCTGACAAGGACGGATTTGCGCTGATTGAAGCAACTATCGAAGGACTGCCTGAACACCTCTCCGTGGGTGGTCATTGTTGGATAGAGCATGAGCCTGAGCACGCGACAGAGATTCATGAGTCCGCACAGCGACTTGGGCTCAGTACCTCAACCCACCAGGACCAATACAGGGTGGAGCGCTACTCTGTTATACTGAAACCATGATCTGGACTGTCATATTTGCAGGTGTACTCCTGATTACTGCCTACTACGTGTTTGCTCTCCTCTACCATTGGGTGCGCTACGGCGCAACGATGCCGTTCGTGTGGATCGCACTTCCCATCTACCTTGTTGGGGTTGTGTTCTTACTCACTATTGCGCTAGCTGCATACACTGCACTTGTATGAGTTTCCTTTCAAACGTAAGACTTCCGGTCATTGGTTCTGACACTAATCGTGTTAACGAGCGTCTAATCACTATCGTACACAAACACTGGTTTGCACTTTTTCGAGAGGTTGTTGGTGTCGTCATTCTCTTTTTTGCACCATTCATTGCAATCCCAGTGATTGCAGGATTCGTTGGGCAGACGAGTCAAGCGGCACAAATGGGCGCAGTACTTGGTTTCTTAGGCTCGCTGTGGGCACTAATTTGCTGGCATATACTCTTTAGTAAGTGGACTGACTATTACTTCGATGTGTGGATCATAACCAACTGGCGCATCATTGATTTTGACCTCAAAGGTCTCTTTAACGTTGATATTGCTTCAGTACTAGACCTCGATCACATCCAAGACATTCAAACTGAGACCTCTGGCATCGTTGGGAACCTCTTAAACTTTGGTGTACTCAACGTCCAAACTGCTGCAACGAAGCGTGAGTTATCATTTGATGACTGCCCTGGCCCAACGCGCGTTGAACGCATTATTCGTGGCGCACAAGAAGAGTTGATTGGTATTAAGCACCGTCAAGAACAAGTGGTCCGTTCTGTATGATGGATCCGTATAAAGGGGTACGCGACTTCTATCCGGAAGATCAGCGCGTTCAGAACCATATGTTTGCCGCGCTCCGACGCACGGCGGAGTCCTTTGGCTATGACGAGTACAACGCGTCCATCTTAGAGCCCTCAGAGCTCTATGCGGCAAAGTCGAGTGACGAGATAGTCAACGAGCAAACGTACACCTTTGAGGATCGTGGAGGTCGCTCGGTCACTCTCCGCCCCGAAATGACACCGACCGTCGCGCGCATGGTTGCAAACCGCAAGCGCGAACTTGGGTACCCGCTACGCTGGTACTGCATTCAAAACTTTTTCCGCTATGACCGACAACAGCGAGGACGTCTCAGAGAATTCTGGCAGTTTAATGTAGACCTTTTTGGGGTGCCCGTCATAGAAGCAGACGCAGAGGTCATAGAGATCGCGTACCGCTCGCTCACTGCTCTTGGCGTGAGTCCAGAAGACTTTGTACTTAAAATCGGGAGCCGAGTTGCCCTCCAAGAAGCATTCGACAAAGCAGGGCTCACTGATGAAGCGCGTAAACGTATGCGCATCCTCCTCGACAAGCGCGCAAAAATCTCTCAAGAAGAGTTTCTTCAAGAGCGTCAGGCAATCACAGCAGAGCCTATCGAGGATATGCTTGGGAGCGCACCAAGCGTTATGGCGCTTCTAGAACTTCTGAAGGAGCGAGACGTGCACGTTGAGTACGACCCGTCTATTGTGCGTGGGTTTGACTACTACACAGACATCGTCTTTGAGGCTTTTGACCGAGACCCTCAAAACGCTCGCTCCATACTTGGCGGCGGCCGCTATGACTCGTTGGTTGAAAAGTATGGGTCTGAACCTGTACATGCAGTGGGCTTTGCCATGGGTGACGTGGTCCTCCGAGACTTTCTTGAGACACACCATAAACTCCCTACCTTGCCGTCATCTGCACACCTCTACTTAGCTGCGCTCCCCGGGTCTGAGTCAGCGGCGCGCACTGCTGTTCAAACGTTGAGAGACACAGGTGTGAACGTTGCGCTCGGTATGAAGCACGAAAAGGTATCCGACCACATCAGGAACGCTGCGAAGCTCGGTATTCCGTACATTGCTATCTATGGTGAAAACGAAGCAACGAGTGGTGAACTTGCGCTCAAAAACCTCCATTCAGGTACCGAAACTCGCATTGCAGTGCACTTAGTGCACGCATTTATTTTGGGAACGAAAGCGTAATGCACATGAAGCTCATCACGCTCGACATCGAGACGACGTCTGCTGCTGCAACATTTGATATGGCGTCGATGGAACTCTCCGTCATTGGCATCCACGACTCGGCGCGCGATGTGTACGAAGCGTATACGGTTCCAGAACTTCCAAAACTCTGGCCAATCATTGAGTCAGCTGACCTCCTCATTGGGTACAACTCAGACCATTTCGATATTCCCATCTTGAACAAGTACTACGCTGGCGACCTCACCCGCATACGCTCGCTCGACCTTTTGGCAGAGATAAAGAAAGTGCTTGGTCGGCGAATCAAACTCGACTCAGTTGCAAAGGCAACCTTGGGTAAGAAAAAAAGTGGTCACGGGCTCGATGCAGTAACCTGGTGGGCAGAAGGCAAGGTAGAGAAAGTAAAAAAGTATTGCCTCGACGACGTGCGTCTAACCAAAGAGATTTTTGATTTTGCGGTTGCAAACGGCAAATTACGATTTGACGACTTTGGTCAAAAACGCGACATCCCTATTGACGCTTCAGCGTGGCTGACCGCAGAGCGCACTGCACTTACACACACACTTCCCTTTTAAGACTGAACGTACCAGAGGATGAGCGCAGCGAGGAGGACGCGGTATACCACAAACACCGTGAGCGGCGTGCGTCGCACGAGCGCAAGCAATACGTAAATCGCAAGAAGTCCTGATACAAACGAAACCACAGCTCCCACAAAGAGTGCGGGCCCAACTGTGGCAAGCGTGCCATCGACGCCCAGGTCCATAAGTTTCTTGAGCCCAGAGCCAAGGAGTATTGGTATTGCAAGCAAAAATCCAAACCGTGCCGCGTCGGCACGTGAGCGCCCAATGAGCATGCCACCCACTATCGTCATCCCCGAGCGACTCATGCCTGGAATGAGCGCGAGCGCTTGGAAGCACCCAACGACGACACCCTCAAACCACCAGCGCTCTGCATATACTCCTCGGTACTTTGGGCCATACTCTGCAACAAGCATTAAGGCCGACCCTGCAAGCAGTGCATAGGCTACCAACTCTGCAGAACGAAACAGTGTTGCCATAATGTCCTCGATCAACAGTCCCGCGATAAGTGCAGGGACCGTACCAATGAGAATTGCGTAACTTGTCGCACGCTCCTCAAACTTCAGGAGTCTGAGAATGTCGCTCCAGAAGTACACAACGATGGCGAGTGCTGTTGCGAGTTGGAGCACTGCATCTATCGCGAGTCCAAACTCAGGCGAAAAATGAAACAAGTCGCGCGCGATAATGAGGTGCCCTGATGATGAGACCGGGAGAAACTCAGTTGCGCCCTGCACAAATCCTAAGACAGCGAGTGACCACGAGTCGAGCATAAGACATATGCTAGCATAATGGTATGGATGAGAAGCCGCAGCCGTCGATGATGCCTGTCGCAGTTGCAATAGTATTTGCAGGCGCTTTAATCGCGTTCTCGCTCTACTATGTCCTCCGTCCAGCAGAGCCAACATCACTCATACCGGATGCAGAGCGAATTCAGTTTAGAGAAGTAACTGACGCAGACCACATATTGGGCAACCCAGCTGCACCAATTAAAATCATCGAATACTCGGACCTTGATTGTCAGTTTTGCCGCATCTTCCACGCCACCATGAAGCAGATCATGCTTGAGTACGGGAAAACGGGTGAGGTTGCATGGGTATACCGCCACTTTCCTATCGTTGAACTTCATCCGAATGCGCCGCGCCTTGCCGAAGCCTCTGAATGCGTCGCTGAACTTGGTGGGAACGACGCGTTTTGGAAGTTTATAGATACGGTCTTTACCACCTCAAACGGCGGCCGCTTTGATATGGAGCGTCTTGATGCGACCGCAGCGACCGCAGGTGTCACCGTTACCGCGTTCCGCGAGTGTTACGACTCACGTCGCCATCAAGCAAAAGTCGCAGCAGACTTTGATGACGCTACCAAGGCGGGAGGCGTTGGAACTCCGCATAATATTATTGTGAGCCCAGTCTCGCCACCTATTCCGGTGCCAGGCGCGCAGCCATACTCGACCATTCAATCAATCATCTCAACGTTGCTTGCAGGTAACTAGAGATTCATTCGATAGACCTCAAACGAGTTTTTACCCTCAAACATGTCCGATGGGTTTGGTAGATACACGGTTCGTGTACTAATATCCTTCGTGGCATCATTTATCAGCCGCTCAAACACAAGAAAATCCTCGCCGAGTTCGTCATACGAAAGCAGGTACCGTCGCATCTGACTCTTGCCGTCCTTGTTCTTCCTTTTTTTACACTCCTGCAAGATAAAACGCTTGACTGGCTTTTTGTACAAATCTCCTATGGTGTAGTAGTTAAACAAAGCCTGAAGCACAAACAGCGGCTTATCTTCCTTGAGTGGACTAAATGAGTCGACAAACTTGTGATCAACGATATCAATGGCACCAGGGTTTCCTTTCGACTCAACGACAAGGTCAGAAATCGCCTTAATGGGTAACAGAAGCCCGGGCACAGAAACAGTCGACGCCACTTCGATACCAAGCACCTTATAGCGAGGCGGGCGCGCAAGATAAAAACCAACCGCCTGATAGTACTCATCAAGCATTGCGGCGCGCTTTGCCGCTTGTGCGCGTACTCCCGTATGAACGCCAAAGTTTACCTCAAAATCCGGCACGCCTCGCAAGTAGTCTGCACCAAGTTCAATAGCAGCAGGCTTCCCAAGCCCAGCATAAAAGTGCTGGAGTGCAACGTGTCCAGCTCGTCCAACAATCCCTGCAGGAGTCGATGGGGTGTCATAGACGTGCTCAACGTAGCGCTTGTACCAGGCAAGCGGGTTCCGCAGGTAACTCATCAAGGACGAGTACGACCAGTGTTTGATTGGATACTTCTGCCGAGCCATACTCACAGAATACACTGCATTTAATAAAACTTGACAGTTCCATATTGATTCAATATAATATTTTTACTTAATGAAAGTTTAAAGTAAAAAAATATGTCAGGAGAACCGATGAGTGAATGGTATGTAAGGGCCACTGGAAGTGTTTTCCTTGGCCTAGGAGTATATTTAGTGCTCGATGCGCTTAATGCTGTGGGAGAAGATACATGGTCATTAAAAGAAATACCTTCAACGCTTGCAGGAGTTGTGGGTGTAGCAATCGGCACACCGATGGTGTTTGGGCACAACATTTTAGGCCTTGAAAGACGCTAGAGAATTCGCCCTCTGGGTGTTCTTTTCTTTTGCACGCCCCCCCTCCCTGCCACACAAACCCTACCCACTGCACTCGTTGCTAGGATTACCATATATGGTAATCCGAAGATTCTTATACATTAGATTCACAAGGAGTGCAGGGATCGTTTTCCACAATTGACTCGTGTCCCTCGTGAGACTATACTCGAAAAAGGCCGTAAGGGAGTCTGTTGAAGCACCAGGCAAAAGCCGGGTACTAAAAAGAGGCTCTCTTACTTAGCCAAGTGAAGAATACTGCCACCGCGAGGTGGCGCGTTACATTTTGTAATGATTCTTTGCGTTTTATTCATTACGTAAATAACTCATATGTCAGCACCTTTCAGCGGTATTGAAGCAAGTGGAGAGTGGTTAATCCTTTTATCCTTTGTTGCAATAGCTATAGCAGCAGGATTCGATTTTGGGCCATCAGAGTCCACTGTAAGACTTTCGTAAGCCATACAAAAACCGCCCCTTGGGGCGGTTTTTTCTTGACACGCCCTTTTTGACATTGTGGTATAATGGGTATATAATTGCACACGGATCGCAAGGGGGTCTGTTACAGAACCCAAAAATACGGGTGCTGCACAGAGACTCTCTTTCGGTCCTTATTAATTTAAACGGACCGTATGCTCACAGCATCAGCTGCCTTTGCTTTATTCACGATGCTCGCTATTGCGAGCCCCATTTACTACATAGCAGAGCGCGTACGTCTCCCGTACACAGTACTCCTTACCTTTGCAGGCATACTGCTCGTACCACTTTCAACACTTGAGACCTTTGCGTTCCTTAGAGAGTTTACACTCACCCCGGAACTACTCTTCTACATTTTCCTTCCCACGCTGATCTTTGAATCCGCGTACAACATGAACATCCGCCGGGTGGTGCAAGACTCGCCGTCCATTATGCTCCTCGCGATTGTTGGATACTTGGTGTCTGCGTTCGCAATTGGAGGTGCGCTGTGGTTTATCTTCGACCTCATTGGGCTTGGTGTACCGTTTATGGTGACACTCCTCTTCGGTGCACTCATCTCTGCTACCGACCCCGTTGCAGTCTTGGCACTCTTTAAGGAGTTTGGTGCACCGCGCCGGCTCTCGACCATTTTTGAGGGTGAATCATTGATGAACGACGCTACCGCACTTGCCCTATTCCTTATCATCCTTGGCCTGATGCAGTTTGGAGTTTCCAGCGAGGCGCTTGGTATCGGCGCGGTGACCTTTGCGGTAATGCTTGTCGGCGGTACGATATTCGGACTCATCTGCGGTACCCTCGTGTCGTGGGTTATTGGATTCTTCCGACATAACGAACTGGTCGCAGTGTCGTTGATGCTCGTTCTTGCGCACCTCACGTTCATTTCGTCAGAACTCGTGAACGAGTACTTCCGTCACCACCACATGGCGTATCTCCAACTCTCGCCAATCATTGCGACGACCATTGCCTCTCTGTTTATGGGCGCATATGGCCGCTTTAAAATCACACCACGCGCAGACGAGTTTATAGAAAAGTTCTGGTCACAGTTTGCGTTTATGGCAAACTCGGT
This sequence comes from Minisyncoccota bacterium, assembly GCA_023653145.1. Lineage (GTDB taxonomy): Bacteria > Patescibacteriota > Minisyncoccia > Phycocordibacterales > Phycocordibacteraceae > Phycocordibacter. The sequence continues at coordinate 13,389 of JAMNXM010000011.1, read as the reverse complement.
CATCTTTATCTTGGTTGGCTTCTTGCTTACCACGATCAATGTCGACGTGTCACAAATCATCTGGCCCGTCATCATAACGATACTCGTCGTGGCAGTTGCACGCGCACTCTCTATCTATGGCACTCTGATCCCTTATAACTGGTTTGTGAGTGAAGCGGCGCGAGTATCGCTCCCTTGGCAGCACCTCCTTGCGTGGGGCTCCTTGCGAGGTGCACTCGCCGTCATGCTTGTCCTCCTCGTGCCTGCAGACCTTGTGGTTGCAGGTTGGGGACTCGACATGCCGGTCCGCGATTTCTTGGTTGTCATCACGATTGGTTGTATCTTTGCAACACTCTTTATCAAGGCGCCATTCGTGGGGCCCATAATGAGACGCCTCCACATTAACACCCTCACACCGCTCGAGTGTAGCGCAAGCGATCGTGCACGTGGCATCATCCACGGCACCACCGTTGAGCGTCTCAACAGTTACGTTGAAAAGGCATACGTCCCAGCTGTTATCGGAACTGAACTTATGTCGGACCATGGGACCAAATTTACATCCTCGTGCACCGTGAGCGACCCGCGCATGACGGAACGGGCACTCCGCATTTACCTGCTTGGCCGCGAGAAGGAGGTATTGAAGGAACTCCTTACGTTTGATGAAGTCACTGAGCGCATTTACAAGCGCATCAATGCAAAGCTTGCGACACAAATCGAAGAGGCGGAGCATGGCAATTTAAACCCTGACCCACACGCAACGTATGACTACCGTGACGTGTTTGAAAACATTGCAGAAGGCTTGCGCGACATCTTTATGCCCGATACCCTCGACAACGCAATTCGCGAGGAATATCTGTACTATCGCGCACAAGAGATACTCGCACGCAAAGTAGTGAAGGAAATTGAGCGCTTGCAAAATGGCTTTGCAGAGCCTATCTTCCCTCGCCCAACACTTCAAAGTGCAACGCTCAAGTACTCTGAGTACCTTGTTGGTGCACAGGATAAGCGCGCCTCGCTTGCTAACCGCTTCCCAGGTATTGTCTCGTCGCTAGACCAGACCCTTGCCTACAAATCGGTATACCGCGTTGAGGAGTCGGTCTTGGACGAGTTGTACCACCGCGAATTGCTGACCCCAAAGCTCCACGCAACGCTTCTTGAGGAGTACCGTGAAGAGGCTCACAGCCGCACACTTAAGGCAAAGCGCCCTGGCCTTAGCCGCTTGACAATAGACTCTTAGGGGTGTATAATGGATATATATGGAAGTAACAGCAGAAAGAGCATTTTATGGGCTTGGCGTAGCGTGGCTCGCAATGGCAGGTTTAGCAGAAATCTGTGCTGGTGAGCATGCTCAAGGTGCATCTGAAGCAGGTCTTATTTTAGCAGCAATCTTTGGAGGCATAGGAGGGAGTGTTTCGCTGCGCCAAATTATTGCACAGGGATTACAGCAAGGATCAGGCGTCCACGCATAAACTTGGCATCTAAAAAACCACCCGTGAGGGTGGTTTTTTGCTTAGTAACTTCTTAGGCGGCGAGACTTTTGGTGGGTGCGGATCTTGTCGAGAGCCTTGGCCTCAATCTGGCGGATGCGCTCGCGCGTCACTCCAAACTCCTGCCCCACTTCCTCGAGTGTGTGGTAGATACCGTCTAAGAGGCCATGGCGCATCTCAAGAATCTTGCGCTCCTTTGGCGAGAGGTCATCCATAATCTCGTGGAGTTGCTCCACCAAGATGCGATGCGACGTTTCCTGGTCAGGTGATGGCAGAGAGTGGTCAGCAACAAAGTCGCCACGCGCCGATGCGTCGTCGTCTGAGTCACCACTTGAAATAGGTGCTTCGAGCGAAAGGGTCTCTTGGTTGATCTGCTCGATCTGGTAGACCTTCTCAGTCTCAACGCCCATCTCTGCGGCTATCTCCTCAGGCATTGGATCGCGTCCTAAGTCCTGCTCAAGACGGCGCAAAACCTGCTTGTACTTGGCGATGGTCTCTACCATGTGCACAGGGATACGGATGGTGCGGCTCTGGTCTGCAAGCGCGCGCGTAATAGCTTGGCGGATCCACCACGTTGCGTAGGTAGAAAACTTAAAGCCCTTCGTAAAGTCAAACTTATCAACCGCACGGAAGAGGCCGATGTTTCCTTCCTGAATAAGGTCAAGGAGCGACAAGTCGGATGAGCGGTTCGCATACTTCTTTGCAATAGACACCACAAGACGGAGGTTGGCACGCGCCAAGAGATTCTTTGCTTCGTCGTCGCCTGCTGCAATGCGCTTCGCGAGGTCGCGCTCTTCCTGAGCGTTAAGGAGTGGGTACTGGCCTATCTCGCGGAGGTACATCTGTATCGAGTCGTGCGCTGAACCTTCGCCGCGGTAAGAACCGCGCATCACAACTTCGTCTGGCACCTCCTCAAGCATCCCGCCAGACTCAAGGACATCAACACCTGACGTCGAGAGGCGCTCATACAGTTCCTCCAAAAACACCACATTGTCTTCGATAGTCGGAAACTCTTTGAGAATCTCGTTATACGTGACGTAGCCACGCTCTTTGCCGCGTACAATCAGCGCTTCTGCCTTTTGCTCAAGTGCTGCAAGCTTTTTAGGTGGTGCCTTTGTTGGTTTTGCCTTTGAGGTCTTACCTTTCTGTGCTGACTTTACAGGCTTCTTAGCGGTAGACTTTCTTACTACCTTTTTGGCAGGCTTTTTAAGCTTTGCCTTTGGCTTTACTCGTGGTGGAATGCGCTTTTTAACTGCCTTTGCAGGCTTTTTTGCTACTTTCTTTTTGCCCTTTTTTGTAGCCATATTTGTTCGTTAGTGTACCATTACTGCAACTTTTTTGAAAGGTCGGCAAGTGCCTGCATAAGTTCGGTTACCCGTGCAGTATCCCCTGCCGCTTCTGCTACACGTAGGTCACGTTTCAGAGCATCATACTGCTCTTTAACCTTGGTGCTCGAACGCGCTGCCTCCTTGGTGAGTTCCTCAAGAAACTGGTCTTGTGCATCCCGTGCCTGGTACAGCGTAAAAAAGTCTTCCGATGCACTGATACGTGCCGCCTCATCCTCGTGAGAGCCGAGCGCACTTCGGGTCACGAATCGCTCTTCTCCAAACACTCCCACAAAAAGTGTTCGCACCATCTCGGCGCGGGAGTCAGCGTCATCTGCAAAGGTGCGCCAGATACCATAGAGTAATTTTTCACGTTGATCCTCTGCAAAGAATGGGTCCTGCACAAGCGCGGTAGGAGCTGCTGATGCCTGACCGGTGCGTGCAACTTTATCGAGTTCTGTCTGGACTACACGCTCTTCAACCCCTAACGTCTCCGCAATCCGAGTCACGAAGTGCGACTGCTCGAGCGCGTTTGGGATCTTGGCAACGAGCGGAAGTACCAGAGAGCCAATCTCTAGGCGTTGTGTCCGCGGGTCGGGTACTGTGTTTAAGATATGCGCAACAAAAAAGTCTATGACGGTGCGTGCATGCTTTACTGCGTCCTTAAAAACCTGCGCATTTGACTGGATACAGTCTGCGGGATCGACACCGGGAGGTAAGGCAACTACTTTAGCGTTCATACCCTGCGGCAGTAAGAGTTCTGCGGCGCGATGCGTTGCTCGTATACCCGCGACATCGCCATCATATGAGAGCAGTATGTTCTGCGAGTAGCGCTTCAAAATTTCAACGTGCGACGCCGTGAGTGCAGTGCCCGATGTTGCAACAGTGTTTTTGTACCCGACCTGGTGCGCAAGTACGAGGTCAACTTGTCCCTCAACGAGCATAGTGAACCCAAGTGTACGAATACCAGTCTTTGCCTCATGTATGCCGTAGAGTGCACGCGATTTATCAAACAACACACCTTCAGGAGAGTTCAGGTATTTTGCTGACTGAAGGCCCGGCTCTTCATCGAAGATTCTGCCACTAAACGCAATCACTCGTCCCGATACATCAAAGAGCGGGAACATAATGCGTCCTCGAAAGCGGTCATAAGACGCGGTTTCTTTCTTACTACCCTCCTCGGCATCTGGCCGTTTAACGAGCCCGGCTTTGAGGAGCGTTGCCTCCGAGTATCCCTGGCCCATGAGTACCTCTTTGAGTGCGCGCCACTCTTTAGGGGCGTACCCAATGCGCCAGGTGCGTATGGTTTCTGCACTCAGTCCACGTTTCGTGAGGTACTGAAGTGCCTCAGGTTTTTTTATGAGCGCATCTGCAAAGTACTCGGTGGCGGCGGCGAGCGCTGCGTACACATCTGCGCGCTCGTCGCGCTCGCCCGGAGCCTCGCGTACTATTTCAACACCTGCTTTGTCTGCAAGAATTTTGAGTGCGCCCTTAAAATCAACGCTCTCCATCTCCTCAACAAACGTAAACATATCCCCGCCCTTCCCTGTAGAGAAGCAGTGGTAGAGTCCGCGGTCAGGGGTAACGAAGAACGAAGGTGTGCGCTCTTTAGTAAAGGGTGATAACCCCTTCCAATACTTCCCTGCGCGCGTGAGTTTAACGTACGCACCAACGACATCGACTATACTCAGCCGCTCTTTAATCTCTCTAACGGTGTCGCTCATTACGCTCTTTCGTACGTGCGCTCGCGTTCCTCTTCAGACTCTTGTGTAAGTGCATCTCGCTTGCGACGATCCTCTTGGAAGTCTGCAATCATAGTGTGCTTCTTACTACCCTTGTACCCAGTTCCTGCAGGGATAATGCGTCCAATGATAACGTTTTCTTTTAGACCCTTCAGTCCGTCAATAGAGCCGCGCATAGCAGCACTGATAAGGGTACGTGTGGTGTGCTGGAATGATGCGGCAGAGAGGAATGACTTACGATTCAATGACACCTCAGTAATACCCAAGACCATTTGCTCATACTTTACCTCTGTCTTACCCTCCTCCTCGAGCGCACGGTTGAGACGCTTTACGTTTGGAAGTTCAACAACGTCGTTCTTCATGAGCGATGAGTCGCCTGGATCAGTCACGCGAACACGAGAGAACATCTGACGAATAATCACCTCCATGTGCTTGTGAGACACTGATGCACCTTGCAGGTCGTAAATCTTCGAAACTTCGTCAATCATGTACTCCTGAAGGCGTGCAGATCCGGCAAGTTCAAACAACTCATCGAGGTTTGCAGAGCCGTCGGTCACCGCGTCACCGCGACGGACCTTTGAGCCAACTTTTACAATCGCAACGCGGCGCGCTGGGACAGGATACTCAATACGGTCACGCACCTTTGATGCTCCTTCTGAACCAACATCAGGAAGCACAATGATGGTCTTAACTCCTGCGTCCTCAGTGATCTCAATAACCTCGCCTGAGACATGTGACAGGACTGCAGTACCCTTTGGTGGACGCTTGTCGAAGAGCTCTTCGACACGCGGAAGACCGTTCGTAATGTCGCCGCCAATAGTTGCGGAACCGCCCGTGTGGAAGGTACGCATCGTAAGCTGTGTGCCTGGCTCGCCAATGGCTTGTGCAGCGATAGTGCCCACCGCCTCTCCGAGGTCTATGGTCTCGCGCGTCGTAAGGTCAGCACCGTAGCACGCCTGGCAGACGCCATACGCACTCTCGCAACTCATTGGTGAGCGGACCTCTATCTCTCCGATGCCAGTTGCCGCAATTGCTTTTGCGTCATCAGTCGAGAGGAGTGTGCCTTTCTTTATAGTTCTACCATCTACATCCATATTCTGCGCAATCACGCGACCCTGGATGAGTTTGGCAAGATCTGCCTCCATACCAGTTGAGCGCATCTTGTTGACCACTACACCACGCTTGACGCCGCAATCTGCCTCAGACACTACCACATCTTGCGCCACATCGAAGAGGCGACGTGTGAGATATCCTGCTGCTGCGGTCTTGAGTGCGGTGTCAGAAAGTCCCTTACGCGCACCGTGTGTCGTCGTAAAGTACTCAATCGGAGTCATACCTTCCTTCATCGACGAGATGACCGGGAACTCAATAACCTCACCCTTCGTGTTCTGCATAAGGCCCTTCATACCAATCATTTCCGTCACGTTACCGACAGAGCCGCGGGCGCCTGACGTCACCATGGTTGCGATTGATGAGAGCGGGTCAAGAGACGCCATCGTAAACTTCTCAAGGTCGCCCTTTGCCTTTTGCCAGAGTTCAATGACCAGGCGCTTCTTCTCCTCGGCAGTAAGCAAGCCGTTCTCATACTCCTCAGCAATGCGCTGTGCCTCCTTTTCTGCAGCATCAATGATGCCCTTCTTCTCCTTAGGAACACGAACGTCATGGGCGCTAAACGTGATACCAGAGCGCGTTGCAAACTGGAAGCCGAACGCCTTAATCTTGTCGAGAATTGGTGGTACTGCGGCAAGACCGTAGACGCGAATCATGTCTTCAACAATGCGCGAGAGCGACGCCTTCTTTACCTCATCGTTAATGTACGGATAGTCCGACGGGAGAATTGAGTTAAACAAGAGGCGTCCCACAGTGGTCTCAAAGCGTGCATCCTTAAATGCAGCGTACTTTGCTTTGCCTACCGTTGGCAGTACCCAGATCTTTGCCTGGACATCAAGGTCAGCAAAGTCATAAGCCAGAATGGCAGCGTTTGGAGAACTGAAGTACTTACCTTCGCCGCGTGCGCCTGGTACTAAACGTGTCATCCAGAAGATGCCGAGTGTAATGTCCTTGTCGACAGACACAACCGGCGCGCCTGAACCAGGCTTCAAGACGTTCTTGTTTGCAGACATGATGTTTGCTGCCTCAAGTTGCGCCTCTTCAGAAAGTGGTACGTGGACGGCCATCTGGTCGCCGTCAAAGTCTGCGTTAAACGCCTGACAGACCAATGGGTGTAACTGAATTGCGTTGCCTTCAATAAGTACTGGACGGAATGCCTGAATACCTTGGCGGTGCAGGGTCGGTGCGCGGTTCAACAAGACGTGCTTACCGGCGATCACCTCTTCCAAGATTGCCCACACCTCAGGGATGCCCTCTTCTATCAAGCGGCCTGCACCACGGATGTTGTATGCAAGTTCGCGCTTAACAAGTTGTGAGATCACAAACGGACGGAAGAGTTCGAGTGCCATGTGCTTTGGCAAACCGCACTGGTCAAGCTCGAGGTCGGGACCCACCACAATCACTGAGCGGCCTGAGTAGTCTACGCGCTTACCAAGGAGGTTAAAGCGGAAGTAGCCTTGCTTTGCTTTGAGGTAGTCAGCAAGAGACTTAAGTGGGCGCTTCTGTGCGGCACTCGTTGCGCCAGCAGCGTTTTGACCGCGGCGGATCGAGTTGTCGAGGAGCGCGTCTACGGCCTCCTGGAGAATGCGCTTTTCGTTTCTCAAGATAACTTCCGGCGCGTGGATGTCGCGAAGCTTCTGCAAACGGTTATTGCGGTTGATGACGCGGCGGTACAAGTCGTTGACGTCTGATGTTGCGTGGCGACCTGACTCAAGTGCAACCATTGGGCGGAGTGCTGGTGGTGTCACTGGAATGCGCGTCATAAACATCCACTCAGGACGGATACCTGCTTGGTGCATTGCCTTAATGAGCGAGAGACGTTTTGCGATCTTCTCGCGATCGGCACCTGCGTCCTCTACGTTCTTCTCAAGTTCCGTGATCAATTTCTCAAGGTTAATACCTTTGCAGATGTTGTAGATTGCCTCGGCACCGATACCTGCTTCAAAGAACGTACCGTACTTCACCGTAAAGCGGTGGTACTCGATCTCGTCGAGCACGAGTCCTGGACGAATGCGCTCGATATCAGACTTGGCAGTGGTCAAAAGAGTCTTCAACTCCGTAATTGCCTTCTCGTTGGTGAGTGCCTTTGACTTAGACTTGAACTCAGCATCAAGGTCTTCTATGACACGCTTCTTTTCGTCTTCGTGAACCTTGGTAACAATGTAGCCGGCAAAGTAAATCACCTTCTCAGCATCAAGTGCTGAAATACCAAGTGTGAGCGCGATGCGGCTCGGTACTGAGCGGAGGAACCAAATGTGCGCAACGGGAGTCGAGAGCTCAATGTGACCCATACGCTCGCGGCGGACAATGGCGCGCGTAACCTCGACGCTACACTTCTCGCAGACAATGCCACGGAAACGTGGGCCCTTGTACTTGCCGCAGTAACACTCGTAGTCCTTCTCTGGTCCGAAGACTGCCTCATCAAAGAGACCGCTCTTCTCTGCGCGCTGTGTGCGGTAGTTAATGGTCTCAGGCTTTCGTACCTCACCCCATGACCACTCCAAAATCTTTTCTGGGCTTGCCACTTTGAGGCCGAGCCAGTCGAACTGTGTCGTATCTGCAACCTTTCCTCTTTTTTGGTCCATAGTGGTTGGTTAGTGAGTAAGATCTTCTGCTACTTGTCCTTTGCCTAATACCACGTCAAGTGCGAGTCCACGCAAGTGGTTGACCAACACATTGAACGCCGCAGGTGTATGCATCTCGCCAATCGCCTTACCCTTCACAATCGCATCAAACGCTGCAGAACGTCCCTGGATGTCGTCTGACTTAATGGTGAGCATTTCTCGCAAGGTGTGTGCTGCGCCATACCCCAACAGTGCCCAGACCTCCATCTCTCCGAAGCGCTGACCGCCGTTTTGTGCCTTACCGCCGAGTGGCTGCTGTGTAATAAGTGAGTATGGGCCAATAGAGCGCATGTGGATCTTGTCTTCCACCATGTGGTGCAGTTTCAAGACGTACATGTAGCCCACTGACACATCCTGCGCAAACTTTTCTCCGGTGCGGCCGTCGTAGAGCGGCATCGTGCCTGTCTCCTTAAAGCCTGCCTTGACCAACTCGCCGCGGATTTCCTCGTCTGTCGCACCTGCAAATGGCGGCACGATTGCCTGGTAGCCCAAGGTGTGTGCTGCAAGACCAAGGTGCATTTCAAGAATCTGACCGAGGTTCATACGACTTGGAATACCGAGCGGAGTCAAGATGATGTCGACTGGCTCGCCGTCTTCTGAGTACGGCATGTCTTCGATAGGAAGCACGCGAGAGATCACGCCCTTGTTACCGTGGCGTCCTGCAAGCTTGTCACCGACAGAGACGTTACGCATCTGCGCAACAGTAATGTAGATCTTCTTAATCGTGCCACTCTCAAGTGAGTCTCCGTTCTCGCGGCTGAATACCTTAACACCAATGACGCGACCGCGCTTGCCTGAGTCCATGCGGAGCGACGTGTCTTTCACATCCTTTGCTTTGTCACCAAAGATCGAACGCAAGAGGCGCTCTTCAGGCGAAAGCTGTGTCTCACCCTTTGGAGTTACCTTACCAACCAAAATGTCGCCAGGACGTACCTCTGCACCAACACGAACGACACCTTCCTCGTCGAGGTTTCTGAGTTTTGCCTCTGAAACGTTTGGTATGTCAGGCGTGGTAACTTCGGGACCAAGTTTCGTGTCGCGGACCGAGCACTCAAACTCTTCGATGTGAATCGTTGAGAACTTCGAGTCGCGTACCAGTTTTTCAGAAATGATGATTGCGTCCTCGTAGTTGTAACCGCTCCATGAGAGGAATGCGACGCGTACGTTCTGACCGAGTGCTATCTGACCGTTTACTGTTGACGACGTGTCAGCAAGCAAGTCTCCGCGCTTGACCTTCTGTCCTGGTGAGACTGCTGGCTTGTGGTAGAAGGCTGAAAACTCGTTCGTCATTGAGAACGGTACCAGCGCGTACTCGCGCTTCTTGCCGTCATTGTTCGTAACGATAATGTGACGTGCATCAACTGCGGTGATGGTGCCTGCCTCTTCTGCGTAGATGAGACGTCCCGTGTCACGCGCTGCCAACTCTTCAACGCCAGTTGCAACGATTGGTGCTTCTGCGGCAACACAAGGTGTTGCTTGCTTTTGCATGTTCGAACCCATGAGCGCACGGTGCGCTGCGTCGTTTTCTACAAACGGAATCATCGACGTCGCGACCGAGAACATCTGGTTGGTTGCAACGTCCATAAACTGGATCTCATCGCGCGGAACTACGACGGGCTCACCATGGAAGCGCGCTTCAACAAACTCTTCACTGAGTTTGCTCTGAGCGTCCATCGGCACTGTTGCGTGCGCAATTTTGAACGACTCTTCTTCAAACGCGTTCATGTAGACCAAGTCGTTTGAAACCACACCGTTCGTCACCTTTGCGTAGGGAGTCTCGATAATGCCGAAGTCGTTAATGCGTGCGTATGATGCGAGACGCAAAATAAGGCCGATGTTTGGACCTTCAGGTGTCTGAATCGGACACAAGCGTCCGTAGTGCGAGGTGTGCACGTCGCGGACCTCAAAGCCAGCACGCTCACGCGTGAGTCCGCCGGGACCAAGTGCTGAGAGCGTACGCAACGTCTCGAGTTCCTCAAGAATGTTTTGCTGTTGTGTGAGTTGTGAGAGTTGGTTTGCGGTAAAGAACTCTTTAATTGCTGCCGCGAATGGACGAGGATTCACCAACTGTGTTGGGAGTGTTGTCTCGACATCGATGGTCGACATCTTGTCCTGGATATTGCGCTTCATGCGAGAAAGTCCCACACGAACGCGTGCCTCGAGGAGTTCTCCAATCTGGCGGACACGGCGGAAGCCCAGGTGGTCGATATCGTCAGGCTGTGCATCAGGGGTCGCATTAAGTTCAATGATGTGCCCGACAATCTGAACGATGTCGTCGAGGTTTAGCGTGTGGCGAGCCAACGAGTCCTTGTCCATTGGCAACTTGAAGCGCTGGTTAAAGCGATGACGCCCCGGGTATGACAAGTCGTAGCGCTCTGACGAAAAGAGGCCCTGGATGTACTCGCGTGCGGTGTCTGGTGTTGCAAGATCACCGTCGCGCTGGCGGCGGTACATCTCAATGTATGCCTTCTCTGGAGTCTCGGCGTTGTCTTTCTCCAAGGTTGCCTGGATCACTGCTTTGCCGCCTGGGATACGATCAAACAAGGTGAGCATGTCGCGATCAAACGAAGCGCCGAGAGTTCTGAGGAGCATCGTGACTGGGAACTTGCGCTTGCGGTCGATCTTAACGAACATAACGCCCGTTGGGTCTGACTCAATCTCAATCCATGCCCCACGAGCTGGGATGATCTTGGCACCAAAGAACAACTTGCCCTTTGCTTCTTCAGCAGTAAAGAACACGCCGAACGAACGCGCGAGTTGTGGGACGACGACGCGCTCGACACCATTGATGATAAAGGTGCCGTGGTTCGTCATGATTGGCATGTCAGCCAAGAAGATAGACTGCTCCTTCTTGGTACCGAGACCCTTGTTGACGAGGCGAACCGTTGCCTTAAGTGGTGCGTCGTAGGTTTGCTTGTTTACCTTTGCGCCGTACTCATCGATCTTAGGTTCATCGAGTTCAAACGATACGAACTCCATTTCAAACTTCTTCTTAGAATAGTCGACGATTGGGGAAAACTCCTTAAAGAGGGACGCGAGTCCATCAGTTACAAACGACTTAAAACTGGCTACCTGCGGCGCGATGAGGTCGGGCATCTCTACGAGCGGCTCACGGTAGCGCGAGAAGCGCTTCTGGGGGAGTTTTGCCATATACGTGTATGCGCGAAACACGCAAAAAAGCGCGTTCCGCTTACCTTAACTTTTATGGGGTATTAATGTATTAAAACCACCAACCTAAACTCATCCAAAAGTGGTCATAAGAGTATACCCCCTACCTATAGGGGGTGTCAACACGGATGTTGAATCTAGTGGTAGATACTTGGGTAGCAAGTACCCCCTCTGCAGTAGTATCCAGGTGGACATGCAGGTAGTCCTGGTCCACAGACTGGATCGCCACCCATACTTTCTGCTACATGTATTCTTAGTTCGCCGCCATTTTCAATTCCCATATGCCTTTCAATATACTTACAATACTTCTTTTGTCAACTGCTTCCATTTTTCGATTTCAGCGTGGTTGCCTGAGAGCAAGACCTTGGGGACCCTATGCTTCTTACCCTTCCACACAAAGACCTCTGGGCGGGTGTAGACCTCGGACGATGAAACTCGCTCTTCTTCAATAGAGTCAAACCGGCCAAGTACGCCTGGGACCTGTCGGGCAATAGCGTCAATGACTATAAGTGCTGGCAACTCGCCTCCGGTGAGCGTGTAGGGACCAACAGAAATCTTTTTTGCTTTCAAAATCTTCTGCACCCGCGCATCGACACCCTCGTAGTGCCCGCAAATAAACACCATGTCTTTTACTTTCTTTTTCACTAGTGCTCGAGCCGTCTCGTTAGTAAACTGCACACCCGAGCGATCAAAGAAATAAATCTCTACCTTCTTCTTCCCTACCGCTTTTTGCACTGCGCGGAGCATCGCCTCTGGCTCGAGCACCATGCCTGGGCCTCCTCCGTACGGTCGCCTGTCGACGCGTCCCCACTTGTCGCGACTAAAGTCTTTTGGGTCGTAGTACTTAATTTTTATCTTCTTAGACTCCTGCGCACGTCCAATGATAGACGCGTTGAGGTATGGCGCACATGCGTCCGGGAACAGCGTAATGATGTGAAATGTGACTGCCATGTGCGCACCATAGCACAACACAGCACTATTTGACCATCTGTCAATCAAGTGGTATAATATACAAATGCGTGCTGAGCACTTACTGTGGCGAGGTCACCCCGGGCTTATGGCTCTTTCTTTTGCGGCAGTATTTGCTGCAAACTACATTGGGCTCGAACTAACAGATGGCAACCCTCCGAAACTTGATTTAGTGAAAGACGTTCTTGGATTCCCTCTTGCGGAAGAATTAATGTTTCGCCTCTTCCCTATTGCTACAGTTGCAACACTCGTAGCCTCAGGAGCAATTAAAGGTGATGCTAGGACTGTTGCCACAGTTGGCCTCCTATCATCGTTGGCGTTTGGTGGCTACCACTCGTTTGATCAGAGCGGTGAGTTTGTTGGTCAGAGTCTGAATGCCTTTGGGCAGCGGGTCACGGGCGGTGCACTCCTCTACTACTTGGCGCACAAACGCGGCGTAGGGCACTCCTACGCCGCGCATGTTGGTCTTAATGCCAGTATGTATTTCAGTGCCTAATTAATCGGTAAGGTCGCCATCGAGACCATTCCAGATTAAATACCAAATACCTGCGCTTCCGGCGAATATTGCAGTCCAGACTGCAAGAAACTTTATGCCGTGGTATTTATCGTGCCTTGGAGGCATGCACCCAAAGAATTACAGTCTGATATCGTCGAGTGCGTCGTCAATAGCGCGACTTGCGGCACCCATAGGCGCCTCGTCTTGAGCTGGTGACATAGGGGCACGCATTTCACGCATACCACCACCCATACCAGCGCGACTTCCGCCTGCTGGCTCGTTAATCTTCAAGTTTACGCGAGCGTTATTCTTCATCCCTACAACGCGCAGGAGGATGCGGATCGCCTTTGCGGTGTTGCCTGAGCGGCCGATCACCTTGCCCATGTCCGCTGGGTTCACATCGAGCGTAAGAAGTACTCCCATCTCGTCCACAACGCGCTGGACGTTCACATCTCCGGGATTGTCGACTAGGCTTTTAACAACATACTC
>JAMNXM010000010.1 GCA_023653145.1 Minisyncoccota bacterium | reverse complement strand
TACTATCCGCCGCAAGTCATTGACACCTATGGTGTAATCGCTATAGTTAAGAGAAGTGCTGTTCCGACACGTCGGAACAGAAGCTCGGTGGAACCGCGGTCCCTCGTATATATCGGGATCGTCCGGGCAGGGGGAGATACTCCCCTGCCCTTTTTATTATTCACCGAGACTATATGTCTACCTCACTCGAACACAAACGCCACACTCTCGCACACCTACTCGCCGCAGCAACGCTCGGCACATATCCGCACGCACACCTGACACTCGGCCCTGCGATCGATGACGGGTTCTACTACGACATAGACTTCGGTGCAGGAGAAAAACCGAACGACGAAGCACTCAAGAAAATCGAGAAGCAGATGCGCAAGCTCCTTCCGTCATGGAAAGAGTTTACGCACGAAGTCGTCACCGCACACGAAGCGAAGTCACGTTTCCCTGGCAATGTCTATAAACACGAGCTTATTGATGAAATCGCAGCGCGCGGCGAAACTATTACGCTCTACACCTGCGGTAACTTTACCGACCTCTGTCGCGGCGGTCACGCAGAGCATCCAAACAAAGAAATCTCTGACGACTCATTCGTCCTCGACCGCGTCGCGGGCGCCTACTGGCGCGGTGATGAGAAGAAACCCGCACTCACTCGAATCTATGGACTTGCCTTTGATACTAAGGCAGAACTTGACTCATATATAGAAATGCAAAAGGAGGCAGAAAAACGCGACCACAGAAAACTTGGTAAGGAGCTTGAACTCTTTACGTTTGATGAAGAAATCGGCAAAGGACTCCCGCTGTGGTTACCGAAAGGAACAATCATTAAGGAAGAGTTGGAAAATTGGGCCAAGGAAACAGAGCGGGCGTGGGGGTATCAACGAGTCACCACACCAATCATAACGAAGGAGAACTTGTTTTACACGTCTGGGCACCTCCCACTCTACAAAGACAGTATGTATGCTCCTATCTCGATTGAGGAGGAAAACTACTACATTAAACCGATGAACTGTCCGTTTCATCACAAACTCTTTTCTGCACTACCGCACAGTTACAAAGAGTTGCCTATGCGCCTTGCAGAGTACGGGTGGTGCCACCGCTATGAAGACTCGGGAAGTCTCTTTGGACTCATGCGCGTGCGCGGCATGCAGATGAACGATGCGCACATTTACGTAACTCCTGAGCAGGCGGTTGAAGAGTTTGTGCAAGTCATTAAACTCCACGAGTACTACTACAAGATATTGGGTATCCAGAAGTACGAGATGGAACTTGCGCTTCGCGACCCTAACAAGATGGACAAGTACCACGGCGAGGAGTCTGACTGGAAGCTCGCTGAAGAGATGACCATAAAAGCAATGGAGATCTCTGGTGTACCATTCAAAATTGCGCATGAGGGCGCGGCGTTTTATGGACCAAAGATGGACTTCCAAATCTTCTCTGCAACTGGTAGGTCGTTCACCGCTTCGACCAATCAACTTGACCTTTACATGGGCAAGCGGTTCGGTCTTGAATACACAGACAAAGATGGGTCGCGTAAAACGCCATACATTATTCACCGCGCACCACTCGGAACTCATGAGCGATTCATTGGGTTCCTCATCGAGCACTACGCAGGAGCGTTCCCACTCTGGCTCTCACCGGTTCAGGTACAAATACTTCCCGTCTCAGAGAAGTACAACGACTACGGCATGAAGGTACTAAAAACACTTCGTGACGCAGGACTCCGCGCCGAGATAGACGATGCGAACGAGTCACTCGGAAAGAAGATTCGTAATGCGAAGACCTCAAAGGTGCCGTACATCTTCGTCGTCGGTGAGAAAGAAGAGACGTCTGGCACTGTCGGTGTTGAAACCCGCGCTGGGTCAGAGGGTGCTATACCGCTTGAGCAAATCGTCGTTAGACTTACTGAAGAGTACAGAAACCGGAAATAACTAGCGTTTTGAACTTGGCCAGAGAAAGCCCGAAAGAAAACCGCTGATGAATGTGTAGAGTGGCCTTCTAGGGTCATCTATTGCCCCATCACTCCAGTCGACTAGAGTTTCATACCCGCAATACAGCGAGATCAAGCCGAACATCACAGACGGCCACTTACTTTCTGATGACATACAGTCACTGTCTTAGCCGCGTGCCTCAAAGGCTTGCGCGATGGCGAGTTTGAGTCCAGTGAATGGGTTTGCGTACGTGGTGTCCATACCGTGCGTAAAGACCTCAACCAACTTTGACAAGGTCTCGTCGTTGACGCTAAGCGCTGCAGTCGTAAGTCCGGTCGTCGTGCCGTGGCGGCGTGCGCGATACAACTGATCAATAGCGGAGGCCACGATAGTCATAACGGTGGTTGCGTTTGCACCTGACGTCTCGAGGTTTCGCACCGTGCGGTACGCACCCTCGCGGTCGCCGCCAAGGACGGCCTGTGCAAGACCCATAACGACTGCCTGGTCATCTGCGCCCGTCATAGGCATTTCTACTTTCATCGTTTCAACTGCCTTTGGCGCAACTGGTGGCATGACAGAGTTCAAGATCTCCTCAACAGAAGGCGTCTTGGTAGCGGTTGCGAGTGTCACTGGGGCTGGTGCAGTACCAGCAAATGACTCAAAGCGGTCTGAGGTGAGCATCACCCATCCGTCCTCGCGTGGGAGTGTGCGGACTGCCTCGTTCAAGATGTCGCCGAACATGCGGAGCGCTTCACCGCGGTCAGATGAAAGCTTGAGTGCGAGCATAATTGCCTCTGGGCTCATCAAGACTCCTGCTGCGTGTGCGCGGCTCTCAATAACGTCGTGCATGTCTGGGATACCGTCAACTGCGGGACGCTTTGGCTCTACAGTTTGTACAGCAGGAGCAGGTGCAGCAACTGACATCACTGGTGCTGGTGCATATGTTGGCATAGGTGCCATTACAGATGTTGCGTAGACTCCAGTGCCCGCAAAGCCACCTTCGTACGTATCTACCTCATTTGAGACTACGGCGCGACCTCCAAACTGATTTGGGAGCGAGCGATCTACCTCCTGATACTTGTCGTAGACACCGACCCCGGCAACTGCAAGTGTGCGGCCGAGAACAAAGTTAATACCACCCTTACCCATGACAAAGTATGTGAGTGCTGCGGCAAGAACGCCAACCGAAAGCCAGAACGCGAGCGTCAATGCCTTCCCTGCCTCAAAGCCTGTGTACGGAATTTGGTCGAGTGTAACGAACGCGAGTGGTGCTTCAAGTGGCTTCTGGAGCAAGACCACATTTGGCTGGTTAATACCGCCGCCGCCACAGTTACCGGTACAGCCGCCAGGGCCCGTTTGCACCGTGACTGGTGCTGAGCAGGTAGTCGTACCGTATGCACCTGTAAAGGTGCCAACGAAGGTCGTTGATGATGATGGGAACACCTCTGCACTACCACCAAACACTGGTGTTGTAGTACCGACTGAGGTAATGAAGCCAGAGCTTACGTTTTGTGATGTCCAACTGACCATGACTGACTCTCCCGACTTAATGGTAGATGCTGAAACCGAGAGCGTACACTGCGGTACAAAGACCGGAGTGCTAACCACACCCACTGTCGCCTGACATACCACGGTACCGCCTGAACCAACGAAGGTTCCGATATAGGTGGTAGTCGTTGTTGGAGAAACTGATGTACTTCCTGAAAGCGCGACAGAGCCAATACCCTTGTCGATCGTGACTGACGAGACGTGCGTGCTATTCCATGAGAGTGTTGCTGACTGCCCTGAGGTAATCGATGTTGGCGACGCGCTCATGGTGCAGTACGGCACCGGCGTGTAGCAGTCCTTAGTGACTGACACATTCACCACATTAGACTCAACCCAGACCGTAAAGTTGCTGTACTCGAACGCGGTGATCTTTGCCTTGTTTGGCACTGACTCAGTACATGCGGTAGGCGTTCCAGCCTTTGCCTTAAACTTGATCCAACCGGTCTCTCCTGGCTCGAGGTCCCACGCATTCCAAGACAAGGTGCGTGTTGACGACTGGTACACCGGTTCTGCTTGGTAGCCTGCAGTGATGTTGGATGAGCGAGTCTCTGAAAGGTATGTGAGGCGCGCATCAAGCACATCTTGTACCTTTACTCCGCTCCCGGTACACGTCTTGGTACCGGCATTCTTGACGTTCAAGGTGTATTCAATTTCGTCGTTTGGCGCGGCAGTAGTCTTGTTTGCTGACTTGGTGATCTCAAGAATACACTCGGTTGGAGGTGGTGTGCAGTCCTTAACGATGTTGACGTTTACGATGTTTGATTCAACCCAGATGGTGAAGTTGCTGTACTCAAACGACGTGATCTTTGCTTTGTTAGGAACAGTGAGTGTACACGCGTGCACTGGTGTCTCGGCTTTGACCACAAACTTGATCCAGCCAGTCTCGCCAGGGTTTAGGTCCCACGCATTCCATGAAAGAGTGCGGGTAGATGCCTTGTAGAGAGGCTCGGTCTGATAGCCTGCGTCGATATTCCACGAGTGTGTCTCTGACACAAAGGTGAGCATTGGGTCGAGAACGTCTTGAATCTTTACACCACTCCCCGTACAGGTTGCAGTGCCAGCGTTCTTAACGTTCAGGGTGTACTCGACGGTGCCGTTTGGTGCAACGCTCGTCTTGTTAGCAGACTTGGTGATCTCGAGCTTACATTCCGTTGGAGGTGGTGTGCAGTCCTTGGCAAGGGTGACATTGACGATGTTCGAGTCAACCCAAACTGTGAAGTTGCTGTACTCGAACGAGGTGATGCGTGCCTTGTTAGGTACCACAACAGAACATGCGGTTGGAGTCACTCCCTTTGCTACAATCTTGACCCACCCCGTCTCGCCTGGGTCGAGGTCCCACGCATTCCATGACAGTGTACGTGTTGACGACTGATACAAAGGCTCTGCTTGGTAGCCTGCGGTGATGTTTACTGAGCGACTCTCTGAAACGTACGTGAGGTTTGCATCCAATACGTCTTGGATCTTCACACCACTCCCTGTACAAGTTGCGTTACCTGCGTTTTTAACATTAATGGTGTACTCGACTGACTCGTTAGGACCGATTGCGGTCTTGTTGGCAGTCTTCGTAATCTCAAGCTTACACTCGGCTGGAGGAACAACAGTAACCGTCGTCTGACATTGTGCGGTACCACCTGGCCCCACTACCGTACCTGTGTACGTCGTTGTGGTGCTTGGCGAAACTGACGTCATGCCGCCTCCTGTTGGCGTAACGACACCAACAGTTGAAATCGTAAACGTGGTGCCTGCGGTCGTGTTCCAGGTCAGCGTTGATGAGCCGCCACTCGTGATGGTCGATGGAGACGCAGAAAGCACGCAGTATGGTGGGTGCGCTGGAGGAACAATAGTTGCAGAACAATTTACAGTGCCGTACGGCGTTACTGCAGTACCGGTGAATGTTCCGCTCGTCATCGTCGAGTAGTGGTTGTACGTCCCACCTGCAGGTGGCGTAACTAACCCTATGCCGTTGTTTATAGAAAATGAGGTTGCGAGTGGTGCGTTCCAGGTCAGTATGTACTGATTGATTGGAGGGTATGACGCAGACTGAACTGGGCCCTGAACGACGGTCAAAGTGCAGTACGGCGTAAAGCCGCCTCCACCACCGCCATCACCGCCGCCCCAACCGCCGCCGCCACCGCCGCCACCGCCGTCATGCTGAATGAAGTACCAACCACCACCGCCACCACCACCACCACAAGAACTACACCCGAGAGCGTCCGCGACGTTCACGTTCTCAGTGACATAACTTACAACTGTGTAGCCAAAGAAAAGTGCTACAGCAAGCGCAGCAACTGCAGCTGCGATTTTGAGATTGTTGATGATGGTGGCGTTCATAAAAATTAAGTAATGCTATTAATTTGTAAATGTTCCAATAAGATCAGCCTTTATGATGTAGCGCTCCTCCTTGGCGCCAAGCGAGTTACAGGTTACCAACGTGAGCGTCTGTCCCTTGGTTTCAAGCGCGATAGATCCTGCATCTGTGGTCTTGAGTTCAACAGTGCGCACTGCATAACGGAACTCAACATCACCTGCGTAGACTGAAATCACGTCTCCGGGCACCAAGTTTTGCAAGTCATTAAATGCCATAAACGCTTGGTTGCGCACTACAGGGAGGTACGACTGGTGACCAAAGATAACTACCGACCCTTCCTCGTTCATGTGTGCGGTCCCTGGGTAGCGGACTGCACCCTTAAGGAGTGCCTCGTCGAGTGTTGCAAGGTCAGACTTGGTTGGGTTTAACACTGGCGTGTCGACACCAACTTTCTTGACCACAACGCGAGTAGGCTTGAGCCCTGTGGTCATGTTTGACACTGCTGGTGTTGGACCTGCAATAAGGTTAACGTTTTGTACTGCTGCAACCTTGGTAAGTTCTGCAACAGTAGTCGTGGTTGAGGTAACCGTAACGGCAGGAACTTCAGCTTGCTTTGCAACCTCTGCAGGTGGCTCTGGTACAAAGTCAATAAAAAAGAGCCCCGTGCTCATAAGGAAGAAAAACAAAAGGAATACAAAAAGCGACTCCCAAGGACGTGTGACGACATGGTGTGCGCGGTGTAGGTCGCTCATATGTATATAGGCCCAGTGCGCGGAAAATACCGTCCTGAAGCCCTATATTTCATAGTATACCAAAACTATGATTTGTCAAGTCTACTTCTTGTAACCAGTCTGATTCAGGTAATAGAGAAGTTTATTACGATCAGTTACTAGACTAATTTCCTTTGGGTTGCCAGCTAAACGCCCGCTAGGTGTAAAGGGTGGTTTGCCGCTTTTATCAACAGGAATACCATCCTTAGTCTCATTGTAGAGTATTCCCCACTTACCCTCTTTTACATTCCAACACGCAACCACATTGTTACCGTTACAATCAGTCACGTCGTAGATAAGAAACTTAGGACGGTAACCGAATTTTTGCTCATACGCATCTAGGTCCGCCTCAATCCGCTCAGGCGTTATACCTGGCAGTATTTCTCCTTGATCCCAACAGACACCTATGTTTGAACTCTTATCTTCTCTAAAATAATTACCATCACCATTCTTGTCCTCTACAATTGGAGTCTCTGAACCATCAATTTGGACAACCCCAATCTTCTCCCCTGGCCGAATAACCAAGTTTTGCTCTTCAGGAGTTAATGGCTTACCATCTTCGCCGACGATCTTCCCACCAACGAACTCACGTATAGTTTCGGTTTCAGTACATACCTTAGGTGGTGTAGGCACTGGAGTCTGTGTAACTACCTGATCAGGCGCAGCGTCTACTGCAGGGTTGGCGCAATCATTGAAAATGTATACAGTTTCGGTCTTCTTAACACCACCTTCTGTATAGGTAAATGTACCCGTCACAACATCACGTTCAGTTTCATCCAAATTAGTACGGAACAAATTTGCATTGTATCCACCACGTGCTCCGTCAGCCATCAATATGACCTTCCCGTTTTCAATCGTTGCAGACTTCATGCTGCCTCTGTTGTCCTGAATGTACTGAAGAAATGCCTCGCGCTTCTCGGGTGAAAAACCGCCCTTGTCAGCAATAGCACGAGCAGCTTGCATAATCTTACTTTTGTCCTGCTCTACCGGAATGTCAGGATGACTTCCTTCGTATGCATCGTCAAATACCGTCTGATCACCAACAGCGTTAGCCACTGCGTCAACACGCAATTTTGTGAGTTCTTTAATATTCTGCTCAGTCGAATATGCAACCTGCATGAAGGAACCGCCACTCTGACCATCAAAGAGCGCATCAAACCCATCAACATTCTGTAACTCTTGGAGTTGTTCAAAATCTAACCCAAGCGATGCGGCGAGTGTGGTGAATAAATGTGAACCTGCTGAAATTGCTTCGGATGACATATGTTTTGCACGCTATCACGGTAAAATGATTTTGTCAAATATTGGACTTCCGGACCTAAAACAAGTCATACGACGAAACTTGACAATGTAAAAATGCCATGCTATATATGTTATCACTATGGAATTTAATAACTCGGGGATGGCTACCAGCGCGTCACGCGTATTAGCTATTATTGGTTTCGTCGCGCTCATTATTATCGGCATGTATGGGTCAGTCCGCGTCGCGCAGGCTGTGCCTGGGTTTGTAAACAACATGGCAGCAGCCATTGTTTCTATCACGTCGATCTTTGTGCCCGCTAACGAAACGATTGCGGTCTCTCTCCCCGGCTACACGGTGCAGCACGACACTCCGGTTCCTGTCGCATTTGAGCACACAAACAAGAACGTCAACGGTACGTACACCTTCCGCTACTCATGTGTTGAGGGCGTCAGTATCTCAACTGTCTCGGGCGATGGCTCAGTGGTTCAGATTGGCTGTAACCAACCGTACGCATTTCAGCCGTTCAACAGTTCAATTACTGTCACCCCGATGACAGGTACCACTCGCTTTGCAGACACCGAGGTGTTTGTGAGTTTCACCCCAGAGGGCACGGGCACCGCAACGGTCTCAGGCTCAGCAGTGATGACCATTGAGAATACGAAGCTCAGCGCTACAAACCTCACCCCGGGAGGCACAGAAACACCTACGACACCTACAACTCCTACTACCCCAACGACACCAGCTGCTCCAGTAACACCAAAACCACAACCACCACGCACAACAGTTGTTGTTCCTCAGCAGCGTGTCTCTGATCCAAATGGCTTTGTCGACCTTACGGCGCGCGTTATCGAGATAGGCGTCATAGACTCAACAGGAGCGTTTACTGCATCGACGACACCAAACCGCACCTCTCGCATCGCAGTCCGCTATGCTGTCGAGAACATTGGCACCAAGACGTCAAAGGAGTTTACCTTCTCTGCAGTCTTGCCAACCTATCCCCCATACACGTACTTCAGTACGCCACAGGTTCCACTCGGACCAGGCGACCGCATCGAGTTCACCATCGGCTTCGACTCGTTTGAACTCGACAACACTGGTGACTTTATCGTCAACGTCGACCCAACCGGAAGCGTGAACGAAAAGGATAAGGTAAACAACATCATCAAGTACCCAATCACCATCGTTAAGTAGTGCCCCCCGCCTCCATTACCCCCTCACATGCTGATGTGAGGGGTTTTTAGTACTCGTTATAATAACCCTGGGTACGTCATAAAAAGTCTATGAGAGTTTAAACAACTTCCGGTACCGCACCTCATCATCAAGGTCAGTCGCGTAGAATCGCCTAACATACTTTTCAACACCAAAGTGGCGCATGATGAAATCTAGTTCCGATTCACATCCGCTAGGATATACGTACAAAGACTTTTGGTACTCCACGAAACCGAGTCTTTTGAGCGTTTGTCTGAGTGCGGTTCGAGCTTTGCGCATCTCAACCGGGATGTCGAACGCGACCATATACCATAACTGATCCCACTTCCCCTTCTGGACTGGAGCCAACTTTAAGTTTTCCAAGTATACAGCCTGTGTCCCTTTCTTTGTAAGGGTTGCGATACGCTTACCTTGAGTTCCTGTAATTACTACAAACCCCCTTCGACACAACACTTCAAGCGCACGCGCTGCGGACTGTGGATTGTGCTTGCCAAACGGGCCTCTGCGGAGAATTTCAGCGAGTCCTGGAGCGGTCATGAGTGCTACACCACCACAGACTGCAAGTCCCCCGAGCACTGCATGTGCTAGCGCGTTTCTGCACACACGCTCTCTGCTGCGCCTCGCATCAGTCCGCCTAAGTTCTTCTCTCATTGAACTAATTATAGCATCCCTAGGGTCATTATAAATAGTTAGTGACGCACAATTTATTGTGGTGCCACAACAACATATGAGTTAGACGTCGAGGTTTGCTGCTTTGGCGTTGCTTTGGATAAACGTCTTGCGCGCTGGCACATCCGTACCCATCAAGATATCAAAGACACGATCTGCCTCTGCGGCGTCGTCTACCGTTACCTGCTTCATGACGCGGCGTGCTGGGTCCATAGTGGTCTCCCACAACTCTTCAGGGTTCATCTCTCCAAGTCCCTTATAGCGCTGTATTGAAGCCTTCTTCGTCTTCACCTCCTTAACGTCTTCACCCTCTTCAATTTCTACCGCAGCCTCATCTTCCATATCAGCGGCAACCACACCAAGTTCTTTGAGAATTCTATTTTTAGCTGCTTCGTCGTACGCATACCGGACCTCCTTCCCCACCTTTACCTTAAAGAGTGGTGGCTGTGCGATGTAGAGAAACCCGCCATCAATGACGCCGCGGAAGTACCGATAAAAGAGCGTCAAAAGCAGTGTTCTGATGTGCGCACCGTCAACGTCGGCGTCGGTTGCGATAATAATTTTGTGGTAGCGGAGCTTGCCAACATCAAACAAATCTCCGATACCTGTGCCCATAGCGATGACAAGGTTTTTAATCTCGTTTGACGCGAGCATCTTGTCGAGTCGTGCACGCTCCACGTTGAGGATCTTGCCGCGAAGCGGGAGTATAGCCTGAGTTCTGCGGTCGCGGCCCTGTTTAGATGAGCCGCCTGCCGAGTCTCCCTCTACGATAAACACCTCTGACTCAGATGCATCTTTAGACTGACAGTCCGCAAGTTTGCCCGGCAGTGTAAGTCCGTCGAGTGCACCCTTTCTGAGTATTGAGTCCTTAGCAGCTTTTGCGGCTTTACGCGCCTTCATTGCCAAGGTTGCCTTACCGATGATTGAACGTGCTTCGTCTGGGTGAGTCTCGAGGAACTCAGAAAACGCTTCTCCGAAGGCAGTGGCGGTTGCGCTCTGGGCTTCAACAGAGCCGAGCTTCGCCTTCGTCTGACCTTCAAACTGAATCTCACGCAGTTTTACTGAGATGATTGCAGTCAAACCTTCAAGTACGTCGTCGCCGGTAAACGACTCATCGTCCTTACCTGAACCATTCTTCTTCGAGTATGTGTTGAGTGTTCTGGTAAGTGCGGTTTTAAAGCCGGTCACGTGCGTACCACCTTCTGAGTTATAGGTGTTGTTTGCAAATGCCGTGATACGAGCAGAGATATCATCAACGTACTGCAATGCAACTTCAACCATCACGTTATCTATCTCCTTTTCTACATAAAAGATAGAACTATGTATAGGACTCTGAAAGCGGTTTGTGTAGGCAACAAGAGACTTTAACCCGCCTTCGAAGTAGTACGTGGTGCTTGGTACTGATAGTGCAAGGTCACGGAGATAAAAAACGTCAGCGAGATCAATCTTTTCACCAAACTCGCGTGCGTCTATCACCGACATGCGCACACTCTTCACGAGGTACGCTTGTTGACGAATATGCTGCACGATTTTCGGGTAATCGAATTCGGTAATCGGAAAGATCTGAGGGTCCGGCTTGAACATGGTTATGGTCCCATGCAGGTCTGTCGACCCGATTTTTTTAACCTTGGCTTGTACGACACCGCGTACGTATGCCTGAAAATGAATACCACCGTCCTGGTGGACTTGTACCTCAGTGCGCTCAGAAAGCGCGTTTACTACAGATGCACCCACGCCGTGGAGGCCGCCCGAGACCTTGTATCCGGAGTTTTCGCCACCGAACTTTCCTCCAGCATGCAGCACGGTCATCACCGTTTCAAGTGCTGATACCTTGGTCTTAGGGTGGATACCAACGGGGATACCATTTCCGTTGTCTACGACACGAATGTAGCCGCCAGGAAGAAGCGCGATTTCAATATCACTACAGCGACCTGCCATTGCCTCATCGCGTGAGTTATCAAAGATCTCCCAAATGAGGTGGTGGAGTCCTTCGGGACCAGTAGTCCCGATGTACATGCCCGGACGCTTACGCACTGGCTCGAGGCCCTCAAGAACCTGAATCTGGTCTGCTCCGTATGATGATTTTTTAGTGTCTTTTGAGTCTTTCGCCATAGAAAAACCAGCGCTGCTGGTCTTAAGAGTATACCACGCGCAAGACTCAAAATACCCTTGCTATTCTGTCGTTTTTCCGTCGAAATGCTCTTCAGTTACGTCGTTTTTTGTCTGGTGCACAGTTTGATCTTTATGTTCTGGGGGTGAGTAGAGCGTATAGAGTTTAAGCGCGTCTGACGATGATGTGTTGATGATGTTGTGCCGCACACCTGCAGGAACGATAACGGCGACGCCATCCTGAAGTGTATGCACCGTACCATTAAGGACAGCGGACCCCGTCCCTGCCTCACAGCGAATAAACTGATCAACGTCGTCATGGGTCTCCTCTCCAATATCACCACCCGGTGGGATACTCATAACGACAAGTTGTTGACGTGGTGCGGTATACACAACACGGCGAAAGTCTTGGTTCTTGATGGTCTCTTGTTCAATATCTCCGATGTAGCCGTTCATACCCGAAGTATATCTCACACTGAGTGTTTCTCTCTGTGGTGCGTGCGCAAGGCATACATAAACGCTACGAGACCAAAACAGGTAATGCATACTTCCATAACGAGTGCGGCGCTACTGCCCCACTGCTCCCAGATGTATCCACCCATAACTCCACCAATGAGTGCGCCGAAGCCGATAGCTGTATAGAGATATCCAAATGCAACGCCACGGTGGTCAACCCCAACATGCTTTGAGATGTGCGAGCGTTGCGCACCGTCAGTACACGCTGAAAAGATGCCGAGGATAACGAGCCCCACGATGAGCATGTAGTGGTTCGTTGCGATTGAAATAAGTGCGTACGCCACAATGAGCATGAGGTAGCCCGTCACAATAACGCGACCGCTCCCAATGACATCAATCATGCGCCCTGCGGGCCACGAGAACATCGAGAACGACAGAGAGTATGCCATGTAAAAGAGTGGGATGGTCTCTATGGGAAAGCCAAGTTCCACCGTCTTAAACAACACCACTGCAACGGGCAAGGTCCCAATAGAAAGAATAAACAAGGAGATGATGTAATCGCGTATCCGCGGTGACAATACTTGCCCGCCATGATGCACCTTTCGCTCCATCAGTGCACTCACGTCCTTGACCCACAGCAATGAAAAGACTGCAAGAAGTCCGATGACAAACGACACCATAAACACTGAAGAAAAACTTCCTGGGTACGCAGCGAGTATAAGGTAGGCAATGAGAGGACCGAGAACGCCTCCGAGCGTATCCATTGCACGGTGGTACCCGAACGACCAGCCAATCTCTGACTTATCGACTGAGAGCGATATCAAGGCGTCTCGAGGTGAGTCTCGAAGCCCCTTCCCAAATCGATCAGTAACGCGCAAAAAGCCAACGTGTGCCACCGACCCCGCAAAGGAGTAGAACGGTCGTGTACTCACTGACACCACGTACCCTATAACTGTAAAAATCTTTCGCTGAGAGAGTTTATCAGAGTGTTTGCCCGAGTAAATTTTAATGAGATTTGCCATGGCATCTGCAGCGCCTTCAACAAACCCGAGTGCTCCCGCACCCGTTTTAAGTACTGAGATAAAAAACGCCGGCAAGACCGACAGTACCATCTCACTCGAAAGGTCATTTAAAAAACTAGTGACCCCGAGAAAAAAAACGTTCTTTTGAAGACCAAATATACGCGCCACGTCCTTAGCGTACCACTATTTTTTTGAGTTTGGATCGCGCCGATCTGCCTCCAAGTTCATAATGTGCGTAGTGATATCTTCAAACCTGAGGGGACCACGCTGGTGGAATAGGAGTTCGCCGCGTTCATCAAGCCCAATGGTTTCCGGCATCGCAAAGCCCTCGATCTGCTTATAAAACGTATCAGTTGGGTCAAGGAGAAGTTTAATCCCCGGAGGGAGCGCAAGTGGGTCAGTAAACGCTTTCGCATCTGCAAGAGACTCTGCGCGGTTAATGGCAAGAATGACGATGTCATCCCCATAGATCTCGTTGATCTTGCCGAGGTTCTTCAATTCCTCAGCACAATATGTGCACCACGATGCCCATGAGTGCGCTATGACCACCTTACGGCGGAAGTCAGAGAGTTGGACAGTGTTTCCTGCATAGTCTGTAAGGTACTCACGCGAATCTTTCGTTATAGGTTCGCCAGCGCCTGGAGCACTCGACTGTGTAAGTACATACACCATCCCAGCAAGAACAGCGAGCACCAGAAGAAGTGCCCCAAAAAGATAGCGCATGCGATAGAGTCGGCGAAACATAGTTATCCTGTCCAATTAAAGAGCAAAATCGAAAAGTCAGCAAGGTTGGTTGTCCCATCTAGGTTTAAGTCCGTCGCTTCGTCATCCCTCCCCCATGACGAAAGCAAAATAGAAAAGTCTATCAAGTTCACTTTTCCGTCGCCATTGATGTCCGCTCGTGCGGACAAGTCCGGTGATGGCTCTTCCCCAATACCAAGGAACACTACTTTACTTGCATTACTCTCGGACTGGCCAGCAAACTGTGCACGTGCACGCACGGTGTACGTCCCACGCGACAAACCGTCTGTCGGCACTGTCACTTGCCATCCACCACTGGTGCCTGCGGTGCCGTCTGATGTGGTCGCAACAAATCGTTGCGCATCCCCTAGTACCCCGCCTTGCGGCGTCAGTGTGAGTGTGACCGTAGCTCCAGGGGCCGCCTCTCCACGAACAATCACAGGTGTCCCAGGGTCAACCGCTAACGCGCTTACTTCTGCAGTGGGTGGCACCATAATGCCCTGTATAGAGTTCGTCGTTCCCTGCTGCAGCGAGAGTGTAGACGTATACGATGCAGAAGTACGGCCCTGGTTATCTACCATATACACGGACACTGTGTACGCTCCACGCTCGAGGTTAGATGCAAGTGCATCAAAGCGCCCGAGCGCATTTGCACGCGCAGTTGCTTTTCGTACCCCATCGACAAGCACAAACACGTTACTCGATGGAGACGCAAAACCAGACACCGCAATAGTTGCAAGGTACAGTTGCTGAACCCCACTTGGGAATGGACCGGAGCCACCACCTGACGGAACCGCAGTGGTACCTCCTGTTGTCTGACCAGTAGACACATTTATTGCCGGTGTCGCTTCGAGAAAGAACGAGATGGCGTAGTCGTCTTCGTTAAAGGCACCATCGCCACCTATACAGCGCACATAGTACGAGTACGAAGTCCCGTTTGCATGTCCCCCAATAGTCACCGTATGGAGTTGCTGTCCCGTAAATGAAAACACTCCGGTCATTGCCCCGTACGCTACACCAGTTGACGTTGCATACCGGCACGTACCATCTTTGTTCGTATTGAGGGATAATTCGATCGTCGCGTTATTGAATGAGAGTGCCCCTGATGGCAGTCCATTGAGCCGTTCTGGGGGAAAGAGCGTAACAATAGTGGACATACGAACTTGGTTAACAATGGCGATCCGTGTACCAGCGTCGTCAAGCGCTCCACCACTTGCATCTCGCGTCGTAATGGTCATTCGATACGACCCTACGGTGGACGGATGCGTCATAAGCTGATCTCCTGCCTCTTCATGAGTCGCGTTTGTTCCCAATCGAATGCGGACACGCTCACCCGCACTCACACCCGTTGTTGAATTAAGTGTAAACGTAATTGAACCATTTGATCCAGTAATCACTGAGACACCATCTTCTGACCCTGATGCGGTAGGAGCGGTGTCACGCTCCACAAATGGTCCACCATTTGAAACTGCAATATCTACATCTGTGTAATCAAAAAGTGCAGGTATCGAAAATGCACCTGCGTGTGGTGTGAGCACAATAGCACCAGACGCCGGAACTGCAGTTGTTACGGTAAAGGTGATCTCGTGTGTTGAGGTTGCACTTTTTTGCGACGTTGAGACTAGGTCACGCACTCCTGTGAGCGCGCGAGCCTCTGCGACTCCTGGACCAAGAGCGAGTATTAGAGAAGCAAACAGTATCAAGAGTGTGCGCATGCTAGTTTGCATCTTTGACACAGCGGAACCCGACCGCAGTACCAACGAACGAGGGAGGTACCGTTACGTTAAGTGCGTATTGGCCAGCATCAGACTTGCTACGCCAGTACCCACCACGGAGCATGCCACGCACGGTTTCTCCTTCGAGCCAAAAGTAGTCTCTAAAGAATGCATCGTCAGGATTTACCGCGTCTGTGCCAATAGGAATGCCGCGCGCATCTATATTGGTCACATAACCTGCGTCAGGAAACGCAGTGTCGATGTACTTGTCC
Source organism: Minisyncoccota bacterium (assembly GCA_023653145.1). Classification (GTDB taxonomy): domain Bacteria; phylum Patescibacteriota; class Minisyncoccia; order Phycocordibacterales; family Phycocordibacteraceae; genus Phycocordibacter. The sequence goes on along the minus strand of JAMNXM010000010.1, from coordinate 6,125 downwards.
TCAACAACCGTTTCTTCAAGCCACTCCCACACATTCCCTATCATGTCATACGCTCCCGCGGCAGAGCGACAGTTTGCACGTGAGCCGGTCGTATCTGGTGCCTCAGCGCTCGTGTGTACGTTACAATCCTCCTTTCCCCAACCAATGTTTTTGTCAGGTGTCCCAAGTGACGCTCGGTACCACTCGCTGTTTGACGGGAGGCGCTTGCCTACACGCGCACATGCAAGTTCTGCCTGCTGACGAGAAATATTGCGCCACGGTTTTTGATTTGCTACTGACTCAGGCACACAAGAGTCCAGTGACAAATTGTCATCAGTCTCGCGCTTACTCATAGGGTCTTGATAGGGGCACGTGTCACTCGTAGATGCCTCATACCGGTCAACACACACGTCTCCCCCGCTCATAGACACGAGCACCATGTCTTCTGGGCACGGCGGAGCATCAAGCGCGCCAATCGCAGCACCGATGAGTGACGAGCCAGGAGTGTCTATAGTGTCAGCCGCATTAATGGCAAGCGTCGTAAGAAATACGACGCTCAAAACCACAATCATCCAGCGGATGAAAGCCATACTACTAGTATACAGCCCACAGCCTAGTGCTCGAGATGAATTTCGTAGATCCCGCGTGACCTGTCGTGGTATGCACGACGATAATCACCGTAAAAATTAATGAGGAGGAGCGCCAACACAACAACACTCACCCCAAACGCGGCAATACCAAACCAATCGCCAAGTGAGCGCTCTGGCTTCGGAGTTGGAGTGCCCGTCAATGCCATCTCTCGTGCCGAGAGTTCTGCCTCTTTTGCAGCAAGGTCAGCCGCAAGCGTGTTGTACTCGTTTGTAGGTACGCCAGCAAACATCCCCACCACGGCAGAAGCCACGAGCGTACTCGACTCAAGAGTCGTATACACAGGTACCGTAGTAAGTGAGTACGAAAAAATTCCGAACGCCACTCCAAACGCTAGTATTTTTGAGCGTGCGCGTACGGCGTACGAAAACATACTACGCAAACATGAGGAACAGTCCGCCCAAAAAGAGTGCGCAGAAGATGAGGAGTACAACGATAGTGAACATAGTCTTTGACATCGAGCGCTCGTACTTACGTGCTGCACGTGCCTCGCGACTCACACCCATAGCGCTCAACGTGCGCGCGATGTATACCTTAACGAGTATGTAGAGCACTAGCAAGACTCCGAGGATAGACCCGAGTACTCCAGCAATAGGCTTGAGAGGTAGTACCCAGAACGAGGTAGTTGCAGAAACAGTTTTACGTACATCGTCACCATAGACGAGACTCAGTACTGCTTGGTAGCGACCAAACTGAAAGTCATCAGACTCCCACACCACATTAAATGCACGTTCCGCCTTAGGAAAGAGTCCCGCGTTTGACTCGTTTACTTTGAGGTTAGCAACTTCAGTACCGAACATGTTGACGATCTCAATAAAGCCAGTTGGTCTAAGCAGTGTGTTTCCCAAATTCTCCATCCCCGTATCAAATGCTATGGGAAGTCCGTTGTATATCAATTGGGTTGTAGAAAACTCTCTGAGTCGCGCATTCTCAATCGCCTCACCGCTAATGCGGAGACTCAAGAGGCTCCCAACACTTACACCAACAGCGGTACCAATTTCTCTAAGACGTGGTGGTTCAGTGGTGAGGAACACTCCGCCGAAGTGTGAGCCCGGAGCAGCGTCTGATGGAATTGCAATTGAAAACTGAACTGCCGCGCTTCCACCTGGCGCAAGAGTGACTGATTCGGCCTTCAGTGTTACCCAACGTGACAAGTCATAGTCAGTTGGCTCCCCTTCCTCTGCAAATGTAGGGCGACCTGCGCCGTCGACATCCTTAATATCCTTTGTTGAAACGTAATATGTCTTTTCGAGTGCGCTCGTGTTTCTCACGTTGAGCGTAAAGTCGTACGTTTTACCTGGATCAACACGCTCTTCAAAAAGCGCCGGACTAATTTGTATTCCCTCGGAATCTGCAAGTGTTGTAAATGGTGCGCAGAGGGCAAATGCGATAGCAAGTACGGATACCTTGCGAAGCGTCTTATTCATGGGTGTAGTATACCGCATTCTTTAGTGAGATAACAAAAACCCCCACCGAAGTGGGGGTTTTATTCATCGAACTAGAATACTGGGGTCGCAACGTAGGTCAGAGTATTGGTGTAGTCTGAGCCTGCTTCCTGGAGCGAGTCGATTTCAATTTTGTAACCAACACGAGTCTGTCCAATGTGCGCAGTTGACCCATCAGACGGTCCGTTGTGGTAGAAGACCTCACGTGGCGTGCTGATGTTACCGACGTAGAGCGCAGTACCGAAGGTGTCACCACCTGAGAGTGATGAGTCCTCGCTAGTTACGCCGTAGTGACCGTATGTGTTCTCAGTACCAAGCGTTCCAGCAGGTGACTGCCAAACAATTGGGGTTGATGTCGCGTCACCGTTAGCAAAGAGGTCAATGTCTGCACCTGTTGCTGATGTGAGGTTCTGATCTTGCACCACTGTCACTGCAAATCCGCCATCAGCGTTTGTTTCAACAGACAAAGTCTGGGCACCGACTTCTGCAATACCTGGGTAGAGTGTTTCAAACCCAATCGCGATTGCTGAGGTTGTTGTTGATGTTGTTGCAGTATCACCATTGATTGCTTGGTTCGCCGCAACACCTGAAACTGTGAAGTTAAAAATGGTATCAACTGATGCAGTAACGACGACATCGTTCACAATCGCGACGCGCGTGTCCGCGGTGTCGCGAGTCACGCCACCATCGTTCGTGGTACGAACGCGCATAATGTACGAAGCCTGTACGCCAGGGTTCGTGATGCGGTTGTTGTCGAAGGTCAAAGTCTTTGCGCCGGCGGTGATGTTGTCACCTGCACAGACCGTGAGCGTAATTGATGACGTTGTGGTTGACATAGTCAACTCGTCGGCGCCACCGCCACAGGCTGAGACGACATTGAGTCCCGCCTCGTTTGTCACATCAGTCGCCGCAAGGTTTCCAACAGTAAAGAGTGATGAGGTGGGGTCGAGTGTAAAGACGATGGTGTCGTTTGCGTCAAGCGCTGCAATGGTGGTGAAAGCCCACGCATGGTCAGAGACTGCGCTGAGGTCCGAATCTGAAAGTGTATCGCTAATACTGGTTAGTGCGGCCGCATTTACAAACGGCATAAGCGCTGGTAACCCTGTTGCCCATAAAATGAGCGCGAGTGACAAGACGCTCGCCACGAGAGTCTTGAAACTCGACGTGCGGGGACTTTCTACAAATAGTAATTGTTTCATAACTCTACGTGCGTACTTAACGTTTATAAATTAATAGTAGGTTGAACGCTAACCATCGTTCGCCCTGTGCCTTGAATTATAAGGGTATTTTCTGACGCAATATTGACGTAGCAAAGAATATGTGGATAAAAGTCCTGGTCTAGCTACCGCACTTCTACTTCTGGTCCTTCGGTTTGCTCAATTTGAAACGGCTTCGTTGGATTCAGTGCATCCGAGAAGTACCAACGAACAGCTAGGATCGTCACAATACAAAGCGCAAGGAACACAAAGAAAAGCTTATATCTAGCCAAAAATTGGCTTGCCGAGATTCGGGAATCACTATCTCGGGTATATCTCTGCTGATGTAACTCCCCCTCTGTAGCGAGCGCCACCCTTCGAAGATCTACAACCCCTTCTTGGAGTGGTCGAGTGAATGCGGCCAAAGGTCGCGCAATTTCTTGCACTGGTACAGAATCGACTGTTCCATGTACGACTCTCTCAAGTTCGATCACTCTACGTATGTACCGTCGTATGAGATAGGAAAAGAAAAGCAAAAAACTAATGACTCCCCCAACAGTCGCCGCAACAGGTAGCACTGGTACGACCCAAAAGTACGTTGTGGCAGTTACCGTTTTCCGTGCATCACTCCCATAGACTAGTGTGACCGTTGCGCTGTATCTCCCAATATCGAGTGGTGAAAACTCTGTACTCCAGTCGAATGTGTACCTCCGCACGCTCTTTGGGAGTACATTCCCAAATGTAGTCTTTTGGTTAATTGCGACGCGCCCACGTTCCTTACCCCACATGTTATAGATCACAATGTCTCCCGCCGGACGCACATGCACGGACCCGAGGTTTTCGAATCGCAAAAGAAAGCGCGCGTCGGGTGACTCGTAAAAGGCACGATCAGAAACAAACTCGCGAATGCGCGCCTCCTCAACAACGTCCCCTGCAACTTTCACAAAAAATAAACTCGACACGTAACTTGAAACTGAGACACGGGATCCCGCCTCGGTTTGTGCAGGCGGCTTAGTGCCAACCAGCACTGCTGCATAGTGCCCTCCTGGTTCTGCATCAGTTGGGACACGCACCGTAAACGGTATCTCAACACTCTGCCCGCGAGTGGCGGTGACTGGGTCAGGAGCGATATCGATCCACTGCGCAAGTGTTCGCGCACTTAGTGATGTTGTGCCGAAGTCTGCAATAATCGGCTCAAACGTACCAGTACCAGCCTCTCCGGACGGTTGGAAGTTCACGACAGACGTGTAGTACGTAACGTCGTACGGGTTAGTGTTTACGATTTTGAGTGAACTTGACCACGTCTCGCCCGGGCTAATACTGAGTTGAAAAAGCGGAGGTGTAACCGAAACAGTAATAGAGTCCTCGGCGCCGTACGCACCATACGGTGCCAGAACGATAAGCGTCAGTGACACCCACCAGAAAACGGTGCGTTGAAACCCGATCATTTTTTCAAATTGATAACGTGAATCTCATGCGGCTCGTGCTGGACTTCGCCTCGAGCAGGATGTCGCAGGTCTTTGAGATTAATAGTAGTACCCGTGGTCTGTGCGCGGGGCGCAGTGACATGAAGGACCGTACGATGCACTTCAGGGACCGCTGGTGTTGGTGGTAGCACCTCACGAACAGGGGCAGCCTTTCTGAGCGGACGAACCTCCTGAGGCTCCGTATACACCGGTCGTGCTGGAGCCTGAGCGCCAAACCCAAAGTACCCTGCCCAGGTGCGCCCTTGCGGACGGCGGAGCGGCTCTTCGTGATACGTCATCCGTGGCGGATGTGCACCAGCGTGCGCAAGCGCATACCGTCGTTCAAGTTTCCGATGGTACGAATACACAAAGAAGATAACTAACAGCGCACCGATCGTAAAGAATGCGGCAAGTTCTTTCCACGGAACGATCCAGAAGTATATGGTGTCTTGTACAGACGCGGTCTGATTTGAACCGTAACTGATATCTAAAAATGCCTTGTACTTGCCGAACCCTTCTGCGCCACTCCATACCGAGGCAAGGAGTGCCTTTTGCTCTGGAGTAAATGACGCGCCGTCCTGATTTACAGGTATTGAAGCGACCTCAACGCCGCGACGATCATAGACGCGAATCTCTCCGTTTGGCTTCAGATTCTGATTGCCAATATTTTCGATCTGGTAGTTAAAGAGTATGTCATCGCCTGAAAAAAAGATGTTGTCGGTAAAAAATGAACCAAGTTGGAGTACCTCTTTAATATCAGCCTGCACCTCGACATTGACGGTCACCGTGCCTAGGGGCTCTGTGGCGTCAGAATCGTCTCGTGTCGAACCCTCACCAAAGGTGACGTGCGCGTAGTACTTCCCTGGCGTAGCATTCAGGTTCACTCGAATCACAAATGGTATCTCTTTTGACTCTCCGGGACCGAGTTCAATAACGCCACGTGAGAGTTCAATCCAATTTGCAAGAGAGACCGAACGCTCGAGCGAGTCCTCGGCGCGTACAAATTGGTCTGCCTGACCTTCAACGGGGCTGACATCAAATACTGATGGGTAAAGCCTCAAAACGCGCTCTCCTGCGTTTGTGACCGTAATGGTTTCTTTAAGAATGTCTCTGATCTTTGCCTTCTCATCAATAATGACCGGGGTGATGGTTAACTCATCGGCGGCGAAAGATACCCCAGGAGCACACAGCAGAGTACCCGCAATAAGAAAGACCCCGATCGTGCGAAGCACCATACTGCGTATGATACCAAAGGAGAAGCGAGTGCTGGTGTGCATATGTTAGAAAACGGGGACTATAATATAGACAATATTGGTGCTGTAGTCGCCACCCTCCTGCCCCGTATTGACCTCAGCTTTATAGATAAAGTCATGCTGGTCGTTAGTAATTGG
>JAMNXM010000040.1 GCA_023653145.1 Minisyncoccota bacterium | reverse complement strand
GGTCACACCCTTTTGCACGATCAGGTTCTGATTTACTTCTATCTCAAACAGTTTCTCTATTTCAAACTGATGCTTTGCCATTGCATGAACCGCCTCGATCACAATGCCACCGGTCGAGTTTTCGATTGGAAATATGCCGCGTTCAATGGTGCCCTTCTCAAGTTCTGACAATACGTTCTCTACTGATACAAGAAACTCAATCTGAGCGTTTGGGTCAAACTTGAGTGCCGCTTCTTGCGAAAACGACCCTGGTGCTCCTGAGATTCCAATGTGCATTATGGTAGACTAGCACTATGACACAAGACTTCAAAGTCCCTACTGAAGAGGAATTAAAGGCAAAACTCACCCCGGAAGAGTATGAGGTCTTGCGCAACAAAGGCACTGAACTCCCCTACACGGGCGACTTTTTGACCAAAACTCCTGACGGAACCTTTGCGTGCAAAGTGTGTAACCAGCCACTGTTTGAGTCCACTGCTAAATTTGACTCAATGACCGGCTGGCCAAGTTTTGACCAAGCAATTCCCGGAGCCGTAACTGAAAAAGCAGATGACTCCCACGGCATGACCCGCGTCGAAACTACCTGCAGTCGTTGTGGCTCGCACCTTGGTCACGTGTTTGACGACGGCCCAACCGAAACGGGCAAGCGCTACTGCATCAACTCGGTATGTCTCGACCTCGATACCAACAAAGTCCCTCCACCTCGCGCACCGAAACCTCCCGCTGATACTGAAGAAACCGTTGCTGATCTGACTACTCCTACCGTATGACGGCAACTGCCGTTTTTGGAGGTGGGTGCTTCTGGTGCACTGAGGCAGTCTTTACCATGATGCGCGGAGTTACGCATGTTGCTCCTGGCTATGCAGGTGGCTCAGTGCCAAACCCAACGTATGACCAAGTGTGTAGCGGCACGACCGGTCACGCAGAGTGTGTAAAGATCGAGTATGACCCTACTCTGGTTAAGTACCGCGACCTCCTTTTGGTTTTCTTTGGCTCGCATGACCCTACAACCGTAAACAGGCAAGGTGCAGATGTCGGTACACAGTATCGCTCAGTCATTTTCTATACGACTCCAGAACAAAAAGCTGAAGCCGAATCATTCATCAGTGACATAAACGCATCTAACAAACTTGGCGCACCAGTCGTTACCGACGTAGAGCCACTCACAGAGTTTTTTGAAGCGGAGAGTTACCACCACGACTACTTTGTACGCAACCCATCAAACTCGTATTGCGCCATCGTCATAAACCCGAAACTTGAGAAAGTGCAAAAAGAGTTCGCCGCACTCCTCAAAAACGGCTCAGTATAAGCATACAATACTACTTGACTATACACCGTTTATAGTGTATAATTAAAATATATGAAAGAAAACAATGAAACAACCGTTTACATGGAGTATATGCTTGCATACGCAATAATGGGAGCAGTTACAGGACTAACGCTTGGTTGCAGTTACGAGCTTTACGCACACGACACTTACTTTGATCAACTTAGTAACGGGCAACTAGTAACATTCGGAGTTTTGGGCGGTATTTTTGGAGTACTCTTCGGCCACCAGGCACATCGTGCAGATAGTGCGGAGAATACAATAAGAAACTCACGGATCTATTAAGTACCTTACGTCGGGAGCGTAAACCAAAACGCGGCACCTTTGTTGTTCCCCACTGACTCAAAGCCCATGCGGCCGCCGTGCTTCTGAATAATGTTTTTTGCAATAGAGAGTCCTATACCCACGCCCTCGGTGTCGGTGCGCTTGGCGGCGTCAGAGCGGTAGAACGACGAGAATATCCGCCCCTGATCGTCCTCTGGCACGCCAATACCAGTGTCTGACACCGTAAAGCGAATGCGCCCCGCCGACTCTGGCGTAACTGCAATACGCACTGACCCCCCGTTTTTGTTGTACATCACAGCGTTTTCTATCATCACGTCAACCACAGAGGCGATGCGCCCTGGGTCTCCAACAGGCTTTTTAATCGCTGGGTCAAGAGACGTCACGATAGAGAGGTTCTTTTCTTTTATAGTCGTATCAAAACGTCCAAGCGCGTTTTTAATCGCAACTGCAAGGTCAATAGGTTCCTTTTTATACCCGTAGGCTGTGTCTTCAGTATGCGCCGCCTCCATCAAAATGTTAGTGAGTTCAATCAGGCGATTATTTGCGACATCGATCCGCAGTATCCCCTCTTTGAGTACAGGGTCGTCTCCTGCTCGTTGGAGTAGTGTCGGCACCTCCCAACGGATACGCGTAAGCGGCGTGCGTAGCTTATGCGCGGCGATAGTTATAAACTCGTACTTCAATCGATCAGCATTTTGCGTTTGCGACCACACTAAGCGCGACGTCACTACGGCAACTGTTGCTGCTAAGAGCGGTATCATCCAGAACTGAAGCCCGGGGAGCGCGCGCTCTAGAAAGTCGTTCGCAAATATAAGAAACACAAAAAACGCCGCGATAGCTCCAATGGCTACCGCGCCATAGACTGCACGTACGAGTGCAATGTGCACATCAAGGAGACGGTGCGCAAAGATGCCATATGCCATCGGGATAAACGAGAGTCCAATGAGCGAGGCAAAGAACGGGTCTACAGGAACGCCAATAGCAAACAAATAATTTATGAGTCCAAGCCCAAACCCGAGCACAAATGAAAACCCGTAGTACCCATACCGTACCCGGCGCTCCCCTTCAACGGAAAAGAACTCAACAAACAGCCTGCCGAGTGCCACAAGTGGGAATGAAACGAAATACACCATCATAACGTTATAGAGCCAGCCGACGTCTCGGTAATACGTAAAGTAGCCACGCGGCGACACACCCTCCATAAACCACGCGGGTTGGTAGAGTGCTGTCGCTAAAATGGCAAACCCTATGAGGTACGATGCTCTGATAAACCACCGCCACTCGTCATCACGGTCAATAGTGACCAGCAAGAGATGCACCGACGCCATCACTATAAACACATTGAGTACGGTAAAAAACGACCATAGGTAGGCGCTTTCATACGTGGTTTGGAGCGCAGCGCCTGCTATCAAGAATGCGTAGGTACCCAACGAGAGCGAGAGAAACAGGAACAAGCGGTTAATCAATGCTCGGGGCGCCTGGATGTATACAAACAGCCCGACCACGACCAGTACCACTACCGATACAAGGTTGCCGATGACCGTGAGGAGCAGTTGCTCTGGAATAGCGGCGAACATTGGATACTTACGCGTGCCTCTCTCCTACAACGTCCTTAACCATGGTTACGATGTTTGTCGGCATCGTCACCGCCTTCACAAAAAAGTGTTTTGCACCAAGTTCTGTTGCCTTTTTGACGTCGTCCTCTGAGTTGAGGTTTGAAAGGATAACGATCGGAATCTTTTGCGTTGCTAAGTCACTTTTGAGTTGGCGTAGCACTTCAAAGCCTTCTACCCTTGGGAGGAGGAGGTCGAGGAGTATGAGGTCGGGCTTCCATTCGCGCGCAAGTGCAAGGCCGCGCTCGCCGTCGCCTGCCTGTTTGACCTCGTACCCTACTGCCTGAAGTACCTTTTCTACCGTATCAGCAAAAAATTTTTCGTCCTCAATATACAGTACGCGCTTTGAGATGGGCATGCCCCTAGTATACTGCCCCGCCGTAGCGGTTAGTACCCTCTTCCTCACGTGCGTGGACAGCGCCCTCATCAAGTCCAAAATAGTGCCCAATTTCGTGCCAGAGCGTCTCCTCGACCACCTGTGTGGCGGTGAGACGCGACTCTTCGGCCTCTCTGAGTATCGGCTTCATATAGAGCGTAATAGTGTCAGGGAGCGTCATATCAATACCATACGCATCACCCCGCTCCGACAGAGGTACGCCCTGATAGAGGCCAAGGATCTCTCCAGTATCTTCCCCCTCTTCAACCAAGACCGCCACGTTTTTCATGTGCTTTATGAACTTCTCTGGTACGTGGTCGAGCGCAGCTGCGACCAATTTCTCAAACTCATTTCGCGTCATAGTATTTTCAAAGAGACCGACACTGTGTCACCGTCGTCTAACCCTTCTGCGCGTCGCACTGACGCTTTAATAAATAAAAGGTAGGTGCCAGCCTTGGTATCTGGAAACACTGATGTGTCCCACCGCGAGTGCCCACTGGTAACGTGCACACGCACTGAGCCGAATCCGCGCTTTACCTTGACTGCCTTTTTAATCTTTGCTGAAAGTTCTTTCGGGACGGTTACTCCGCGCCACTGCGCCTTCTCTCCCGGCCACACCCAGAGTTTGGCTTTGAACGAGTACTGCATGTCCCCACTATACCGCTCGTCTTAGCGGCGAGCTTTTGAGCGATCGTTCTCAGTGAGTGCTTGCTTTCGCAAACGTACTGACGTTGGAGTGATCTCGAGATACTCGTCGTCACCCATCACCTCAAGTCCACGTTCAATAGTCAATTCATAGGGAGGCGTGAGCATGATTGCGTCGTCAGAGCCTGATGCACGCATGTTGGTGAGTTGCTTTCCCTTTGTTGGGTTCACGGTCATCTCTTCACCCTTTGAGGTGTTACCGATCACCTGACCTTCATACACTTCAACTGCTGGACCAATGTATAAGGTACCGCGATCTTGGAGGTTAAAGAGCGAGAACCCAAGTGCCTTGCCAGACGCCATAGAAATCATGGAGCCTACTTGGCGTTTCTTGATCTCACCGACGTACGGCTCAAAGTCTATAAAGCGGCTTGAGAGAATACCCTCGCCCTTGGTGTCCACGACAAACTGGTTGCGGTACCCCAAGAGTCCTCGGGTTGGACCCTTAAAGATCATGCGCACCGTGTCGCCATGAATCTTGAGGTCAGACATTTGGAATGCACGTACTCCCAGGCGTTCAATAATTGCTCCTTGAAACTCAGATGGTGTATCAACAACCACTTCTTCGAACGGCTCGAATTTCTGACCGTCTACGTCCTTGATGATGACCTGCGGCTGAGACACTTGGATCTCGTACCCTTCGCGCCGCATG
>JAMNXM010000009.1 GCA_023653145.1 Minisyncoccota bacterium | reverse complement strand
GGTTCAATGCGCCCGCAGCAACTGGAGTAAAAGCGACAGGTACCCAACGATTCTCATACACCACCTGAGCAGCACCTGGCACCGCAACATTGCGTACCAGACAATTTTCGCCAGTTTCACTGAGCTCCGAGCACTGGAAGGACTCTCCTGTTGCAGCGCATACGTTTGGTGTGGTCGTTGCCCACCCAGACTCACAAAAGTAGGTCACGTCTTCGTAGGTAACGCTCGGCTCTTCTGTTGCAATGTTTCTCAGATAGCGCTCCCCCGTGACCGAGCCAGCGCCGCCCGGAAACGCGGCGAAGAGTTGGAACGTGTCTTCTTGGAGACTCGTGTTGGTGACACTCACATACACGTACTCGGGTGGACGCTCAGCGCGCTCAGCCGCGCGACGCTTGCCTGGCTTTCCGTCTTTGAAAGACTTAAACGACTTTTGAGACGTGCGCATCTCAAGTGTGTCGACAGCGACGTCATCCGTAAATGCAAACGATACCCGCTCTCCACTTTCGAGTGTGACTCCGCCGTCATCCGCTAACTCGCTGAGTACGTTTTCTGGCACACCTTCAAGGTCCGTCGTACCTTCAAGCACTTGCTGAGCGCGGTCAGTATAGTCGGCAGAGAGCCACACGGCATCAAGATACAGTTCCGTATCGGCGTTAGAGTTCTCTCGTGCATACTCAACAACCACACGTACATCAGCAAGGTCAGTCCATGAGTCAACGCCGTCAAGTGCACTCGTAAAGTAGCCACCGTTTGCAGCATTTGATAGTTCTTTGTTGAGATAAATTTCTCCTGCTTGGCGCCACACACCATCATCGAAGTAACGAACCAACAAACGATCATCGACGGCTGACTCACCAACATCAGAGCGTCCTGCAAACGAAAAGCCGAGTGACACCTTTTCAAACACAGTGTCAGTAATACTTCCGCCAAGCGCAAAACCGGAAACCTCGACGGTGTAACAGTCGCGCTCATGAATTTCACACACCGGCACGTCGACATTCTCTGGCTCCTCAATCTCAGGCAGAGGTTCAATGGCCGCTTCCTCAGCCGTTTCCTCAACTGGCGCATCAGTCGTGTCAGGAACAGTGGTGGCGAGTGCCGTGTGTCCGACTATCCCATAGTCACTTGTCTTACGCTCCGCAAACTGACTAAGTCCATCAATGATGGACGCCGGTGCATCTGGTACACCCACAGGCTCTGACTGAGGCTCAGGTGTTTGAGGTTCAGGTGACTCTGGTGCCACCACAGATTCCTGCTCTGGTGTTGGTTCTACAGATTGCTCTGACTCAACTTCAATCGGTGCTGCGCTTGATTCTAGTTGCGGCTCTGCAGGTGAAGTCGACGTTGCTGCGCCAGCAACCAGAATGTATGCCGCAATGTCTCGCGTAAAATCTATGAATGTTCCATTAGGTGCAACTTCTTGTGCAAGCACCTGAGAGTGCCCAACCCATCCACGTGACTCAACCACAGTCGGAAATACGTGAACTGTCTTTGTCTCCAAGTACGCACCAACAAAATCTTTAGTGAGCCACGTCCCATACACAGCACCAACAGCAAATAACAGCACAAGGACTACCTTGGTCGCATACAGTGTTCGTGAGAAAAACGATGTTCGCATGTGTGCAGAAACGACACGCAAAACGCTTCGCGTTTCGTGCGCGCCCTACGCATATAATTTTATCACTGCAAAAATCGAAACGCCGTTATATTGCAACGTTTTTTGCGTAAACCTGGGTATAAAATCGAGCAAAAAACCCACCCTTCGCTGTGGTGGGTATCGAGAGTCAGTCTGTAACTGCGTAGACTGCGTTTAGGCGCATTTAATGCTGACTTTTGATAATTTTTTTCAATCCTTCGATATCGGAGTCGACAACCTCTTCTGAGATGTCGAGTGCTTCTTTTAACTTTTCAAGCAAATCGCGTTCAGCTGCAGTGAGTTGTGGTTTTTCATCAAAATCATTGACGAGTTGCTCGAACTCTTCGCGGAGCGCGGCAAACACTTTGTCGTTACGCTCACGAGACTCAATGACGTGCTGCAAAAGTTGTGTTTGGTTACGTTCCGCAACTTTGCGCATTTGTACTTGCCAGGCAACCAGTCCACCAGTAATAAAGGCAAAAAGCGCAATCACTATCCACTCAACGCGAAACCCAGATGGTGCTGGCGCCTCTTCTTCTGCACCTTTTGGTTTAGGTTGCTCAACGAGCGGTAATTCAAGTTGTTTTTTTACCTCACGAACATTTCCTGCATTGTCATACGCTTTGATCACTACCTCTTGCATACCACCGGCCTGAGGCGGCACCGGAAAGGCTTTATCGACAAGATCAGCCTCCTTTGCAGTAGCCGCAATTGCGCCCTGCAAGAATATCTCGTACCGATTCATCCCCGACAATGCATCAGTAGTCCCCAGTACAAATTTTGGTGGTGCACCGTTCCCTGGATTTAAAAGTGCAACATCATACTCGTCAGGTGGCGTTACATCGATACGGATCTCTCGCACTCCAATAGCACCCCACTCAAAGTCGTCACGGAACTGTGCCGAGAAGTACCATACACCTTCCTCGAGTCCATCAAATGACTGGCGATCGACAATCGGAGTTGTGACTTTTTTAGGTTTCTCTTTTTGATCCTTAGAAATCAAGGTACGGATACTCACCATGCCAGGCGGAACTTTCCACGACACCACCACACTTGATGTGGCGTACCACTGCTCTGGCTTTTTGTGCGTCGGAGAACTAATGTCAGGCGCCGGCACAAGCGAGTCTCCCCCACCGCCAGCAATTGGTTCGGGTTCTGCAACTGGCGCGGGCTCAGGTTCTGGTGGAGGTTTTGGTGCGCCTGCGGTAATGGTGTACGACGCGTCAGCACCTTTCTCGTAGACGTTGGTGCCTTTCCCGTCAGCTGCAAGCACCGACGCTTTACTCACCGCCACCGGACCAGTGCCGGGCGCCTTGCCTTTAAACTTAATAGTGAGTAAGGTGCCCGAAGACGAGACAGACGCCGGGCTGCCACCGCTAAACGTAATAGTTCCAGCAGCGTTTGAGTATGACGGGTCTGCCGTCCAGAGTGAAAACACTGACCCCTCGCGCGAGACATTGGTCACTGACAGCACTGCAGGGTCAAACGTAATAGTGCCGTCTGCTGCGTTAATACTTTTGCCGTCCGGATTTACGGATACCTTGACAGTAAACTCTTCACTCACGCTCTTTGATGCAGTCGCAGGAGAGAACGTAATCGTTGCCGCGAGTGCGCTGTTGAGCGGCAACAACAGTGCGCCAAATAGAACGAGGCAACAGACTCTGCCCATGCGTTATTTGTACCATAGCGCATCTGAGTCAGATGCGTGACATCTGTATTCGTGGGGACAAGACATGCACTAAAACGGATGCGAGCGCGTATACTACCAACATGCCGCCTGACTTTGCCGACCGCTCATCTGTCTGGGAGACGTTGTACGAGATTCTCAAGTTTACCTTTCTCGCATTTCTCATTGTCGTTCCCTTTCGAATGTTTGTTGCACAACCATTCATTGTCTCTGGTGGGTCAATGACCCCCACGATACTACCGCGCGACTACCTCGTCATTGATATCCTGTCGCAACACTGGCACACACCCGAGCGCGGCGAAGTAATCGTCTTCCGTTACCCGTTTGATCCTGCAACGTACTTCGTTAAACGCGTCATTGGACTACCTGGAGAGACGGTCCGTATCGTGGACGGCGTGGTCAGCATCACCACCGTAGACGGTACAGAGATAACGCTCGACGAACCATACGTAAAAGACCAATACCGCTCCTATGAATCAAACACCACCGTACTCGACCAAGGCGAGTACTTTGTCCTTGGTGACAATCGCGGCGGAAGTTCAGACTCGCGTGTGTGGGGGCCACTCCAAGAAAAATTTATTCTCGGCAACGCACTCTTGAGGTTGTACCCATTTGAAACTGCAACACTCTCTCCCGGCGACTACACTTTTGAATAGTTGATATCCACACAGACTGAACGTGCGTGACGTACGCGCATGCGTTTCGCGCGTATACTACTGGTATATGTCGTTCTTGCAACGCCTCAAGAGTAAAGACGTTGTTCCAACAACGCCAACTGACGAGCGCGCTGAGCAAGTCGAAGCGCAAAAAAAAGCTGCAGAGAAAGCTGCTGCGGCAAACAATCAGGTTGTTGATCAACTCAAAGTTGATATCTTCCAAACGCCGCACGCCATTTTGGTCTACGCGCAGATTGCAGGCGCTGGGATCGAGAACTACTCAGTCATAATTGAAGGCGAAAACGATGTCGTCACCATTAAGGGTGACCGTACGCGTCCAAACGGCGAATATTTCCAGAACACCGCAAACGAAGAGAAGGAACAGGTCCTTGCGGAGTGTGTCTGGGGCAGTTTTTACCGCCAAATCATCTTGCCTGCTGAAGTTGATGCATCTAAAGCTGAGGCAAAGTCTGTAAACGGCGTCCTGATGCTCTACCTCCCACTCATGGTTGCAAGTTCAAAGGGTGTGCGCCTCAACGTCACCAACCTCTAAGTACTGACAATTCCTTACTCGGAGTCAATTAATCCGAGTTTAATGAGTCGTGCGCGTATAGCGCCAGGTTTACGCCCAAACTCACGGGAAAGTTTTGCCTGCGTGGTCCCTGCCTCGTACCCTGCACGGAGCGCATCGTCGTCCTCTGCAGACCATGGCGTGTAAGCGTTTGCATATTCCTCGCGGATTTTAGTATGTGTCTTTTTTGTTTTTTCTTCTGGAACACTTACTGCATGTACTGACGCAGGCTCCTTACCACCAAGCGCTTTAATAAAGTTAGTATGCAAGGTCGCGATCTCTTTTTCTGAGAGAGCCACGAACTGCGTAACTGCCTCGTCAGAGACGCTACGGAACTCCGCATCCACAGTGAGTATCTCGGGGTGCACCTCAAGTGCTCGAGCGTTTAGTCCTCGCACGTAAAGCCCCGCCATGGTGCGCACTCGAGAGAGTGCGACATACCCTTGCCCATACTCAAACGCCTGCGAAAGGTCTATAACTGCTGCATCCATACTCATACCTTGGCTCTTGTGTACTGTCATCGCCCACGCAAGGCGGAGCGGTACCTGTGTAATGGTTGCGAGCGCCCTGCCATTGTCCTCTACTGTCCACTCGAGAGGCTCTGCCACGATGTGCTTACCACTCACCGTCTCGACAATTGGGTAATGCGTCCCTTCCTCAAATGCAACCACAGTGCCGAGCGTTCCGTTTACAAACCCACCCTGCGCGTTGTTTTTGGTAAACATAACTGATGCTCCAACCTTGAGGTCGAGGGTCTCTGGCGAGAGGCATCCGCGCTTCAAGTGTTCAATCAAAACTTCACGCCCGTATGCAGTCATTTGGTAGCGCTGCTGTGGTGCTTTAATCTTGCCAAGTTCAGTTGCGTTAATACGGTCGACGTCAGCGTTGTGCGAATAGAGTTTGGGTATACCATCTGCCTCACCGTCCACTATTCGCGTTGCAAGCGTCGTACGATGCACCTCTGTTACCGTATTGGTGCGTATCGCAGTGAGGATCTCAAGAAAGAGCGCGTCATCCTGGCGGTGCTGCTCGTCTAAGTAACAGACGATCGGTTTGAGTCGCGCCCAACTGCTCGCCGCGTACGCAAAGATGCTTTGCGGCTCGTCCGAGTAAAACGAGTCTTGGCGAGCCTGAGGTGCCTGAGCGCCTCGAGTAATTGGTGGAAGTTGAAAGAAGTCACCGACCAGTACTACCTGGAGCCCACCAAATGCCTCTGGCGACTGGCGCACCTCACGGCACACGGCGTCGACCATGTCGAGCGTCGTTGCCGCAAGCATCGATACTTCGTCGATGATGAGGACCTGTGCCGAGCGAATGCGCTTCACGACATGCTCCTTCGTGGCTATTCGGTCTAAGTCCTCCTCGCTCAAATACTGCGCAATGCCAATGCCGCTCCACGCGTGTATCGTCATGCCGCGGATGTGGGTAGCGGCAATGCCGGTTGATGCGGTAATGGACGGCTCAATCCCGCGCGCCTTGAGGTATGCAACGTACTGGTTTACTGTGTGCGACTTACCACTCCCAGGCTCGCCCGTAAGAAAGATGTTAGAGCCAGTCTTTAGTATGGTCAGTGCCTCTTCCTGTGTCATTCAGGCAGTATAGCGTCTTAGTTGTATATCTTCTGCTATGTGGTTTTCCTAAACAATGCAATCTTCTTTTCTCGACGCCAACCCTTTACCTGTGCCTCACGTCTCAGAGCTGAGGCACGATCAGAAAATTCTTCAGTATAGACAATCTTGAGAATATGCTTTGAGCGTGTATAACGTCCACCAATACCGCTCGCGTGTTCTTGAAATCTACGGTCTAAGTTGTTCGTAATACCAGTATAGAGAGAACCGTCGCTACATTCAAGAATATACAGGAAATACATAAAGCGCCCTTCGACACGCTCAGGGCACTTCGCCTCACTCGTCGTGCAGAGAGCCTGCACTGAGCGAGCAAAGCGAGTCGAAGTGCTGCCGGGCTTGGACTCGAACCAAGATACACTGCTCCAGAGGCAGTAGTCCTACCATTAGACGACCCGGCAATACCGTTATTGTATACCACGAAGCACGATTTTAAGCGATAGTTTGCGAGTACCAAATACTTGATTTTTCTAGAT
The DNA here is from genome assembly GCA_023653145.1 of Minisyncoccota bacterium. GTDB lineage: Bacteria > Patescibacteriota > Minisyncoccia > Phycocordibacterales > Phycocordibacteraceae > Phycocordibacter. The sequence continues at coordinate 16,151 of JAMNXM010000009.1, read as the reverse complement.
TACATGCTATAATAGTAATATATGGAGAATATTGGAACTTGGGTCACTGAAACCATGGCAGTTAAATGCGCTCGTAGTGGTTGCGACAAGGACGCCTCAGTATATGGCCCAGATGGTAAAGCGTACTGTGCTACACACTGCCCGCTAAAGTAAGTTGCGCAGACAAGTGCGGCCGTCGGTTTCTAAACGCACTGGGATCCGCTCGGTGGTCACTACACCGTCTTTGATAATTGCGCGGACGAGTATGCCGTTTCTTACCTCTTCTGAAAAGTACTGATCGAACACTAAGTTCCCTAACGAGTAGTAAATATCAACGCCCTGGTAGCGCTCATACTCCCCTTCAACGTGTGAGTGCGAGCCGATGATGAGTGCTGCACCCGCGTCTACAAACCGATGTGCCAGCACTCGTACGCGCTCAGGTGCTCCGACGTACTCGTCACCCCAGTGGGTATAGACTATCGGTACACTCCTTGATGCACGCGCACCCGCAATTGATGCAACCGCCGCTGCCTCAGCCTGCGCCCAGTCATTCCAACTTACGAAGGTTATGGGAACGCCACGCACGGTCGTTGCATATGTGCGCATTTCTGGCGTGTCGTTCGGATTCCCAAAATGCTGAACTCCTGCCGCAGTGAGCGTCGCTATTGTTTGCGCTATACCTTCACTCCCAAAGTCGCGCATGTGGTTATTGCCCACATGCGCCACATCAACACCGCTACCCCTTAGTGTCGCTGCAGTCTCTGGTGGAAACGTAAAACGGTAGTGCCCTGGTTCACCGTCTCTGGTGCCACGCGACGTGGACTCATACTCAGTTATGGGTCCCTCAAGATTTACCACGGTGTAGTCGGCGGAATTCAACACATCACTAAGGCACGACAGCACATACACCTGCCCGCGACGCTCAGACACGTCTCGTATGTAGCGATCAAACATCACATCGCCACCAAACAATAGCTCTGCCTCGCGCGGAGTAGGTTGGGTCACCAGAGGCAGCACGCCTCCCACGTACGGCAGAGCAACAAACGCTCCCACTATGAGGAGCGCTCCTGAAATGTATAGTGCGCACTTCACTTAGCGGACAAAGAACGTCGCACGCGCCGTGACCATCACCTCTTTCTCTTTTGATTGCGTATCGTACTGTCCGTAATCAGAGACGTCTATCGAGTTCGGAGCCAAAACCTGCACCACGCCCGACGAAGCCGACTTCAGTGCTCCAACTGACTGCCCGCCTGCGCCCGCTATTTGCTCGGCACGCGCCTTGGCATCGGTAATCGCGTCAGCCAAGAGTTGTACGCGCAACTCTGGCAAGTTAGAGACGTAGAACTCTATCCAATTAGCAGTCACAAAAATATCTTTTGCTGACAACTCCGCCACACGCTTTGACAGTGAGTCTATGAGTGCCACGTCTTTACCCTGCACCATAATAGTCTGGCGAATATTAAACTGACGTGGATAGCCGTCGCCACGGTACATCTCGTCCATCACTTGCGGTTGCGTAGTTACTGACGCGTCAGACACACCATTTGCTTTCAAAAACTGCATCACGGTCTCGGTATCTTTAGTGACGCGTGCGTACCCTTGGGTAATACCCTCCTCACCAACAGTGCGCGTTACCGTCAACGACCACTTTGCAGTATCAGCCGTGACCGCCTCCTTGGCAGAGCCGGTAACCGTGAGCACATTGTCGAGCGTGCGCACTGCATAAAACGCATACGCACCGACGAGAGCCGCAATGATAAACGATGCGCCAACGATAGCTGGTACGTACCAAGGGATGGTGATCGAGATGTGTTGTGTTGGAGGCATATTATTTTTTAACTGCCACTTTTAAAAACTCAGTGAACAGTGGGTGTGGGTCAAGTGGTCGCGCCTGGAGTTCTGGATGGAACTGCACCCCAACCATAAACGGGTGCACTGACTTGGGGAGTTCTGCTATCTCCATCAAAACTCCTGACGGTGAGACTCCAGAGAACACTATGCCTGCGTCCTCAAATTGCTTGATGTACTCGGGGTTTACCTCATAGCGGTGACGGTGACGCTCGTCAACCTCGTCAACACCGTACGCGGCGCGCGCGATGGTTCCCTTCTTCAATTTTGCAATGTAGTGCCCTAAACGCATGGTGCCGCCATAGCGCTTCTCTGCAACATTGAGGCGCTGCTCGGGCATGATAAGTACCACAGGGTTTTTAGTCTTTGGGTCGATTTCGGTCGTGTGTGCGTCTTTAAGCCCCAAGACGTTGCGTGCATATTCAATAAGCAACATGTGGAGTCCATAGCAAAGCCCGAAGTACGGGATCTTGTGCTCGCGCGCGTAGCGCGCGACCTTAATTTTCCCTTCAACACCAGTCTCGCCAAAGCCACCTGGGACAATAATGCCGTCAAACTTCTTCAAATCTTCTAACTTGTATGCGCCACTCTCAATATCTTTGGTGTTAATCCACGTAATCGTAGGCTTGAGCCCCAAGGTATACGCAGAGTACTTAATTGCCTCGATGACCGAGAGGTAGGCGTCCGAGAGCACGAAGTCTCCGGTATCAAAGTACTTGCCCGCAACAGCAATCTTGACCTCACGCTTCGCCGTGCGCATGGTGGTTACAAACTTCTTCCACTTGGTGAGGATGAGTCGCTGCTTTGGCTTTACGTGCAAAAGATCCAACAACAGCTCATCAACGTGCGCTGCTGCAAAGTTGAGCGGCACATCATAAATAGACGCAACATCTGGTGCAGACACCACTGCCTCTGGTCGCACGTTACACGCAATGGCAAGTTTCTCTTTTCTGCGCGCATCAATAGGTGCTGTAGAGCGCGCAATAATCATGTCTGGTTGAACACCGTACCCGTTTAACTCTCTCACCGCGCTCTGGGTTGGCTTGGTCTTCATCTCACCGAGCGTTCCTGGAACTGGGAGGTATGACACCATAACAAACGCAACGTTCTCTGGATGCTCCATCTTCATCACGCGCGCCGCCTCTATAAACAGCGCATTCTGAAAGTCGCCCACCGTGCCCCCAATCTCAATAATCGAAACGTCACTCGCATTGTAGTGTGCAGCCGCCTTGAAACGACGCATAATCTCGTCACGCACGTGCGGTATTGCCTCAACGCACTTGCCGCCGTAGCCCAATGCGCGTTCACGCTCAATAACCGACTGATACACCATCCCGCCGGTCATGTAATCGTCTGGGGTCAAGTCACGGTTTAGGAAGCGCTCATAGTTCCCCATATCTTGGTCAGTTTCGAGGCCAGACTTGAGTACAAAGACCTCGCCGTGCTCAGTCGGGTTCATGGTTCCAGCGTCAACATTGAGGTACGGATCAACTTTAACTATGTTGACCTTAAACCCACGTCCCTCAAGCAAGGTACCCATAGACGAAGCAGCGATACCCTTTCCGACACCACTCATGACACCTCCAAAGACGAAAATGTATTTGTGCTTTTTATGGGGAGTAGTGCCCGATCGTGAAGTGTTAGATCGGGGACGATTCATAGGGGGCATTATACAGACAAATACTTACGTACTGCAAGGAAGGACGAAACGGCACCAAGGACCGCCCCGGTGAGCACCAAGACCAAGATGAAGTACCAGAGGTTCGAAATGTAGTAGGCAAAGATGTCTGCGTTGAACATCGCCTGCGACGCGCCACGCAAGCCATACGAGAGCGGAAGGAAGAGTATGAGCGACACCACCCCCGCAATCACACCGTACAGAGTTCCTTCAACCATAAAGGGTCCGCGGATATACATGTTGGTAGCGCCAACAAGACGCATCACACCAATTTCCTCGCGTGCGGTGTAAATAGCAAGTCGAATCGTGTTAAAGGTAATAGCCATCGACGCCGCTGCAAACACGAAACTAATTATGAGCCCGAGCCGCTCCACATACGCGGTCACTACATTAAGTTGGTCTATAACCGTCTTATTGCGCTCATAGTTCGCACTCTCGATAAACGGCGTGACGTCTGCCTCTTGCCGGTCAATAACGTAACGGTAAATATTCTCAAACTGGGTCGAGTCTACTGCCTTGACCGCGAGTGTTGCTCCGAACGGGTTTTCACCAAGCTCTTCAAGTGCACCAACGATTTCAGCATCATCTTGGTGGTTGGCACGGAACTCCTCGTACACATCTTGCCGCGACGTGTACTCGACAAACGCCACCTCGGGGAGCCCCTCGAGTGCCGCTTTGAGGTTCAGTATCTCCTGCTCATCCGCAGTCGTAACAAAGTACACGTTGACGTCAACTTTGTCCTGCACGTACTCAACAAACTGATCAATGAGCGCCGAAAGGAACATCAAGGAGCCTATGATCATAATGGTCATCGTCATCACAAACACTGCAGCGATAGACACAAACGAGTTGCGCCACATGCTCACAAACCCAGCCCGAAGTATGCGTTTAAAGGTGGTCATAGGACGTATCTTCCTTCCTTATCGTCGCGCACCACGCGGCCGTTGTCCATGGTGACCACACGCTTTCCTAATGAATCTACGACACCCTTGTTGTGGCTCGTCAGTATGACCGTGGTACCAAGTTCGTTAATGCGCTTCAAAATCTCAACCACCTGATAGGTGTTTATTGGGTCCAAGTTCCCTGTCGGCTCGTCCGCAAGCAACACATCTGGCTGATTGACGATGGCGCGGCCAATAGCGACGCGTTGGCGCTCGCCCCCTGACAACTCTTTAGGAAAGTTCCATGCCTTGTCTGAGAGATCAATAAGGTCGAGCACATGCGGCACGTCTGCAGCTATCTCCTCGTCTGCCCGTCCCGCTGCCTCCATAGCAAAAGCAATGTTTTCGTAGGCAGTTTTACCTGGGATGAGTTTAAAGTCTTGGAAGACAGTGCCGATTTTCCTACGGAGCGTATGGAGGCGAGCACGTGGGATAGTGTGAACGTTTTGAGAGTCAAAAAAGACTGCACCAGACGTTGGCCGCTCTTCTGCCAAGATCATCTTGAGGAGTGTGGTCTTGCCTGCCCCCGCGTGACCAACAATAGACACAAACTCCTTTGGCTCAAAGGACAGCGTAACGTCGTCGAGCGCAGGTGCCTGCGCGGCAGTATAGATTTTGCTGACGTGGTCAAAGTAAATCACCTAAGTATTGTACCGCGTCGCGGAAGTACCGCTAAGACTTTTCCATCGCATCTATAAACGCATCCAAGTCGCCCTCGAACACGGCGTCAGGGTTGTGATGCTCAACGTCAGTACGGTGGTCTTTGACCAACTTGTACGGATGTATAACGTACGAGCGTATCTGCGAGCCCCACTCGATTGCAGTGGTAGCCGCGATGGAGAGCCCCCGCTTCTCTTTCTCTATCCGTTCGGCCTCGCGCTTTAAGAGTTTGGCTTTGAGCAGTGCCAGGGCCTTGTCGCGGTTTGCCGCTTGCGAGCGCTCGTTAGAAACGTGGACTGAGAGTCCCGTCGGTTTGTGCACAATGCGCACCGCAGTTTCTCGCTTGTTCACGTTCTGCCCACCAGCACCCCCCGAACGCGCAAACGAAGTATCGAGGTCGTCAGGCCTTAACTCTACCTTGTCCTCTGGAGTGACCGCTGGCAACACTTCTACGAGCGCAAATGAAGTTTGTCGTTTGCCTTGTGAATTAAATGGTGAGATACGCACCAACCGGTGTACTCCTGCCTCGTGCTTGAGTCTCCCGTACGCCCCTTTGCCTCCCAATTCAAACGTAACGTTCCGGTACCCACCATGGTCGTTTGCTGCGTCATCAAGAAATGTCGTCGTCCAACCCTTCTGCGTCCCATACGCCTGGTACATGCGGAAGAGTATGCCCGCAAAGTCTTCAGCGTCGTCGCCTCCTGCGCCTGCGAGTATCGATACCGTAGCAGGTCCACGGTCGTGCGCATCGCCACCTTCAATACGTGCAAGGAGGTCTGCGCGCTCTTTGAGTACGGCTTGTGCGCGCTCTTTATCCGCCCAAAATCCTGGGTCTGCCATCGACCCATCAATAGCGGCGACTCGCTCTTGCATCTCCTCTGGTGTCATAACGCTATGGTAGCGCACTCTCTATCAGTGCTAAAAGTCGTTCTGTTATTGGTTGTGGCCCTGCGAGGTAGAGAGTAAGTCCGCCGACATCGGTGCGCTCGTACTGAAGCCCTGCAGCGCGTATGAGGCCCATGCGTGGGAATTGGTCTACATCTTTGGTAGTTTGGTTGAGCACCACAAACGCATCAATGCCGCCAGTCAAAAGGTACGGAGCGTACGCGCCCCCAGAAACGCGTACGCGATACGCCTCAGCACGCACGGCTGCAAACGCGTCCATTTTAAACTCACTACCTTCCACTCCACCAAGATCAAAGTCGACAATACACTCCGCAAGTGTGGCTTTAGGCTTAACATTCAGGACGGCGCCATTGAGTGTTGCTGCACCGCCACGGTACGCAGTAAAAACTTGCTCGGAAACAGGATTATAAATTACCGCGAGTAGTGGCTCGCCGTTTTCAACGAGTGCAACTTGTACATAAAAAAGTGGTACGTGCCCAACAAAGTTTTTGGTTTGGTCTATAGGGTCTATAACCCACATGAGCGGACGAGGTTCCGAGTTTTGCCCCTCCTCAACAATGAAACCGGCCTCGGGCTGAAGTACACCAAGTGCTACACGCAATTCGTCTTCAATTGCCTTATCAGTTTGAGTCACTGGGTCACGCACATCTTTGAGCGTTACTGCCACAGAGTCTTGCCACGTGCGCGCTGCGTGCCCTCCTGCGCGCACCACAGCAACACGCACGGCATCCGTGAGTGTTGTAAGTTCCTGTGGCGTAAACATGTGTCGGAGCCGGAGGTCGGATTTGAACCGACGCACTTTCGCTTACGATGCGAATGCTCTACCAACTGAGCTACTCCGGCGATATGAGGAGCGACGCGAGCACTTGTGCTCATGTCGTCCGAATGAGTCGGAGCAAGTATTACTTACTCCGGCGAGCACGAAGCGTCGCGTCCTGACGTGTCGATGACATGACCTTCGGGTGAGCCGGAGCAAACTTTGCTTACCCCAGCGTCTCTAAGAAAATACCACAAACGCCGTCTTAAGCCAACCGTCGTGCCTCTTGTGCACGCTTGCTTTGCACCCTACCCACGCGCCCATTGCCACGATTCAGATTTGCAAACGTAGGAGTTAGTGCATCACAATTTGGACACAGAAGCCGTAAATTTTTCTCCGTATTATTACGCCAGTTACCGTCTATGTGGTCAGCGACAAGTGGTACGACACCAGTGCTTGGATGCACCTGTGACCACCCACACAAGCAACATTTATTCTTATATTTCGAACGCAAATACGTTTTGATGGGTCTCGATACGACTCCGGTTGATCTCAACCCACTGTATCTACCCGCTTTCCATCTTTTAATCAACGTGCGGTATTGAAACTCAGCTTGGCAGGCGTTGCTGCAGTACTTGTAGAATGACCGAGCGGGCTCCGTACCGCACACAGGACATGGTGTACGTTTCTTTTTAGGGTTTGGCACCTTTTGAGTATAGCAAAAAGCACACCAACAGACGAAAAGTATAGAGGTCTGCAGTTAAATTTTTTGGAGCCGAGAGCCGGGATTGAACCGGCGACCCCGTCCTTCGCGTATACCTCTCTTTCATCTATATGAGAGGGCTAGACTGTATCTTTGACCTGCTTAGGCCACCCTTGTCAGTCGTTCGGGCCTTCCTTGCGGAATGCCACGGTCTTGTCCTCGCGGATATTAACCGTTATTCGGGATTCATCGCGACATTACTGTCGTGATGGGCAAGATTCCGAGTGTAGCCATGGACGTGCTCTGTTACTGGGCACGAGCCCTAATACCAACACAGGTCCGAATAACAATACTCGTGCGATCCACCATGGACGTGCTCTACCAACTGAGCTATCTCGGCAAACGTCTTGTTGCATACGCAACACACCGATAATACCCTGATTTCTACAGCGTTTCAATCTGACCCACCAAAAGGTCTCTGAGTTTTTTATTGGATACGTAGACGGTAAGTACTCCATGTTTGGTCTTTTCCCTGTAGGTTCCTACTCCGCGCTGCGGCGTAACCACAACTTTGCCGAAGTGTGCTTTGGGGTACCCGAGCGTCTTTGACCAAAATGTAAGAACTGCAACAGGATTCATATCTGAGAATACTTGCAGTCCGAACCTGATCTTTCTTTTCTCTAATCCACACACTTCAATTAAGAAACGTAAAAACGTTTGTATGAGTTTTGGGTCTGTATTACCAAGACGCACTGCAGTGCGATTCTTTCTATTGCCTTCACCCCAGTACAACCCAATCCCTAACCCATACAGAAAAGCAGATTCTAGCGTTTTTGGTTGCGTAAAACGAAACGGGTCGCCGTTCGGATTGTGACGTGCATACAAAGCATCGCTTCGAGAGCGAATACAGATTCCTCGTCGCGCGAGCCAGTAATGAACTTTATTGGTTGAACACTTCAGACGCGCCCCGATCTCTGCTGCGGACAACTGCTGCTCTATATACAGCCGAACCAATACTTCGCGAGACAGCGGCTCTCCTCTCATGTATATAGTGTATCATATGTACATAAAGGCTTTATTCTCCAATATATGATAAAGGGCTGGTAGACTAGAAGTAAGCGTACATGTTCGCCCACTACCCGAAACTTACTGCCATTGCACTAACCTACCCCATTGCACTCTTTGTCTTTGCTGCCATTGGCCCCGAAGCAATGCACATGCTGGTCGAGCCGTTTGGAATTGGTGGCATATTCCTTGCTGGAGCACTCTATACCTACGGCTTTACCGCAAGTGCTGCGATGTTTATCATTCCCTCCTTCCTCCCCGACTACCCGGTCATACTCATAGCGCTCGTCGGAGGTCTTGGTGCCACCATTGCGGACATTACTATTTTCCGACTCATGAAAGGCAACCTGAAAGCCGAGATTACGCGTGTCTCTCGACTTCCATCCGTCAAACATGTGCTGAAGTCCCCGCTCATGCGACAGCGGAGTATTCGCAATATTGTTGGCTTTTTGATTATTATGTCGCCCTTTCCTGACGAGATCGGCGTTGCCTTTCTCTCTATGACCAAGATGAATGAGTCGACCTTCCGGGTGGTCAGTCTTGCAGCGAACATTCTTGGCGTTTACCTGCTTGCCGCTGCTGGGACACTGTTGTATTGAAAATAAGGCCTAAAACCAGTATAGTAGTAAGGCCTAACGGCACACTGCGCTGGTAAGGAAACCTTCCCTGCGCGGTACTCGGACGTCATGAAAGCAAGCTTTCGCGACGCTCCTCATTTGCGCAGGTGGCGAAATTGGTAGACGCACTACCTTGAGGTGGTAGCACCCGCAAGGGTATGCTGGTTCGAGTCCAGTCCTGCGCACAGATGGCGACTATGGTGTAAAGGTTAACACTGGAGTTTGTGGAACTCTCGATTCGGGTTCGATTCCCGATAGTCGCCCAGAGGAAGGCTGCTGACGATGGGCGACTACACAAGCAAACTGCTTTGCTTGTGTTCGGGAATCGAAAGGACGAGCATGTGCATGAGAACTTCGTTCGAGTGCACGCAAGTCCTGTACGGACCTCGTAGAGGTCGATTCGTCGTAATTGAAGTAGAAGCTAAAATACGATAGAATCACGAAACGTTCGCCGATGTAAGCCTGAAATTCGTTCAGTCTTTCGCCGGCAGCGTTCGGACAAAAAGAAAGCGCGCTTTCTTTTTGCTCCTCACTTGCCGGCGTAGCTCAGGTAGTTAGAGCACAGCATTCATAAAGCTGAGGTCGAAGGTGCAAATCCTTCCGTCGGTACACGCAGTGACGCCGCTTTGCGGCACGGAAGGATTTGCACGCCGGACTGAGCGTCGGCGGAGGAGGCGCGGCCAGAACAGTGTTCAGCAGAACACGAGCGCGGCCAAACCCCGTCGGAATTAATTTTGTGGAGCACTCGGCACCGGTGGCGCAAACATCCACCGCTCAGTAATAAAGGTAAATAATGCTTCACCCTCTGTAGGCGCGCTCACCATATATACATATCCGTTGTACGCTGCCCAAAGATGTACCGTCCTGCCCGCGTCTTCTTGTGTGGAGTAAAACTTCACTCCGCGCACTAAAGGTCCTAGCGTCGATTCTTGAAACGCAGAAATAGTTTGTTGCGGCAGGTACGCACGTATCGTTGCTTCATCAACTCGCACTCCTGACGCAATAGGGTGCACGTACGCGACCAGTTCAGACCCGGCATTGTTTCGTACTACGACGCCATACACACCTGGTGTTTCTGTTTCAATATCCGGTGCCTCATACCCATCAGGCAACTGGAACGAGTAGCGTGGGCTGACATGCGTGTACCACCGCTCAACTCCAGGCGTAACTTTGATTGCTGATGTCTCGCCGTTAGTGACTCCTGGTGCAGGGTTGAACTCGTTAACCCATGCAGGGAGCGCTGGTGTGCGAGTGACGTTTTGGCTGTACACATACAAACCCACAACAAGTACTAGTGCGGTAATGAGCCCTCCAATAGTCGAGTACGACATACTACCTAATTTTTAGTCCACCGCCTGTAATTTTAAGCGACCCGTACGGCAAGATTCTCAAACGCCCAGATATGCTACTTTGCGGCACCGATGCGGGGGTGTAGGTCACAGTAATGATTCCTTGCGCACCTACACCGCCCGAACCAGCTGAACAAAGCGCAACACCACGTGGTCCACCTCCACCACCTCCGCCACCAAAGTTCCCGCCAGCGCCTCCATCACTACCGTTCGTCAGGCATCCTCCAAACCCATCATCTTCGCCAAGATATCCACCTCCACCTCCACCTCCACCTCCACGGTCAGGACCACTTTGCCACACGGTGCCATCTGTTCCTGGGTCTCCTGGCGCACCAAAGGAAAAAGATACATTCCCACCCAGGCCGCCACTCGCCGTACCTGCATTTCCACCTTGTCCAAAACCACCATCACTACCTGCACTAGTTGTTCCGCCTGCACCACCACCGCCAGCACCATTACCTCCAGACGCCGTCTCACCACTACCACCAGCAAACTTGGTACTCCCAGTTGATGCAGCGGTAGTGCCCCCTGCGCCACCAGTGGCTGCAGACGCATTGCTGCCAGCATCACAAACAAGGGAAGTGGTATTAAATGTGGTATCAGTTCCAGACGACCCGAGTCCTACTACATATGGCACTGAGCCAGCAATAGTTAAATTTACGATTTTTGCATACGCACCTCCACCACCTCCACCGCCACCGCTTAAGTTATTTTGACCTCCATTCCCTCCCGCACCAATGCATTCAATGCTATTGTCACTATTGTTCCAGTCGATGGGAGTTGAGTATGATGTGCCCGAGGTGAGGAATGTGACCGTTGCTGCGTGCGCACCGGTCGGCGCAACAAGTGACAGTATCAATACGAACCCAAGTGTATGGCGAGCGAAAGTGTACATGTTAAAAAATCTGGAGTCCTCCACTATTAATATTAATACCACCTGACGGGAGCGACAAACCGGAGCTTACTGCAGCCGCCGGCACGGTATAGGTCACCGTGAGGTATGGATCCTCAGACGTACCTGTGCGTTCGGAAGAATACATATAAACCCCAGTGTTTTCCACAAAAGTATTTGCGTCGTGCGGGGAATTTGCAACATCATGCCCTTCTCGCATGGCGAGACAGGTAATACCAGTAGTTGCGCTGCAACTACTCGCCTGCCCTGATTTTTTTATTGCAGTAGTGCCGTTCGCATTTAAATTGAATACTGTGTAGGCAGAAATCGTAATAGCGGTAATATCTTTTCGCTCACCTGAGTCAATAACTTCACTTCCAAAGGCATCGTAGTCTGCCAGATCAAGCGTTGTGTGTGTTGCTTGTGTTGAAGTTGAAACTGTTATGTAGTCTAGGCCATCATTATCACTATCGACTTTGAGATAAATATATACACTCAGACTTGCAGCAGATATTGTTGCGCCATCAGGGATAGACGACGTATTAAATGGTACGAATCCTCTCACGATAGTATACTCGCACGTACCAGAATTGAAAGGTGTATATTCATACTGAGCTTGAGTGAAAACGGAGAAGCCGAGTCCTGTGGAATCTACAGAGACCCCATCGCTTGCCGATCGGACTGTACCCCAATCACACGATGGTACACCAAACCCACCTGTATCTTGTATATCTTGGTTGTATACATCCCCATCCCCCGCTCCAGAAAAGGGCGACACCGAGTCAGCATAGGCGGTGCGCACGAGGGACTCTGCAATGCGCTCGAAAAGTGTTTGCGAGCGGTTACGAAACGCCTCTTGCGTCGTCGTTGCATACTCCAAGTACCGCCACGAGCCATCGACGTCCTGTGCAAAAGCAGGTTGCGCAAAGAAAGTTGAGGTCAGGGTGTACTCTTCTTTCCCCGTCTCGTCCACTACCTTTTCAAGCACGGTGTACGAGTTTTCAGTCCTAAGTTCAGGCACCTCACGCTCTGCGAGTGTCTCTGGCACTGGCTTTTCGAGGTAGGTGTACGTCACGGTGCCGTCCGAGTTCTCGCCAAAGTCGACAATAGTCCGCCCCTCAAGTGTTGCATCAGAGAGTGAGGGGTACTGGGATAGGTCTGGGGTGCGGGTGGGGGTGAGTGTAAAGAGAAGCGCGACAAAACCGAGCGCGAAAGCGCCAAGTACTACAAACCCTAACTTATTTCGTAACACCTTCATACACACGCTCTGACACTTGTGCGATAAAGTGCGCAAGATTTTTAGACGAATTACCACGACTCATGACACACAAAATGTACGGTGACTTGGGCGCATACACTATGCCGCAATCATGGAGTTGCCTACCGCCTGCACCATCGACTACGCGGGTTCCGAACTTGTGCGCAACCTTGGTCCCCTCTGGCACTCCCGCCACCAACCCCTCGCGAAACGTTGACTGTGTGAGTGTGGCAAGCAATGCTTCGGAAGACGGCTGCCCAACATAAGAAGCGTTATACAAGACGCGGAAGAACGCGCCGAACGTCTTTACATCAATCTCGTAGTTACTACCAAAACTTGGTGGCTCAATACCGAAGTCCATGTAGATGCGCTGCACCTCCTTAACCCCAGCATACTCTGCGAGGACTTGTGCCGCGTCATTGTTTGAGTCACGAAGCATTGTCCCAATAAGATCTTGCACTGAGTACACACCCGGCGCGAGCGGTGTGTCCGAGTCATAGTTGCTTTCAACTGCAAGAGGAGCAACGCTCCCCACAAAATCAATACGTTCTTCCAAAAGTCCCTGTTCGCGCTGACTCCGCCAGTAGTATGACATCGCTATGGGGAGTTTGAGCAACGACCCTGGAGTGTAAGGCTTGCGCTCATCGATACCAAACCACGGTCCGTTATTAAGGTCGCGGAAGTATACTGCTGCATCAGTAATCATTCCTTGGCGCTTTGCGGATGCAACATATGCCACTATCGACTCCTCAATCCGTGCCCGATCTCCGACCGACACCTCAGCAGTACCCTCCGCACACTCAAGAAGCGGGTTGGTCAACTGCCCGTTGAGGTACGAGTGCACACGCAGCTCGGGACTACTACGCTTTGGATGCGAGTGTATATACGCACCCCCAAGGTACCCAATACCGAGTATCACGAGCCCAACAAAAACTAGAGTAAGTGCACGTGTGTTCATGGTGTTTCAGGCTCGCCCTCTGTGACAATAACAGTGCGTGTCGCCGTACCCACATTACCACTCAGGTCTGTCGCAGTGTAGGTTACGGTGTGTTCACCTGCCGTCCCGGTGTCTATGATAACTGTTGTCATCTCAACACCATTAACTAAAGTGGTAATCCCGAGATTTTGATCTACATTGTCAGTAACCGTTGCGCCAAGATCAGCGTAGGTCGTTCCAACCGTCACCTCTGCTGGGTTGTTCCCCACAATGGTAATGACTGGAGCCTCAGTATCTGGTGCACCTGCACCACCAGAGCCACCTGATCCACTACCCCCTCCTGCGTTCCCTGCTGCGCCCTGGAGCATCTGCAAGAACTCTTGCTCGGTGACACACACCTCGCCAACGCAGAGTTTTTCTGTGTGCACCTCCTTAGCAAAGATCTTGTCAAAGATACCGACCTGTGCCACCACTTGTCCTGCAACAAACCGGGTCAACTCGGCACCCTGCTCGAACGCAGTGTTCGTAAGTGCTGTGACTGCGTCAGCGAGAGTCAAGATTCCCTCCTGCGCGTCTTGGAGCATGTTACCTATCGTCAAGTCGACGCCTGGCTCAAGGAACACCGTCACCCGTCCGACACACGTATCTGGGTTAGTAAATACAACACCTGCTTCAATCAGTTGCTGCTTAAGTTCAGCATTACAGATACCACCACCGTTTACAGGATCGAATGCCTCTAACGCACGACCAACTATTGGTCCTGGACGACCCGCGCGCATACCGACACCTTTCGCAGATGACGAGGTAATACGGCTCCCCGTTTTAATCGGCCCATTCTCAGTCGAGACAATCACTGGTACGCGCCCAACAAGTCCAACACGCACCGTTGCTGATGTCTCATCTCCAAGCACCATATACGGCGATGTTGCAACAACCCCCATGATGTCTGCATCATATACACCTGCCGACTGACGCACTCCAAACGACGTCGTAGTGCTGTTGGCTAGTATCAAGCCAGGCAAGTAACTTCCTACCGCTTCACTGAGATACGCTTCTGCAATATCTGCGCCATCAATAGGATTAAATATGTCTTGATCTGACGCGGACGCACCTCCAAATACACCTCCTCCGCCACCTGGTGGATCATCCTGCCAGAGGCGCAGCGCAGAAAGTCGATATCGTGGCGCAAGACCTGCTTTGTTGCCTGCATTGCCTTGCGCAATACCTACCTGCACCACTGGTGCAAGATTGCGCACCGGTACCATACCCACGCTGTGCTGCGCAACTACCTGACCATTAATAACAAAGTGCACGGTTGAGGAACTCATTTCGATACGCATCTTCTGGATTGAAGGGGTTGTAGATGTCGCAGCAATGCCAGTATTAGTAAACGCACGGTCTACGTTCGCAACGCGAGTAACCGCAATCCAGTTCTTAGATGTCGTTGATATGAAGTATGAGCCTTCGAGAGGAAGTGTAACCGTGTCAGTGCCATACAGAGCGCTACTGAATCCGATTTGAATCCATTGCGTAGATGTTGCTGATGCCGAAGTAGTTGCAGTCCCCCAGACTTCCATAACTGGGCTGGTAGTTGCAGAGACAATTGGTCGCAATGTACGCACTACTGCGCCATCACCTGTTTGTTGCCCAATATTGCCCGCAGTAGCGCTCTGGCCAGGAGTTATTTGAACGTTAGAGTAATTGGAATCAACAGGAATAAGTTGTCCATCGTTGTCAGCGTCAAAGGTAAAGCCGCCGCACACGTTACCGCCAACTGCAGTGAGGTCAGCAATTATGTTTGCGGTTGGAAGACCACTTCCAAAGAAATCGCAGCCCATGTAGCGCCACGTACTGTAGATTCGTCCGTCAACCGTCAACTGATCGCGCAGTCCCGAGTTACCCCATGGTGACGTGGTGCCAATAGCAACACGTGCGTAGTCGAGTGCGCCAGTAGTGGTTGCCGTTACCCAAAGAAGTGGTCTTTGATGTAGAGCACCAAACCAGTCAGAAGTTGTAGCAACAACAAACGATGGAACGCTACCGTTTGCGCTCACGCCACCGCCAATAACCGAGAGTTTTGCAAATGGTGTTGAGGAGCCAATACCAACGTTCCCGGTTGCGCCCATAACCGTAAATGCCGAGAGCGTGGTGGTAGCGAGTGACGAAACTGACGATGTTGCAAAGTACAAGTTTCCTCCAGCATTACGCCAGGTCCAACGGTCGGACGCCAATGCTCCGTCGGTGAGCGCAAACTGCGGTGCGGTGGATGACGAGACGGTCAGCGCCCACAGCGGCGTGGTGGTGCCAATACCTACACTTCCGCTCTTGGTCAAAATAAACTGGGTTGACGACGTTGCAAGATCAGTCGACGATGCAATGCGGAACGACTTGTCAGCCGATGCGTATCCAAAGGTCCATGCGTTTGCGTCACCTCCTACCTGGATAGGAGCATCAACGTTTGCAGTTGACGACGGATCACCAATAATAGTCTGACCGGTGTTTGAAACTGAGAAGAGGGTGGTGGTAGCTGAACCAGTCGACGACGCTATAGCAAACAGCAT
>JAMNXM010000008.1 GCA_023653145.1 Minisyncoccota bacterium | reverse complement strand
AGATATGGTGCGTGTGGATGATAGTGGCGAACCTGGCGTGAGCACTGACTGGAACTTTGGCGATACCAATGCATCAACGTGGGAGGGCTTGGAGTTAGACGTAGTCACAAAAAAAGAATGGGGGCGAGGATACGGAGAAATTAAAGACCGTAAAGTTGAAGACACAAAGGCGTATGCAGCACTCAAGAAGTTAGGGTTAGTGGACGACGCAGGTAAACTCGTACGTACACCGGTTTATTTTAAAGCACCTAAGACTAGTGAGCGCGGAGAAGTGGTGTATCGAATACAAGACCTGGGTCCATACTATGCACATCTAACCTACGTAGCAAAGGGGGTGGTCGTATCGAGTGGTCAAGCTGCAACAAACAGCGGCATGTGGGACATGGTCATTGGCGAGGCCACAGAAGAGGATTGGGTTAAAGGTTCGTAACGCAAATTCCTCGTCACCTATCGGATTCGAACCGATGACTTCCTCATTGCACATGAGGCGTGCTAACAACTAGCGCTTTGGGTCAATTTGATTGGACTCTTAATCGTCTTCGTCTGGATCAACGCGAGCCCAGTATTCACTCTTCGTCTCATCTTGGAGCGGGCCCATGCCAATCATCCTGCTCTTAATCATAAACACAACTACCCAAAAGACAGAGCCCCCCAAAACGTGAAGATATACGTCACGGATACCGCAGACATAAAATCCACCATGAAAAATTGCATCGCAAATTGGAGCCATCCAAGGACCGGCTTTGTTTTCGCCAATACTGCGCAAAGCGTCTGTGTCCTCATCGTATTTTTTCCCCTCTTTACCCATATATAGATGACACCCGCACCGTATACCTTGGGGGCGGATATTGCAACAGTCGCGCTCTCTGTTGCACCAGCACGAAAATGTGGCTGCGCGCTTCCACCTTGTGGTCACAACTCTCCTCATGCCGTCGCACTCGTCGGTCGCGACCCCGCCTCGCGATTCGCCGGAGCGGCTCATAACGCTCCGTCTTCCACGTGTGCCTACAAGTTCCTCGTCGCCTACGCTCCTCGGACTCGCAGGCCGCCGCGCCCTCCACTTCGTGGTCACAGATAATCCTTCGCCGTCGCTCAGGATTTCCGCGACCCCGACTCGCGGTTTTTCGGGACGAAAAACAGCGCTCCGTCTTCCACGTGTGCCTACAAGTTCCTCGTCGCCTACGCTCCTCGGACTCGCAGGCCGCCGCTCGCCATTTTCTGGAACAGAAAATATGGCTGCGCGCTCCACAAAACCAGAAAACCTGCCGCAGGGCAGGTGTTTCTGTGTTTTGTGGACCCTATCGGATTCGAACCGATGACCTCCTCATTGCAAATGAGGCGCTCTACCAACTAAGCTAAGGGCCCTTCGTGTGGACCCGAATATCATAGCAAGTATTTTGGAAGTGTGGTAGTCCTCCAGTGTATGATAGTCAGATGCGTACAGACATAGTCCACCCAGGGGCTGGAGAACTTAAATACGAGATACGGGCCATAGTAGCCAGGGCCAAGGAGGTTGAGGCACGCGGCACGCCTATAACGTGGGAGAACATCGGCGACCCAGTCGCCAAGGGCGAGCACCCACCCGAGTGGCTCCGCGACATCGTCGCGTCTGCCGCCCGCGAAGGCGCAACGTTTGCCTACTCACCTACCCAGGGACTCGACGCGACACGTGAGTACATTGCCCGCGAGCGAAACTTAGAGGGCGGCATACAGATTACAAAAAACGACATCCTGTTTTACAACGGCCTTGGTGATTCAATAGCGCACCTCTACGGAAACTTGCACCCCAAGGCGCGCGTCATAGGTCCTGACCCGTCGTACCCAACGCACTCGTCCCATGAAGCGGCGCACGCAAACGCACCACACATTACGTATGCGCTAGACCCTACGCGTGGGTGGGAGCCGGACCTCGTAGACCTCGAAGCAAAACTCAACGCGCACCCTGACATTGCTGGGATCGTGATCATTAATCCTGACAATCCAACAGGCTTTGTATACCCGCCCGAAACGTTGCGCGCCATAGTCGCGCTTGCAAAAAAATACAACCTCTTTATCATCTCAGACGAGATCTACTCGAACCTCGCCTATCCCGACAGCCGCATGCAAAAGTTGGCGTCGGTTATTGGCGACGTACCAGGACTCGCACTACGCGGCATATCCAAAGAGTTTCCGTGGCCAGGGGCACGCTGTGGATGGGTCGAGTTTTATAACCGAGACAAAGACGAAAACTTTAACCGCTACGCGCAGTCGTTGATTGAAGCCAAGATGCTCGAGGTCTGCTCGACCACACTCCCCCAATACGTCATACCTACCGTCATGAGCGCCCCGCGCTACTACCCCTACCTTGCAGAGCGCATCGCGCGCTACGACGAGCGAAGTCGCTACGCACACCAAGAACTGTCGACCGTACCAGGGCTCATCATACATAAGGCGCGCGGCGCGTTTTATATGAGCGCCGTGTTTATGCCTGCCCGAGATGACAAAAAGTTTGTGTACGACCTTCTCGAGTCGACAGGCGTGTGCGTGGTGCCACTCTCGAGCGGCTTTAACTCGCGTCTCACTGGATTCCGCTTTACGCTCCTCGAGCCTAACCAGGCAACGTTTGAAAAAACAATAGCGACACTCAAAGCCGCTGCATCAGTGCGCGAGCATATCTGAGCGGACGGCGTCTATCTTTGCAGCCATGATGAAGTCGTTTTCTGAAAGCCCCTTGATGGCGTGGGTCGAGAGTGTCACTGCTACTTTGTTGTAGTTGTGGAGGTTGAGGTCCGGGTGGTGCCCTTCCTCCTCGGCAACGTGCGCAACGTCAGTGATAAACACGATTGCCTCCACGAAGTCGGCAAAGGCAAACTCGCGGGCAATGGAGCGCTGGTCGTCAGCAACGCGCCAGAGCGGCACTTCTTGCGCAATGGTTTTCAGCGCATCTCCGGTCAGTGGGTCAACGCCACCCTCACACGGGATACACTTTTTAGCCAAGAGGTTTGACATACTATTTTTTCTTTTCTAGTGCTAAGGAAATAACGTGCGCCAAAAACTCGTCCATCGATGCACCAACCGCGTCCAAAGACTTTGGCACGAGCGACGACTCGGTCAGGCCCGGCAGACTGTTGGCCTCTAAAAAGTATGGGCCCTTGGGCGTCACGATAAAGTCAGAGCGCGAGTAGTGGCGGAGTCCGAGTTTTTTGTGCACGGTGCGTGCCGCCTCTTCGAGCGCCTCGGTTTGCGCGCGGGTAAATGCACCCGGACAGCGTTCGGTGGTCTCGCCCGAGTACTTGGCGTTGTAGTCAAAAATCTCGCAGGTCTTGGGCAACACTATTTCAACCGGCGGGAGGGCGTACGTGTGTGCGCCGCGGAAGCCGTCAATGACGCCAACGGTCGCTTCTGCGCCGCGTATGTACTCTTCTATCATCACGTCCTTTGAATAGTTAAAGGCGTTCTTGATTGCTTGCATGAGTTCCGGATACGTCTTTACCAACGCGACTCCCACCGACGAGCCCGAGTTCATGGGCTTTACGATAGATGGCTGTGGGAACGTCTGCCACACCTCAATGGCTTTGCGCTCGAGGTCGTGTGACACGCCAAGCCGCACATACCGTGGCACCAAGACACCCTCTGCCGCCAACATGTCTTTAGACAGTGCCTTGTTCATAGCGAGCGCTGCGGGCCCAGGCTTGGGTCCGGTGTACGGGACACCCAATCGCTCAAGTTCGCGCTGGACGCCGCCGTCCTCGCCATACGCACCATGGAGCGCATTAAACACGACGTCCACTGCAGAGAGTGCGCGCTGTGGAGGGAGTGACACGCCACGCACGTGCCAGACACCTGCGCGGTCGATGTAGACGTCGAGCGTCTTAAACTGTGTACCCTCGAGTTTGCGCAAGACTGCGAGTCCAGTTTTGAGCGACACATCGTGCTCATCGCCGACGCCGCCACGCAGTACTGCAACAATAATCATTGCCCTATTGTACCAAGCAAACTAGGACAGTCTGCCGTGGTCAAGTTCCTTGATCATCTCGACCGAGCCGTTCCTATGAATGATCTCGTCAAGCCGTATGGACTGAAATAAGTCATACTCGTTGTCAGCCTCGCGACCGTAGAACGTGAGGAAGGGGCTTGAAATAGGAGCAGACTTCATGCGCTCGCCTTCGCGCTCAAGAAACTCGGTGTACTGGTGGAAGGCGTGTGACTCGAAGATGTAATTGAGTTCAAACGCGACGCGTCGGTCAATGAGCGAGAGGAGCCAGATTGCCCAGTAGTAGAAAAACGAAAACACGAGCGGCACCAGCGTGTGGCGGAAAAATGAATTGCGGTGGTAGTGCTTAACCAGGTGTGTAATAACAACCACGTGCATCGTCTCGTTGTCCTGCGCGTGGCGCGCAAACGGGAGGAGGCGCGACAAACGTATTGCCCGACCTTCGTCGCCATAAAACGCGGTGAGGTACGTGTACGCAACTGCTTCCCACGACTGGTACGGGATGCGCGCTATCACCTCGACTGCTTTAAACTTTTCGTAACTTGGCTTCTTTCCGTAGACCAGGTTCCCTGCCCCTACTAACAGGGCGCCGAGTATGCGCGCCAAAAGTCCGGGGCGGTAGTCGTCGCACTCGCGCGCGTAGGCGGCAAGTTCCATTGGGTCTTTGAGTTTGGCGACGAGCGCCTCGTGCTCAAGTTTTTGCATAGGAGTTACTTAACTGTAGGAAGCGTAATTCCTGCCTGTTTTAATGCAGGAATTATTTCACTGGTTGCTCGTGCGTCAACCCAGTTCCACTGTCCATGTGTCAGGTCGTACAAATTTGAATACGGGTTTTCCATTGAGGTGAGCAGCACTCCTATTACGTGCCCTTTGTAGAACAGTGGGCCTCCTGAAAAACCGCCTCTAAAGTAAGACGTATGTTTACCGAGACTAGTTTGCTTTTCATAGAGTGCCTTGAAGTCTTCTTTGTATCGCCGAGACTGATAGTTCAACCCACAACTCTGAAGTACAGACTTTGTGTTGCATGAAGAACTTTCAAGCCACGAGAAACCGCTAAATGTGGTGTCGATGCGCTCTAGACTGAGCGTAGTCCCGACTGCGAGTCCTGGGTATCCGAGGCCAATCATTTTGTCACCAAGTTTTGGGAGCACCAACTTCTCAACAAGCGGCGCGTATGGCAGGTTTGAACCACTCACCTGTAGAAGTGCAAAATCAAGATCAGCGCCATAATCAAAATACAACATCTTGCCTGGCCTATCAGGATCCTCAAACTTGCCTGCATTGTACTCTGCGTCAGTCGGCAGAAATACTATCGTTGCAGGGAGAAACGCAGGATTCTTCCAGTTGGCATAGGCACCTGAGTCAATTGGGGTCAGGGCACTATCAGTTCGCGCAACCTCGCAGGAGTCGCGCTTCCACACTATGTTTGTATTCTGATTCTCTTTATTGATTAAATTGATCTCTTGATCGCGAATGATGTGCGCTGCGGTAAGTATATGCCCCTCAGGAGACACGATAACGCCGGAGCCAATTGAGTGCATTGGGGTTGGTTTTTGGTCTGTTGCATAGGTGTACGACCCCACAAACTTGCACCGCACGAGCACCACTGTTTCAGGGTTCACAGCCAAGTCAGGCACCTGAGACGAGTCTATAAAGTGCTCGATAGGAGGACGCTTGTCGGACATCTTTTGGAATGACTCTAGACCGGAAAAGGTCCACGTATTTTTAATCATGTAGAACGGTATACCCAAGAGCGAGAGTGGAGGTGTTTGTGCTGCGACCTGAGGTGTTGTGGTGCTCTGACTACTTTGAACGGGAGACTCTGTAAGTAGCGAGTTTATTTTTGCTCTGGTGAGCGGACCAACAAACCCAGTTTGCGAAATACCCGAGGCTCTCTGAAACGCGATGACGGCTTGCCGCGTGAGTCCAAAATAGTTTCCGGTCGCCTGTCCATTTAAGTACCCTTTTTCAATAAGAAATTTTTGAAGTTCGACGACTTGGGCACCTTTGGAGCCAAACTGTAAGTTTGAATCAATTTTTGCCCACGAGATGAGCGGTGCACCCGCAAGCACCCCGACGAATAAGAGACCCGCGAGTACCCTAGATATATACATACTCTCATTGTACCCGTTTTCGGAGGGCTCGGCGGTGGCGTGCGATAGAGAAGCGGTGCGCCTCGGCGTTTGCCAAAAGTATGGACGCCTTATGGTGGTGCGCAGTCGTGCGCTTCCCCAGAATCTCGCGCGCCTTGTGGCGCGCGTCTTTGACCACAGCGCAGAGTTCTATGTCGGGGTGGCTCGCCTTGAGGACGCGCGTCGCATGCGTGAGGTGTGTGCGCCCGCCGTCTATGACGATGAGTTGCGGGAGTGGCCACTCGGTGTGTGCAAGGCGGCGCTCAAGAACCTCGGTAAGCGCAGCAAAGTCGTCACCTGCGCGTGCCGAGCGAACCGTAAAGACGCGGTATTGGCTGGTGTCGGGCTCGCCATCTACCACGACCGTCATCACTGCGCGCGGCGCGGCACCACCAAGGTGCGCGGTGTCGTAGGCCTCAATACGAAAGCCTGACGAGCGTGGCGTACGGTACTCGTCTTTTAGGAGTGCGGTTTCTGACAAGTGCGTGAGGGCAAAGAGTTGTCGCTTCAAGGCGTTTGCGACTTCAAACTGCTCCGCGCGCGCAGCACGCTGCATGTCGCGCTCAAGACTCTTGAGTAGTGCTTTTTTCTTCCCCTCAAAGAGGTAGCAAATGTGACGCACTGTTTTTTGATACGCAACACGATCTTCCGTTGGGAAAAGGCCAATGGATTGGTTGAATCGCAAATGCTTTGCCGCTTGTGGCGTGTAGGTACCGGTGAGCGGGTACGTTGTATCGAAGTATGGAAAGATGCGACGAATTATTTTGAGCGCCTCGCGCAAGGACGCTCCCTGCGTAAAAGGTCCATACACTTTTTTCCTCAACTGCGGAGCGATCTTTGCTGCAAGTTCGCGACCGCGGAGCGTGAGGATGCGCGGCAGAGCCTCGTTCGTGACGACGACGTAGTTAAAACTTTTGTCGTCCTTCGACATGGTGTTGCCCTTCGGCTTCAACTCTTTAATCAACTGCGCTTCAAGGAGGAGCGCCTCGAGCACAGAGTCGGTCTGCCTATAGGTCACCTTGTCTGCAAGCCGCACTACATTCTGGACCACTGGTCCGCGCTTGAGGTCGAGGTCAGGGTCGAAATAACTCCGCACCCGACTTCTAAGTGACGTTGCCTTGCCGACGTACTCGATGACGTCACCGCGATGAAAAAAGTACACCCCCGGCTCGTCGGGGAATGTTGCAAAATCGATGTCGTCCTTAATCATTCCTTAAACTTTGCCACAGCTTTGCCCGGAAAGCGAAGATCAACATACTCGAGTGGCGTGTCGCGCGCAAGTGTTGGCGCGTCAAACACAGACTCCACGTCTCCTATGAGCCGCGATGCATCTGCGCGGCGCGTAAACCTGATCTCTCCTCCCCCCTGAAACTCGGCTACCACATCTCCCGTACGGTCAACAGCAACACGGCTCACGGTACGACGTGCTGTTGTTTCTATCGTCGCTATGAGTGTTGCAAAATCTTTAAACTCGCCGGCGAGGTACGTACTCCCGAGCGTCCCACCTGCGGTTGCACCCGTGTACACTTTGAGCCCTGGTGCGTTCTCTACTTTTCGTGCATCAAAAATAAATCCGTACTCGTCCATTACAAAACATGACTCTGGGCGCTCGCACCAAAGCGCTGCTGGTGTGCGTTCAGTAACACGGACCACGAGCGTCGTGCGACCTTCAACTGACACGGCGGCGCTTTGCACTGCAGGAAATGCCTCTGCAATACGGGCGGCGACAGCGCCGCCGGGTACGACATACGTCATACGCTTGGGGACCAAAAGCCCGTAAGTGCCATTGAGTACCGCTTGAGAGGCGGCGGCAAGCGCGTCAGGGTTTGCAATGCGCGCCCCTTCTACGCGTACCTCGGTCACCGTGAGCGAGGGCAAGCGTGTCAGGTACGCAACCGCACCAAGTACGATTACAAGAGCAACTGCCATGAGCGCGTACACCAGGTACGACTCGCGTCGACGGCGATCTTTGAGTCGCACTTTACCTGCAACACTTTTGCGCTCAGGCATGCGACGACTTCCCGATCACGTCCTTACCCATGTATGGTTGCAACACCTTAGGTACGCGCACGGTCCCGTCTGCTTGCTGGTAGTTTTCAAGAATTGCGGCAAGCGTGCGGCCCATCGCAACCATCGTTGCATCGTTCATGTGGACCGGCTCTGCGGTACCATCGGCGCGCTTGATCTTGGTATTGAGCCTGCGTGCCTGGTAGCCACCCATGTAGTCTGAGGTGTTGGTCTCGCGATACGCATCTTGGCCCGGCATCCACGTCTCCATGTCGACTTGTCGGTGATCTGGCGAGCCCATGTCGCCAGTACAAATTGCAACCACTTGGTATGGCAACTGCAAAAGTTGCAAGAAATGCTCTTGGATAGCGATGATGAAGTCTTGCTCGAGGTAGCCGTCCTCTGGGCGCACGAAGGACTCGAGTTCTACCTTATCAAAGTGGTGCATGCGGATGATGCCGCGTGTGTCCTTGCTGTACGAGCCCGCCTCGCGACGAAATGCTGGCGAGTAGCCCACGTAGCGGATTGGGAACTCTGCTTCAGCATGCGTCTCGTCCATATGGAGGGGCCCGAGCGTGTGCTCGGCGCTTCCGATAAACACGAGGTCGTCTTTTTCGTAGTAGTAGCGCTCGTCTATTGGGTCTAGGCGTGCCATACGGTTCATCACGGCAGAGCGCATCATGAACGGCGGAATGACTGGCACAAACGGGCGTGTAGACACATTGAGTCCTGCACGCGTTGCGATGTCTTTGAGTATCTCTTCGTCAGTCAAAATTTTAATGGCGAGGTTCTGGAGGGCGTACTGCATGAGTACCAAGTCGCCCATGAGGTATGTAAAGCGCGCGCCAGACACGACGCCTGCTTTCTCGCTGTTGATGATGCCGAGGTCAGTTCCTATCTCCCAGTGCGGCTTTGGTGTAAATCCAAACGATGGCTTTTCCCCTATTTGACGTATGACCTTGTTGCCACTCTCATCCGGTCCTACAGGTGTGTCAGGTGATGGGACGTTCGGCACTTTGAGTAAAAGTTTTAGGTACTCTTTTTCTACCTCACCAAACTTTTCTTCAACTGCCTGGAGTTCGTCTTTAAGACGCTTACCTGCCTCAATGTCACGCGCGGCAGATGCCTCGTTGCGTTTACGATTAATTTCGTCAATCTGTCTTTTAAACGCGGTGCGCTCGTCTGCAAGTGCGAGCAAGCGGTCAAAGTCGATCGGCTCTTTCTTGCGGTTGACCATCGACTGCTTAACGACATCGAGGTTCTCGCGGATGAATTTAATGTCCAACATAGGAGTACAATTATAGTACCACTACAGGCGTATGGATACACTCCTCCCAGATGAATACTGGCCGAAGCTCCGCGAGATACCCGAGCCACCAGAGCGGCTGTGGGTGCGCGGTACTATCCCCGGCCCCGAGCGGAAACTCATTACTATTGTAGGGTCGCGTTCGATGAGCCAGTACGCTCATGACGCAGTGGACTACCTGGTCTCGGGACTTGCGGACTACCCAGTGGCCATAGTGTCGGGACTTGCGCTCGGCGTTGATGGTGCCGCGCACCGCGCCGCCATGAAGCACGGACTCCCTACTGTCGCGTTCCCCGGCTCGGGACTCAACGACGACGCGCTGTACCCTGCGACGCACAAGTGGCTTGCGCAGGAGATTTTGGCTACAGGAGGTGCGTTAGTGTCCGAGTTTCCACCGGAGGAAAAGGGGCGCGTACACTTTTTTCCTAAACGGAACCGCATTATGGTTGGCGTGTCGGACGCCGTCGTTGTGGTCGAAGCGGGATTAAAATCAGGCACACTCATCACCGCGCGCATGGCAGTAGACTACAATCGTGACTTACTTGTCGTGCCGCACTCGATCTTTAGCGACGGTGGCGCAGGTGGGCACGTGTTTATGAAACTCGGCGCGCTCCCTGCCCGCTCTGCCTCAGACGTCCTCGAGGCAATCGGAATAGTGGAGGATAAAAATATTGAAACACTGCGACTCACGAGCGAGGA
The DNA here is from genome assembly GCA_023653145.1 of Minisyncoccota bacterium. Lineage (GTDB taxonomy): Bacteria > Patescibacteriota > Minisyncoccia > Phycocordibacterales > Phycocordibacteraceae > Phycocordibacter. Next base: position 12,837 of record JAMNXM010000008.1, on the reverse strand, counting down.
GGAAGAAGTGTTGGCGCTCCTCATGGAGCCCATACCGCGAGACGAGTTGATACGCGAACTTGGTATCCCTACTGGCCAAGCCAATGTACTTTTGGCACAGATGGAGATTAGAGGATTGATTGGCGAATCTTTGGGCAGTGTGCGTAAATTGATCTAAACACATGCGAGCCATCAGTTGGAACATGTACTGCTACAATCGCGCGCACTCCGCGGTGCTCGCGTTTGTTCAAAACTCTGGCGCTGACCTCGTACTTCTCCAAGAGGTGCCACACACACTGCTATCGTCTCTTTGTGCGCTCTACCCTCACCACGCCTACGCTATTGACTCTGAGCGCGTCTACGGCGGACACGAGTGGACGAACTACAACGTCATACTCTCGCGATTCCCGCTCATTGAGGTACGCACCGTTACGTTTGAGCCAATACCACTTCCCTTCAGAACTAAACTCGCCATACTCTGCATGACGCCACTTGGGTGGGCACGCACGTGGAATAGAAACGCGATTGTGGCGCGCGCAGAGACTCCTGAAGGCAGGATCGACGTCGTGTCGGCGCACCTCACACTGTCTCGCCCCAAACTGCGCGCACAAGAGTTTGAAACAGTGATGGCAAGCCTTGCACCGGGCGTCCCAGCGATAGTAGGTGGCGACTTTAACATCATCGAGCGTCCGCTTATAAAACCGTTGAGTTACATACTTGGGGCGGACGTGTCAGAGTCGGTGCCGTGGTTTGATGAGCGCAGCAGATTCGAAAAGCGATTTTCAGAACTTGGGATGCTAAACCCACTACGCCACCACATAACGCACGGGTTTGCACGCTCGCAACTAGACCACATCTTGGTTTCTCAAAGTCTCACGGTTAAGGAGGCGACGGTATCGACTGAGTTATATGGCTCTGACCACGCGCCCGTTTCGGTTACAGTAGCGGTACGCTAGGTCAATGATTTTTCAATATTCTTGAGTGAACCCCAGACCTGTGCCCTGTATACATATCTCCAAACCAATAATGCAGCGCATATCGTTCCAAGTGTAGTTGAAGATCCAATAGCAGACCGCTCTCTTGGCATCTCATCCCATATATCAGAAAAATTAAAAATAGTATCAACTGCAGTAATAGCCATTAAAACGCCAACGAGCCCAACAGTCCCGGCAATCCCATAATTAAACCTCTCCCAAAACGCTGCATTGATACGTGTCATATATGTGCACTATAGGTAGTGGTGCACCTTGTGTCAAAACACGTATTACCACATGCATAAGTTGACAACATACGGGGGTATAGCGTACTAGTTAATGGGTGAAACTCGTAATAGTAGAGTCGCCCGCAAAGGCAAAGACTATTGAAAAGTACCTCGGTCCGGGGTACCAGGTCTTGGCAAGTGTCGGTCACATCCGCGACCTCCCTAAGTCAAACAAAGACGCGGTCGACATCGACGCGGGCTTTGTCCCCCGCTACGTGGTGACCCCCGGCAAGAGCGACATCATCAAAGGTATCCAGACTGCAGCGGAAAAGGCTGACGAGGTGTTCCTCGCAACCGACCCCGACCGCGAGGGCGAGGCTATCGCGTGGCACATTGTTGAGGCAACGGGGCTCGGTAAAACGAAAGGTAAGAAAAAGAACTATCAACGCGTTGTCTTTAATGAAATTACGAAAGATGCAGTGACAGAGGCAGTTGCGCATCCGCGTGCTATTGACCAGAACCTTCGTCGCGCCCAGGAGGCGCGACGCGTCCTTGACCGCTTGGTGGGGTACGACCTCTCGGGCCTTATTTGGAAGAAGGTGCGTTATGGGCTCTCTGCTGGTCGCGTACAGTCCCCTGCGCTTCGCATTTTGTGTGAAAAGGAGCGCGAGATCCGCGCATTTACGGCAGAGCAGTACTTCGTTATCACTGGTGAGTTTGAAACGGGTGACAAACAATTTTTTACTGCGTTTGCCACGGTAGAGCCAAAGACACTGAAGGAGGCTGAGGACATAGTTACCCGAGGACAGAAAGGCTCGTGGGAGATACAGGCAGTTGAGCGCTCGCCCATGAAGCGCACGCCGCGTCCTCCATTTACCACGTCTACACTCCAGCAATCAGCGTCGAGTCGTCTTGGGTTCTCGCCAAGTCGCACCATGCGCATTGCGCAAAAACTCTACGAGCAAGGACTCATTACCTACATGCGTACTGACTCCACCACCCTTGCATCTGTTGCCGTAGCCGCAATTGCAGGACATGTGACCAAAACCTTTGGTGCCGAGTACCACCAGGCGCGTGCATACAAATCGACGAGCAAAAATGCGCAAGAGGCGCACGAGGCAGTGCGCCCTACAGACGTCACACGCACGCATGCCGGCTCGACAGAAGAGGAGGAAAAATTGTACGCCCTCATCCACGCGCGCACCGTCGCGAGCCAGATGGTAGACGCTGAGGTGATGCGCACGAAACTTGTGGTCACGACTGGGGGTGTGGTCCCCTTTGCGGCGACAGGCTCGGTCATTAAGTTTGACGGCTGGCTCCGCGCTGACCCACGCGCTAAGGGCGAGGATGTTGTGTTGCCCGAGGTTCATGAGGGAGACGACGTAAAACTTATGAAGCTCTGGAGCGAAGAAAAGTTTACACAACCGCCGGCGCGCTATACAGAAGCAGGACTCGTGAAGGAGCTTGAGAAGCGTGGCATTGGACGCCCTTCAACGTACGCATCAATCATTAAAACCATTGTTGACCGCGAGTATGTGATTAAGGAAGGACGTGCGCTCCGCCCTACCGTGACCGGGGAGGTGGTATCAGACTTTTTAGAGAAACATTTTGCAACGTACATTTCAGACTCGTTTACCGCCGAGATGGAGAACGAACTCGACCAAATAGCATCTGGTGAGCGCGAGTACGCAGAAACGTTGAAAGCGTTTTATACGCCGTTCTCAAAGGACGTGAAAAGTAAAGAGAATGTTGATAAATTGACGACGCTTGGTGATGCGCCCGCTGCGTTTCCCTGCCCTGTGTGCGGTTCAAAGATGGTGATGAAACTCTCTCGCAATGGCGTCTTTATGTCGTGTGCCCGCTTCCCAGACTGCAAAGGTGCACGCAAAGAAAACGGAGATGAGATGAAAGCGGGCGAAGCGCTTGGACTCCACCCCGACACTGGACGACCAATTTATGTGAAGGACGGTAAGTTTGGTCCGTATGTTGAAATGCCACTCGAGGACGCCCCTGAAGAGCCAAAAGCAGTTGAAGGAAAGGCGAAGCCAAAGCGTAAGAAAAAGGTAGTGATAGCGGCACGGCGCGCATCGATTACCCCACCCCTCATGCCTGAGACACTCACGCTTCCTGAGGCAGTAAAACTCTTGTCCCTCCCACGCGAACTTGGTGCGCACCCAATCACGATGAAGCCGGTGACCGCAGGCATTGGTCGCTTTGGACCGTTTATTGTGCATGACGGAGACTTTCGCTCGCTCAAGAAAGGTGACGATGCGTACGACATCACGTTTGAGCGCGCTATGGAGATTTTGAAGGAAGCGAAAAAAATGCGCGCCGGTACCGAGATCGTCCGCGAGGTTGGTGAGCATCCACGCACCAAGAAGAAGATCTACCTCTACAAGTCTAAGGCTGGGTTCTTCCTGAAAAAGGGGTTCCGCCGCGTGACAGTGCCCGCAGGTGAGGCAGATGCACTGACCGTCGAGCAGGCACTCGCTATTTTGAAAGGCTAGCGACTCCCGCTACACTGGAGGTATGCACGCCGCAGATCCTATTGTGGCAGCCATGCGCGCCCCAAGCGCTGAAGACCGCGCGACTATTCGACACGCATACGACGTAGCCGAGCGTGTCCACGGCTCGGAACTCCGCAAAAGCGGCGACCCGTACATCACCCACCCGTATGCCATTGCCCTTTCACTTGCTGAACTTGGCATGGACCGCGACACGATTGTTGCAGGCATACTCCACGACACTATTGAAGACACACCGTACACAGCGGACGAACTTGAACGCGAGTTTGGACCGACGGTACGCTTTTTAGTTGAGTCGGTAACGAAGTTATCGAAACTCAAGTACCAGGGCCTCACACGTCACGTCGAGTCACTGCGACGCCTCTTGGTTGCAACTGCAGCAGATGTGCGCGTCATCATCATTAAACTTGCTGACCGCCTCCACAACATGGAGACGCTTGAGCACATTGAAGAGCGCAAACGCAAACGCATCGCAGACGAAACGCTAGAGATCTACGTCCCTATCGCTGAGCGCTTGGGTATGGGGTATTTTAAGTCGCAACTTCAAGACTTGGCATTTAAGGTGGTTGACCCGAAGGGATACGCTGATGCTGAGCGCTACCTGACTGAAAAGCGCCACGAAATGGAGGAGCAGTTAGACGAAGCGGTGAAAGATATTAAGAAAGAGTTGGCTGAAAACAAGATCATTCAGTTTCAAACTGAGGCGCGCATCAAAGGGATGGCAAGCTTTGCGGTTAAACTCAAGAAAAAGCATGGCAAGGTGGAGCGAGTGTATGACCTTTGTGCCATACGAATTTTGGTGCCGACGGTTGAAGACTGTTACCGCGTCCTCGGCGTGGTGCACAATACGTGGCGACCCTTGGCTGGCAGAGTCAAAGACTACATTGCCTACCCAAAGCCGAACGGCTATCAGTCAATACACACTGCCGTCAAAACTCCACGTGGGCTTGTAGTTGAAATACAGATCCGCACCCACGAGATGCACCGGCACAGCCAGTTTGGTATTGCATCGCACCTTGCGTACAAGGCAGGCGAGGTGCAGCCTGACCGCGCGCACGCAGAGTGGATACGCCGTACCATGCCAAACCTCATGAAGATAAAGCCTCACGGTGCGCCCAAGTGGCTCCGCGACCTCACCGACGCACTTGCAGAAACGGAAACAGAAAGTTTTAAAGAAGCGCTGAAGCAAGACTTTTTTGCAGAACGCATCTTTACCTTTACCCCTAAGAACGACGCTATCGACCTCCCTCTTGGTGCGACACCTGTCGACTTTGCATACGCGGTGCACTCTGACCTTGGTGACAGTGCGGTCGGTGCCATCGTGAACAGCAAGTTAGTGCCACTCGACACCAAACTAAAAAATGGTGACCATGTCGAGATTAAAACAAAGAAAGGCGGCCGACCAAACCGTAAGTGGCTCGAGTTTGTAAAAACAGCGGGCGCACGCAAACACATCAAGAGCGCCACGCCACGCACGAAGCGCTAGATAGAAAAATGCTTGATGTCGTACTCTGAAACGTCGTCTTGCGGAGGAACGTCGTTTTGCATCACGAGCGGATCGTCGACCGACACGTCGGTGCGTAGTGCTTGCGGAGCCACTGGTGGCAGTGCGCCGTGACGGTCAGCGAGCTGCTGAAGTAGTGTGTGGAGATCCTCAGGTGCAAAGTAACTAATGATCAATTTACCCCCAATGTCTTGCGGGCGAATCTCTACCTTCGTACCCAAAGACTCTGCGAACTGCGTTTCCATTGCCTCGAGTTCAGGCGGAATGTCGCGCTTGCGTGCTTTTTCCACCGCTATTTCTCTAGTGAGTTTTTCTACCTCGCGGACTGAGAGTTTGCGAATCTGGATATCGCGGAACAGGGCGTCTTGCTCCTCCGGTCGGTCAATGAGCATGAGAAGTGCACGACCGTGGCCCTCGCTAATGGCACCGACAATGATGCCTTGCTGGATCTTTTGCGGAAGCATGAGAAGGCGGAGCGAGTTTGATACGTACTCGCGGCTCTTACCTACCTTTTTTGCGATCTCGGTGTTGTTGAGGCTAAACTCTTTGCTCAAACGCTCAAACGCACGTGCGCGGTCAATGGCGTTAAGGTCCTCGCGCTGCACGTTTTCAATAATCGCGAGTTCAAGTTTCATGAGGTGCGTGTCCTCGCCAGAGCGGATCGTTGCCGGTACGCGCGTAAGCCCCGCCATCTTAGATGCGCGGAGGCGCCGCTCGCCAGCGATAAGTTCGTAGTATGAGGTTAGTCCGCCGTCTTCCTTTTGCTCCTCAACGCGTGTGACGGTGAGTGGTTGGAGCACACCATACTGGCGTATAGACTCAGACAGTGCTTTGAGCGCCGACTCGTCAAACTCGGTGCGTGGCTGAAATGGGTTTGGTCGGATTTTATCTACCTCGATCCAAAAAATAGCGTCGTTTTGAAACTGCGATTGACCCTGCATGGAGCGATTGTACCACAGTGCAACTAAAAGCGGCCTTTAAATATCTGTACTTTTGTGCCGGAGAAGAGACTCGAACTCTTACCCCTTGCGGGACACGATTTTGAGTCGTGCGCGGCTACCATTACGCCACTCCGGCAAGTATGTCTACGCTTTGTATCCTACAGCACTTTCTCCACGGGCGCTATACTAGCGCTATGGCAAGTGTGCGGATCATGATCTATAACGCCGGGTACATGACCGGCATTACGAGCACGTCTCCTGCGGAGTACCTCAAGAAACTGAATCGTATTACCCTCCCGAGTAAAACGGTGCGTGGCGCCTTGGCGGCATCGTTCCTCAAGGAACTCGAGACACTCTCGCCTGACATACTGTTTATGACAGAAATCAGGCCAGACCCGTACTGCGCAGAAATACAAAAGCACTTTGGATACAGCACGGTAGACGTAAAGTACGCACCGGAGAGCCTCTTGCGCTCTGTCCCCTACTTCCGCGCAAACAGTAGCGGCGTGTTCCAAATGGATCGCCACCCTACAACAACCTACTACCTCCAGCACGGCGCTAAACGGCTCGTGCACATAGTCGATGTAACAGATGAGTGCATGGTGCTCTTTGTACACTGCGCGCTCCGCAAAGAGACGCGCAAAGCTCAGTTTGCTGAACTCGCACACCTCATACGCACCCGAAGCAAAGAGCACGTCATTGTGGGTGGCGATTTTAACATCTTTGACGGCCCCACAGAACTAGACGAGTTGTTACAGGCAGGACACCTGCGCATTGCAAACGACCTCAGCGCCTTTACCTTCCCTACAGAAAAACCGCGCCAAGCACTTGACCTCTTCTTAGTATCTCGCGACCTACCTGTTACGCTCGTAAAAACATTGTCTGACTATACTGGGTCAGACCACGTGCCCGTCGTTATTGATGTGACTGTCTAGACGTACACGCGAAGTTCGTTGAGTCGCACCAACATTTCTGCAAAGGCCTCATTGTTCTCGGCGTTGTATGCAGTGCTAAAGAGTGTGACGAACGAATGATGCGCGGTGTGGACGAGCGCGGCAAGTTCTGCCATGCACTTCTCCTCGGTGCGGCACGACATACCTCGAGACTCAAGGAGTTCTATGGTCTCGCGAGCGCGACGCAGTGATCGCTCAACGGAGTCGAGGACCAACTGTTCGTGATCCTCGTCTACGGTAGCGCCCTGGTGCGTTGCATAGAGTTTAGGGACATGGCGCACCTGCATATGCATCTGACGAAACGCGGTGCGCACATTCTTCCAATCACGTTCAGTGAGCGCCCCCTCTTCATCAACCTTGCGCACAATGGCATCGAGATCCTTGCGTGCAATAAACAGTCCGTGGCGGAAGTTGTTGAATAGCGAGTCCCTGGAGAGCGCATGTATGTCGTCAATCGCAATATCTTGGTGACGTGCTGCGACGCGAGACACAAACATAGCAAGAAGTACGAACGACACAATACCCTCGAGCGCCGCGAGTGCGCGAGAGAACCCAAGCGGCAGTATGTCGCCATACCCCACCGTCGCTCCGGTGATGGTGCTAAAGTAGAGCGCCGTCAAAAAGCGCGACCATGCGTCAGTCGTTGCAGTGACTTCGGTAATACCGTGACCTGGCACATAACTCAAGAAAAAGTACGCAACCGCAAACAGAAAAACCGAGCACGCCCACAGCACGAGGTACATGCTGTAAGGGTTCGTAAATGCCTTAACGAAAGCGCGGTGTGGCACGCTTAGATTTTACCAACCAATCCCATGTCGCCACCCTTAAGCGTATCGTCGCCTGGGTTCCACTCTGCTGGGCAGACCTGACCGCCGTGCGTCTTTACAAACTGTGCTGCTTGAAGTTTGCGCATCAGCTCTTTTGCCGAACGGCCGATGCCGTTGTCGTGAACTTCTGCGGTGCGAAGGATGCCGTCTGGGTCAATGATGAATGAGCCTCGCAGTGACAGCCCCTCGTCTTCAACGTGTGCGAGCCCCTCGTTCTCGATGTGGGTGCCAAACGCACGCGCCAAGCGTCCTGCTGGGTCGGCGCCCATAGGAAACTCAATGTTCTTGATGGATGGCGACGTATCGTGCCATGCCTTGTGGGTAAAGACCGTGTCTGCGCTCATCGAGACTATCTCGGTATCAAGTTTCTTAAACTCTGGGTAGAGAGATGAGAGCTCTTCAAGCTCGGTCGGACACACGAAAGTAAAGTCTGCTGGGTAGAAGTACAGAACGAGCCACTTATTCTTGTAGTCTGAGATACGAGACTTCTTGACCTCGTCGTTTTGGAACACCTCGAACTCGTAGTCAGGCACCGGGTGCCCCACCTTGACGCTCGACATGAATCCACTTGAACTTATTTCATTTATTGACATAGTGATTGTATGGTTACAAGTCTAGTGTACCATGGCTGATTATCTACGCATTTTGGCTATTGTAGGGCCCACAGCTGTGGGTAAAACCGCGTATGGAATACGTGCTGCACTTGAGCAAAATGGCGAGGTCATCTCTGCTGATAGCCGCCAAGTGTACCGAGGACTCGACCTTGGTACAGGCAAAGTGACGTACAGCGAGATGCAGGGCGTCCCGCACCACCTCATCGACGTGTGTGAGCCAGAGGTGCAGTTTACCGTGCACGACTTTGTGCGACTCGGGCGCGCCGCAATCGACGACATTAGGGCGCGCGGCAAACTCCCCATTGTGGTGGGCGGTACTGGGCTCTACGTCGACGCACTCCTCGGGCGTGTACCACTTAACGCACCTCCGGTTGACCCAACACTGCGCGAGCGGCTCTCACGCTACAGTGACGACGAGTTGCGTGCGGAACTTAGTGTCCGAAACCCGATACTCTACGCGCAGACTGATCGTGCGAACCGTCGCCGCGTCCAGCGTGCATTAGAAATTGCATTGTCAGAAACAAAGCCTGTTCCTGTCGAGCATCCCCCGTACTCGGTCACCTGGGTTGGGCTCACACTTCCGCGCGAGGCGCTCAAAGAGCGGATACTGAAGCGCCTCGATGAACGCTTAGCTGTTGGGATGCTAGACGAAGCGCGCACCCTCCATGCGGCAGGCTTGAGTTTTGAGCGGATGGAAAACCTTGGGCTCGAGTACCGCTTCATGGCGCGACACCTCATGGGACAACTATCCTATGAGGACATGCGCGCGCAGTTAGGTACCGAGATTTTTAAATACGCAAAACGACAACTCACGTGGTTTAAACGAAACGGAGAGATACGCTGGGACGTGCCACCTACTGGCCCGGGACAGGTGTAGGCCTTGTTTTGATGACGCACGAACCTCCTGCAGGACACTTGTTGTTATACGAGCCCTTTGGACACGACGTGTTCCAAGAACCACACTTTGCTAGGTCGACTGAGTATGTACCCCGATCACTATACCCTCCCCATGATGCATACGTATCATCAGCAGAAAAGACTGTGTCAGGTGGTAGTCCGTAACGTGCGGCAAGTTCAGGCCAGGTAAACTTAGTTCCCTTGGTTATGCCGCTCTTCTGCGGAATTGCCACTGTAACAGATTTAACTTGCGAGCATGGCACTGCAGCAAAACTCCGCCATGCCGAGTTTTGCTTGATCTCGGGCAATGATCCTCCGGGGTTGCTCCTGCAGTAGTTGTAATCTGCGGCGGTGATAATGCGCCGCCCATTTGCAGACCCGGCACAACCCTGGAGACACTCTTTCGAACGCTGACCCGGCGTGTTTGGCGTCATTCCCTCGCAGTCACCACCAGGCTTCTTGCTGTAATTTCTGATTATCTGGCAAGCAACGGGCGTATAGTTTGTACTTGAGTCAACGTTAGCAAGTCCTTGCTCGCACTTATCGCCGCAATCGGTAGGCGGAGCCTCTTCCGCAGTGTCACCTCCTGACGGTTGCGTTTCCTCCGGCGCTCCCTGCCCTGGTGCGTCTTCAACAGGAGTGTACTCGGCTTTGAGGTTTGAGCGCTCCTGCTTCACGCACTGGATTTTTGAGATTGCAGAGAGTGGTTGGCCCGTGAGTACTTTGAGTGTGAGATCGATAATAAGGTACGCGGTGAGAATGAGGATGAGGCCAATGAAGACGTTGGTGAAGATCTTCTTGGCGGACTCGATGTTTGAGTGGTTTGAGGATGCACTGACGTAGAGAAAGCCTGCATAGGCAAACATGACCGTAGCGGCAACGACTGAGAGCGAGACAAAGAAGCGCAGGATGTTTTGACCGAGTTGGACTAAGTTACATGCCTGGCAGAGTCCTGGGGTACCTCCCTCAGTGCAGGGTGGGACAATAGGGCCAAAGAAGTTGGTCTCGGCGGCGTATACGGCGGCCGGTATACACGTGAGTGCTGCTACGAGCAGAAAACGCAAGGTGCGCATACGGACAGTATAGCACTTGATCGACGGTACCCGGCTGATACAGGTATGTGAAAAGGTCCCAATGCGGGACCTAAACAAACCATGGGTGCCTCTCTACATCTTAGCTCGAACCTATTTTAAAGCGAATTGCTAGCAATACCATTGCGCCTCGCGGACTCGGCGCCTGCGCCCGCCGCGAGGCGCGTGCGGTCGCCCTCGCCCTGCCTCCACGCTTTCTTTTTTCGCGGGGGGGATTCAAAAAATGAAAGGGGCAGGGCGAGGAACATCCAAATCCAAACGGCTCAATCCAACCCATGTGAGCCGTTGAGTGTTCTGTGGTACCTCGTGACTGCGGACAAGGAACACCACCCTCAGGCATACGCCTTCGGGCATTTCCGCTAGGGCTACTCGCGCCTAGATTCCTACGAGCGCCGCATCTCCGCACCACTCCCGTCTGCGGACGGTGTGGTGCGGGCGTCGCTCCCGTTTGGGGGGAGGAAGGGCTCCTCCCCCCAGCGTCTCCTCGCCTCGTGCGTCCGCTTTGCGGCGCATTCCGCATAGCGGAACAGGGCTCGGCCAACCGTCACCGCCAACCCCCTACCTCGTGTTCCTCCATGAGTGCGTGGTGTCGCTTCCGCTACGATACTTAATCTCTTCGGTTAGGGTCGGCGCTCATCCTTGGTCCACGGCCGCCCTAGCGGAAATGCCCGAAGGCGAACAGCCAACATCTAGCAACTAACATCCGAACTGCCAACAACTCTCTGTGTGCTTGCCCCTCCCTCCCATGCGCGCACACCCCGCCCACAAAAGGGCAAGAGGGTTTGTGGGCGGGGCTCCCTAGCTTCGAACGTACCGGACCGACTTTCCGGTCTTGCCAACTTGAATTACTTTTCCTTCTTTCTCTAGCTGTGAGAGATAGCGCGTTGCAGTCGCGTCAGAGACGTGTAGCAACTTCTCAACATCGTCGTTTCCAATATTCTTTTTACTGTCCAAAAGTGCCAGTATTTTATCTAGCTTCTTGCGCTTTCGGTTCTGAATCACAGCACGGGCTTTGACAGCGAGATCGCGAGCGAAGTTCAGGACTGGCGCAACCACTGATGTGGTTGCTTGGGGCAAGGGCGGAGGTGTGGGTGCAATCGGCTCATTTGCTGGTATTTGAGCCGTTGGTGGTTCTGGGGGGATAGGAGGTGCAACCTCGGGCTGTATCGGCTCAGGAATTGGTTCTGGCGTCGCTATAGGCGCTGGTTCGGGTACTGGCTCAGGTATTGGAGCGTCTGCGGGAACTTCGTCAGGCATTGCTTTATTCTAGTATGCCAAACGCCTCATATAGCACAGTGCATAAATACTTGCGTTTTCACTACAGATGTGGTATAATCAAACTACTGGGCATTCAATGAGAAATTGAACATTCCCATACCGCAGACACCTTGTATTTTTTGCCCTGATGTAGGCACTCCAATATCGATTACTTCCTCGCCAGTAGATGGAAGTATTTTTTGATATCCAACATCGCGAATCACGAGAGATGCTGAGCAATCATACGTGCCATTAGTTTTAACTACCAGCTTTGTTGGCATGCCTGGCTGTATCTCTGACACGCGAGGGAAGTAACCACCCTGCGCTGTAACCGTTACATACTGCACGCCGTCTCGCACCTCAACATTATTTTTTTGCACTTGTGCCCCCGCTGGTGCAACTTGTTCTTGTGAGATCAGGTATAACGAACCTCCGACAAGTGCAATGCTTATACAGATAGAGACGATAACTTTGGTGTTCATGTATCGGCTATACGTTAAACAGTGGGTTAATAATACCAAGTCCTGCAAGTCCGGCTATGAGCGCAAAGAGTCCTAGGCCAATCACCAGCACACCCGCAGATTTAAAGAATAGCGGAGCATGCCTTGACTGTGCAAATGAAGCTGAGCCGAATGACAAAAGTGCAAGCATCGGAAGCGTGCCAAGTGCAAATGCAGACATAATAAGCAATCCCGAAACGAACGATCCGCTTGAAAGTGCTGCTACCTGCATTGCTTGCGTAAAGCCACAAGGCAGGAAGAACGTACCCGCACCAACTATAAATGGCGCAGCGGTTTTGTGCTCAATTCGTCTGAATAAATTAAACGTACTTGCTGGAAGTGTAATGAGTGTCCGTTCAAAGACTCCTACAAGATTAAGTCCGAGCACGATCATAACGATAGAAGCTACGAGGCCAAGTATTGCGGTTGCAGTGAAACTAATACCGATTGCGCCGCCGAGCAAACCAAGTAATCCTCCGAGCACAGCAAAACTAATGAGTCGCCCAACGTGGAAAAGAATCATGGGTCGTATATCGCTTACCTTATCT
>JAMNXM010000007.1 GCA_023653145.1 Minisyncoccota bacterium | reverse complement strand
TTGGAATAGAGCTGTAGGCAATCTCAGCGAGCGAGGAGGTGAACTGAGCATACGTATCGTTCGGTGCGAATCGCGCCGATGAGCCCGACAAGACGTCGTCACCTGCATGGTACCCAAAACATCCTGTACCAGAGCATCCGGTACCCCAGGCATTCGGACTTGCATTGGTACCAGAGACCGGGGCAATAGTGTTCCCCCCACTCAGGAGTCCTTGCCGCGCAAATGTGTATAAGCGGTATCCACCCGTTGCATTAGTCGTAACCGAGATGCGCTGCGCTGCCTCTACCTCTGCACCAGAAGGAAGTGCGCCGAATGGAACAGACGATGCGGTGGTGGTGACATCAGTGGTGACGCCTTCAGTAGCCGTACCAGAAGAAACACCACTTAAAGTGAACGTGAGCGCAGCACCTTCCGTAACGAGAGATGGATAGGTAGAGGATGCAACGACGGCAACAGCGTTCGTTGCGTCATAAAGTCTAAAGAAGTACGTCGTGTTGACGCGGGCACCAGCGTTTCTTACGGTAAACTCGTACTCTGCTGTTGCGAGCGGCGCATGACGAAACGCCGCCACTGATATGCCGGACTCATTATGCGTCCCACACCCAGCTCCAACTGCACCTACACAGGCGTCAGCATCAGAAAGTACCGCACTCGTCGTAGTCCCATTATCGTCACCTGCGCCGTTCGCATAACACCAATAGGAAAGCGGAGTACATGAACCCGTCTCTTCAACAAACGTGCCTCCATCTGAAAAATCAGATAGTTCAGAAAACTGTAATCGAAACTTCACCTGCTCCTCCTCACCATTGCCAATCTCTGCTGCTGTAACACGAAGTTTAATTAAGTTATCAAACGCTATGTTCGTAGGGGCTACATTCTCACTTGCAAGCGCAGTAGATGGTGTCAGACTCGTTTCATCGTCGTACCAGCGCCATTGTGAACTCTCAACTTCAAATCCTGCAGTCGTGAGTGTTGGGTAGAACGAGTACGTTGTAAGTGGCGTGTTGGTATATTCTACGAGTCGAAAGCAATACGTCCCCTGCTCTACTGCAGCATTGTTCTCAAGTATCCAATCGTACTCTACGTCCTCACCAATAAACACCTTGTGTGGATTGCCTGGGCCCAACACTCCCTCAACATAACTACCTGCACGATCTGAGACCGAAAGGTTGAGGTCTCCAAGCGTCGGTGGGTTGCCGGAAAGCGCTGTGCCATTCCCTGGTGTCGCATCATAGCCACGCCAGGCTGCGGTCGTAGACCCGACACCGCCCACATCGAGCCAGGTAGTAATCGCGCCACAGGTTGTTGAGCGCAACCCTTGTTGGAGTTTAAACGCGGTGGTCGATGCAGTAAGGTTTGCACCACGCACCGTCACCGACATCCTGATACGGATACGCTCTCCGATGGCTATGGGGCTGTCGGATGAGGTAAGTGCAGTATTCTCGCCCAAGTTAGTCACACCAAGTGGCCAAGGATCGCTTGGGTCTAGTGCATCATTGTCAACATAAAAACGATAATAATTTTGCGTCATAGTGCGCACTGCAGTTGGCCACTCAACAACCTCTGTTCGAAACGTATTCGTCGATCCTGTGTCTGAGAGCCACACCTCATACTGTGTCGTTGATACGAGCCGTACTGCCATTAATGGGCGCGGGAACTGCGTTCCAGTACCGGACGTGCGCGTGTAGGTAAAAATAGATGCAGTATTGAGGTTGGCGATAGTAGCGTTAATGTTGAAGTTCGTCGTGTTTGGTTCTGCACCGCCTGACTGGGTGTAGTTTGAACGTGTTACCAGCATAGGGGTTCCGTTTGTCTGGGTGTTTTCTATTACCCAAACCACGGCACGGTGCGCCGACGGTGTTCCAGCACCAGCTTGGAGGGTAAATTCGAGTTGATTCGTTGCAGAGAGTCGCACCTCTTGTCCGTACTCGTCCATACCAGGCAGTGCCGCATGGACTCGTTTTTGCGCATGAATAAACGCTCGCGACAGATCATTCACTGCTGTGATTGAACTGGTTTCTGCGACTCCGGCTGCTGCGTATACGTGCGTGTCTCGTTGTATCCTCCAGTTTGGACCCGTAAACTCGATGACTGCCATTGATGCACGTATCGCGTCCGACCCAGTGGTGCCACGCGTTAAGACCGCCTGGTCAGTTGCCGAGAACCACTCACTGGTTACCAATGTCGGCTCATAGTTTGTACCAACGTCAGGCGATGCACTACTCGTTACAAAAACTGCAACATCTGTATCATCTACAACGCCAGACGTTGTTGTCGTTGCGGTAAACGATGCAGCGGCAAACTGTGTTGAGGTGGCAGCACGCACCACAAACTCATTGTCGCCACCAGCAGGCCCGACATACTCGACAATCTCCCAGGCAATGCGGGTACTGTTGGTCCCACCAAATCGCTCAAACACAATTGCGGTATCAAGTGTGCGTGGGTCTTGAATAAACGTTGTGACGTTTGTTGCGTTTTGCGTACCACCGCCGACGTTGTGACCTGCACCAGTAAACCCGGTGTTGGTAATACGTATAAATGCGGACGTCGTTGCCTTTGGCGCCGTATAATCAACCCCCGCAGTGATAGATGCTGTCAAGTTACCGTTCGTGAGTGTCGTAACCCCGCGCTGTACAAAAAAGTCGCGCTGCGCCTCGGTAGTAAGTGTCGGATAGACATCATATGTATCAAGAATAGTTCCTGCGTTGGTAAGTCTGAAACAATATGTCGTACTGTAACTTGCTGCATCAGTTGCCTCAACAGCAAACTCGAGCTCCACAAACTCAGTTGTGGCTAGCGTAATTGCGGCAGTCTGGCTCGACGTATCTTTGACGCCGCTGTTCGGAGTCTTAAATGTGGTGTTCTCGTCCGTGACGCCGCCGATAGAGGTTCCGATATTCGTAGTATCAGCACTCTCAGTAAGATTAAGTGAGTCTGACATATCAAATGCTCCCCCAACTAACCCCACATCAGCCCAACTTCCAATAGCGGCGCACGTGGTCGAACGCTCTCCGTACTCAAGGCGATATGTTGCGCCAACACTTGAAGCAAGACCTTCGTTTGAAACAGCAATACGCATACGGATCGTGTCATTTTTTCGTACACCAGTGAGCGCCGTATCTTGTACCCCTGCCGTTGCTGAGGTTGCACCACTCTCTGAGCCATTATCGTTTCTAAAATGGTAGTGCTCCTGCACCAATAGTGGTGACTGTAGGATTGTTGAGCCAGATATTTCTTGAGGGGATGTTGGCGCCGTTGTCCCAGATGAAACAGTCACATCTACAGTGGCGTTTGCAATCTCAACATCAAGTGTTTGACCGCTCACTGCCGCTGACAGTACATCGAGCACGACGTACGCGCACATGGTTGCGGTCGTAGATATCGCTGCGACTCCCGAGAACGTTGAACTACCGTTTGCAGATGAAAACCCATCTGTGTCTGTAAGACCAAACTGGGGCTCAGAGCCAGCATATGACTCCGATGCACAATCGTACGGTGCTGATGTGTCGAGGTCATAATAGAGGCGTATATTGTCGAGTCCTGTTGCACCGTTCACGGTCCCTGTTTCGGTAATAGTTACGTTCGTAACATTTCTACTCCCTACATTGTCGAAAAAGGTAAATGCCCCACCTACATATTGGTTGGTAGATGGGATGCCGAGGTCAGCCGTTTGAGTCCCCGTTACTGACACCGTCACATCAGCCGCGATCGTTGCCTCGGCATACACCGAGTATGTAGGAAGTGCACTTCCTGCGGCGGATGCACGGAAACAGTAACTCGTACCGGGAGTCGCTCCAGACAATGCCTGTATCGAGTACTCAAGTTCTACAAACTCAGTGGAAGAAAGTGTAATGTTGCCCGTTTGACTCGATGTTTCCTTAACCGCGGCGTTCGGCGTCTCAAATGTGGTATTCTCGTCCGTCACACCTCCAATCCCAAGTGCAATGTTGGTTGTGTCTGATCCATCAGTGAGATGCGGTGAGTTAAACATGTCCCACGCGCCACCACCTTGCCCAACATCAACCCAGGTAGTAATCGCTCCACAAGAACTCGTCGTGGTTCCATATTCAAGCCGGTACTGCGTTGCGGCAGAGACCAGTGTGCCCTCATTTGAAACCTCAAGGCGCAGTCGTTTATTACCGAGTGCAGAGAACGCTAAGAGTGGCGTATCCTCTACCCCACCCGTTGAAGATGTTGCGGTGCTTTCTGAACCGCCGTCGTTTCTCCAGTGGTAGTGTACTTGGGTCAGATTGTCACGTTGGAGTGTCGTGACACCGGAGAGTGAACGCGTCTGGGCGGGCGAAACAATACCTTGCGTAACCAAAACGTCCTGATTCGGCGTTGTTATTTCTATATCAAGCGTCTCTCCATCTGATGCGCCCGTGGTTACATCGAGAACCACGTACATACAAATGACACTTGAGGTCGCGGTAGAGATACCGCTGGTAAACGTTGCGGTACCATTTGCGGCAGAAAAACCGTCAGTATCTGTTGCACCAAATTGAGTTTCTGAACCAGAGTACGATTCTGACGCACAGTCGTAAGGCGCCGTCGTGTCGCGATCGTACACCAAGCGTATATTGTCGAGGTCGTTTTGTGCGTCGACACTTCCCGTTTCAGTTAGGGTAATCGACGAAAGCGTCGTGGTAGAGGTGTTATGTATAAACGTAAACGTGCCGCCAATGTGAGCGCTGGTGGTGCCAATAGCGAGCGACGCGGACTGCGCACTCGTGGTACCGACAGTGAGTGTTGGCACCATCACGGTCTCACCAAACAAGTCGTCGAGGTTTGCACCGTACCACGTCGCATAGAGGCGCGGACCCATGAGCGAGATGCGCGCGCCGTACATATCATCGTTTGTAGTGTCCAAGGGCCCCTGCTCTGACCCCCACGACGCCATTTGGTCAGTCGAGCGTTTCCAACGCACATTGGCAGTCGTAGCAGTACCAGGTGTAGAGCGTGCAGTATAAAGCACATAGACGTCACCCGAGTACTGATCGACAGCCACCTTTGCGTCCGTGAGCCCGCAGTTTGCTACCCCAGCGCATGAGCTGTTTGTGACCGCATTACCAGTTGCAGCCCAGGTCCCGTTGTACCGCCAGGTCTTCACGTCGTCGTCTGTGCCGAGTGTAGATGCGTCATCGACCGCAACAAGATACACCGTGTTACTCGCACGGTTGATAGACGCTCCGAACGCCGCATCGTATGTGGTGTTATCAGCGGCATTTGCTTCAAAGGTCGTCCACGCTGCGTCCCACGTGGTGCCGTTAAACACTTTCGACTGGAGATCGTCTGCTGACGTGTCCCACTGGATAAGCATGACACTCCCCGAGGCAAGCGGCACTAGTATCGGGTAGTCGTCACCGAGCGCAAAGGTTGGGCTCGTTTCAGACCAATTGAGTGCGGTCGTACATGTCGTTGCACAGGTCACCACTATGGAGTCAGAGGTATCGAGGGTTGAGGCAAACAAGTCTCCGTCCGTTGCCTTAGTAATACTGACGCCGTTTGCTGTTTCAAGCAGAATGCCTGCGTACGTGCTGCCCGACGTAATATTTATCGTCGTTGAGACTGAATCATTCGACGTATCGACTCGAGTATAAAAAATATCGTCGTCACCAATATCGATAGTCGCAACGTGTATGATGTTCCCCGTATCGTCGCCCGGTGTCCAGCGGTCGTACCACACCGCCATACGTATACAATCTGCCTGTGCATCAACAACGACCGCTCCACCCCAACTTGCACCGCCATCGGTAGACTTTGCATATACGCACTGGTTGGTGACGTCGACATAGAACGCGTATGCGGTCGTCGTTGAAATAGAGACAATGGTCGGAGACGACCCGAGGTGTTGCGTCGTCGTTATATCAAGTGACGAATCGATGGTCACGAGAGCTGCGTTTACATACAACACATACCCAACAAACACTGCGGCAGCGAGCGCCGTGAGGAGCCATACCTGGAGCACGCTCGAGAGTACGGACCGTCTCATGCTACTCAATCAACGTGTTATCACGTGGCACTTCGGGTTCTGGTTCATCACCTGCATCATCGACGCGCTCAGCAATTTTTGGTGTTGAGGTTGCAAGTGGCGCAAGAGGCTCTTCGTGTGCTGGAGGAACTTCAGGAATAGGCTCAGGCGAGGGCTGGTCACCTCCAAGCGGTATCGCGGTTCCGTGCTCTACGTCATACCCAATGCGCTCAATGAGGCCTGCGTCAGTACGACGCTCAACCAAAAGGACCAAGCGTGCTGATTCAACGTCTCCGCCAGTTCCAGGACCTAAGTCGCTCACCACGCCAGTCTCGAGGTTCAAGCCCTTGGTAAACCACGACTCTTGCGCACGAGACTGCCATGTAAGGTACGAGCCCGAGACCTGAGGAAACATGTCGTTCTCTGGACTATAGGTGTGCCGCTCAACAACAAAGGGGTCAGAGAGTGGTGGAATAGTGGTGCTAAAAATTTCCCAGTTATCATCCTCCCATCCCTGCCACGCAACGCGTCCATCTTGAAGCGAGGGGTTCGTGTTGTTGTATGACGTGTGCGTTACTTGGCGGACGACGCCTGCGTCATAGACAACAATTTGATACCGATCATTGACCAGCGTATGCCATGCGGCGCGGCGCGTTAGAGGGTCAAACACTGGCGCATCGTCATCATAGAGATTGTCGGTGAGTTTGAGTGTGAGCGAGTCGTCCTGGAGATAAATTTCAAGGTCACCATCACCATCTTTTTGAGAAAAAATAATAACCGGCTCTACCGGACGTGACTGAGGTTCATCCGCTGATGCACGCACGCAATAAAATTCTTCATCTGAAACCAACACACAATCCGAAGTCTTAAATACAAACTCGTCTGGATTACGCGGTTGCGGCTCTGGTGTTGGAATCTCGATACCGGCATCTGGTGGTAACACCTCAACCGGAGGAGTCTCAGGTTGTGGCGGAGGAGGTACCTCAGTAGGGGTGTCACGTACATCTTCCGGTACGACATCCTCAGTCGTTGACGCGACAGGTTCCTCCTGTGTAACAACTTGTTCAGTCACTGTCTCAGAGTCAGAAAGAGTCGGCTCTACGGTGTCTGACTGCGCCACAGTCGGCTCTTGCGGAACATCAGCGATTGCAACTTCTTGAGGAGCGGGTGGTTCGCCTTCAGTACTCTCAAACTCTGCCGCATACACGCGCATCTGAGGCGTTACCAAAAACGCAACGAGTGTTACGAATGCAATGAGACGCATACCAAGTGGGTATACCTCCACCTCTACAGAGACCACCTCAGGCTCAGTCGTACGCCGGAGATCAATAGTGTGGTTATGGTGCATCATATGAAGTAGCAATTTCAGTACTATGGGTCACATAGGTGCGCTCGAGCGAGCGATCAACACTTACCGCAAGCACATAGAGTAGAAACACCACAAAGAGGAGGAGGAATGCGATACACGCGCCACTTACCCACTGATACAGAGTCTGGACTCGCTCAAGGCTCATGTAGCGATCAAACCATTCAGCACCTCCTGAGCTACGCTCCATGTATGCGTCTATTGCTTCAGGGGTAGTTACCCAGGACACATTGGTATACACCTGCCTACCAGGCAATTTTCCTTTTCTAATTAACTGCCCAATATAGTCAGCTGAATACCCAGAAAGCTCAGCAGCCTCCCTGAGTGTTATTTCATCCTTGTGTATAGACTTCTCGGGCATCGAGATTTTTATTTTTCTGAATCTCGATGGTCGAGATTCGTTGTATTCATTATATATTTTGATTACTCAGACTTTTTGACTTTTTCCAATCTCTGTGGAAAAGCGTGCTATGCTCAAAGCATGAAAACGAAGGTCCTTGTGGTCCTATTTCTCCTAGGAGTTGTTGGTATTGGAATGTACGGGTACCAATACCTTGAGAACCAAAAGCAGCGAGAGTTTATAGAGCAAGTCTTTTCATCAGTTGAGTCTGTTACTTCGTACGTACAGACTGTAGAGACACAATTGAGTGTCGCAGAGCGCCTCGTTACCATACAAGGCACCTATAAGAATGACCGCGCAAAGAACGCTTACGCGTCTGAGTCATCAACGGTAGTAAGGGTGCCTGGTGACCCCGTACAGTTTCGCTTTACCACAGAGAATATTGCCTTAGGTGGTCGCGTCTATGTGCGTATTGAGGCTGACGAAGGTACCCCAACAACAGTCCCAAAGGGGGTCTGGCACTCGTTTGACTACGCATCCATTCCTGAAGACTTTGAAACGCTCGCAATACCAGGACCGGTGCTCGACAATCTCCTGCTCTTCTCTGAGGGCGGTAAGTACCTACGTCTCGAGGGCGCACAAGGCTCTGATACAACATTTGGCCCCCAGATGCTTCGCTACCGATTTAGTATCTCTGGTATTGCACCAGAGATACCCTCACCACTCACTGTCCTTCTTGAGCGCATAGGCCAGGGTACCGTCGACGTGTGGGTAGGGGCCTCGAGCACAGTTGCGGCGCTTGTCATTGTCAACCCTCCCTACTATTCGACCACAACGCTGAGCGACATCAATAATCCACTAGGCATCACGGCCCCCTCAGAGTAGTTTTGGTGCGGTGATACACTGGGGAGTATCAGTACCATGCAGGCACTTGTAGGCGCTCTCCTTGTTGCAATTGCATTGGCAGCCTCTGGCATCACTGTTTTTATAGATGAGGAGTCTGCGGTTGTATACTTTGAGGCGGTGCCAAACTCCTCACCGCTCAGGCTCGCCCTCTTCGTAGAGTCAGAGGACCCACTTAACGTCGTGAGTGGCACCATTGTGTTCCCCGCTAACCACCTTGCGGTGTCAGTTGCAAAACCCGAAGACACCTTCGTTGATGTGTGGCTGGTTGACCCGGAGGTGGACACAGAAAAAGGCGAGGTGCACTTTGCAGGCGGCTCAAGCAGTAAAACAGGGTTGACTGAGCGCGGCAAAATACTTGAACTCACCATTACCTCTTCGAGCAATCAGTATGCAGATTTACAACTGAAAGACCTTGAGACATTCGGCAGGGACGGTAGAGGCACTGCACTGAAAACAGGGGGCCGAACCTATGTCGTCGTTGGCGAGACAAACATCACGCCCTCTGGGAGTGGTGGAGGTGGAGCCTCCGAAGTGCGTTCGGTACTTGTAGATAGAGCAGATCTCAACAAAGATGGCGGTGTTGGGCTCTCTGACGTCTCCATACTCCTCCTGAGTATGGTGACAGACTACGATAGTCAGTACGACCTCAATAGCGATGGCGCAGTTGGGCTTGGTGACTTCTCTGCCCTCATAACGGTGTATGGGAAAAATGTGTCGCCAGAGGCATCAGAGCGCAAGTAATTACTCAAACCTTCTGCCGTAGCGCACAAAAGCAACGTATCCGACCATAAAGCCAGAGATAAGAACCAGAGCGGTTGCTGTAGATGGAAGCTGAGCAAAGCCAAGTGCGGCAGTAAGATATGGTGCGACACCAGACTGAGGTAGCGTAACTGTCTGTACTGCAGAGTTGGCACTCACTAATCCTCCTTGGCCATACGTAACTGCATATATGCGATACGCTCCTGCCGCAAACGACTCGGCTAGGAATACGAATGACCCGTCTCTGTCTACGGGAGCGCTATATCTTACTGGCTCTCCCTCCCCTAATTGGACCCACAACTCAACGCGTGCGTTAGGCTCAGCAGTGCCACGGATTATAACTGGGGCAGAATCATCAGAAACAGACACGGTAAACGTAGGTGGGGCGGGCGGAACATCGTCTCCTGTTGCGCTGACCCCTAGGACGAGACCATCGGTTTCGCTCTGCGTTGCCTCACGTACCCGAGCGGTATACACTCCAGAACCAAGCGTTGCGATAATGTTTGAACCCTTACCGTCGTTTGCTAACAGCGCCCCACTTGTTACTTGTATCCGATGCTCGCCCGCCGCCTTAAAGCGGAGTGTGGCGCTCATAAGGAGCGTATTGTTTTGAGTAACTGATCGATCAGGTGATCCTGAAAAGCGGATCTTTCCTTCATCAGAAGAAAAAGTCGGCTCTTCAGACCAGAGTGTGAGCGCTGATCCTGCAGTCGAGAGCGCAACCACATCCACCACTGCGGGGTTAAAACTCAACTCTGCCTCAGCGGCAGTGATTGGAGTACCGTCTGCGTTTGCATAGACCTCGATAGTCGTTGTATCTCCGACAAAAAATGACCCCGTTGCAGGCGCAAGGAACAGAGAGCCTTGAGCGGCGAGTGCAACTGATGGAAAGAGTGTAAGTGCTAGTACAACGAGTGCCCTCATGCGGACAGGCTGTCGAAGCGGCGTTTATCTAGGTATGCCGCACCGAGCCCTGCTGCCGCCAATAGTATCACAGCAGCCACATAGAGTGCATAGGGGGTCTTTGCCTTACGCTCTGGGACGACCGTAGGATCAAAAGACGCGAGGGTGGTGTTCCCCGCCTTATCTATTGCCTTCACTTGTACCCCACCCTCGAGGCTCTGGTCGCGCAGTTTGTATGGACTTTCAATGCGCTTCCAAACACCGCGCTCAAAAAGTTCATAGTGGGACAACCCGCTTTGTTTGTCTACGGTTGCAAACACAGCGTAATAGTACCCGTCAAACACGCCTTCCGTTGACTCAACAAAGACCTGAAATGGGTCTGGTGGGACTGTGTCAGATTGGACACGAGCAAGCCAGTCATTCACACCGCGTGCCGTATCAGAAATCTGAACGTCTAAAGACCTGACTGTGAGTGCAGCACGCGTTCCAAGTCCATCGCTGAGATACAACTCTGATAAAGCGGTCGGCTGTATCGGTGCAGACGTGCCAGGTGCAATGACGGTAAAGATGATGGTGCCGAGCACGTTAGTGAGCGATGGGTCGCCATCAATGCGCCCACAGTACCCACCAGGGATCCCACCCTCAAAGACCACTTCTCCGCGTTCCAAATCGAATACTGGCTCGCTAATCCAGATCGTAAAGAGTGAGTCGCCACGACTGAAATCAACTGGCTTTACGGTGTCTTTTGGGTACGATACAACAACTCTTCCAGCATTGAGGCACTCGTCTTCGTTATCAAGACGAACCGAAGCAATGAACGTATCGCCAGGGCCATACGGTCCGTCTGGCACTTCAATGTACAAAACCGCCGCATGTGTGGTAAACGGTACCAACAAGAACGCAAGGAGCACTAAGAATCTCATACCATCAGTATAGCGTGCTCTACCCGGTCCAGTTAAAGAGCATAATACTGAAGTCGGCGAGACTCACTGCTCCGTCCTGGTTAAAGTCAAAACGTATGTTGGTGCCTCCCCACTCAAGCAAGAATATAGAGAAGTCGACCAAGTTCACTTTTCCGTCATTGTTGACGTCGGCACTCACCACTGAGGAGATGCTTTCGGTACCAATATACACACTGACCGCTTTTCCGTAGCCAGACTTCGAGTCAGGCGATGTTTGAAAGAACGCTTTAACTGTATTGAACCCCTGCTCGAGGGAGTTTGTGTCTACCTGGAGTGCCCAGGTACCATTCTCCGCCGCAGTCGCTGAGAGCGCATTCTTTGATTTTGATCCCGCAATATCGCTCGTGATTGCGGCGCCCGGCACTGTCTCACCAGAAATAGTGAGTGGTTCTCCCGGCGGAACTTGCGTCTGGCTCACCTTTACCGTTGGCGGGATAAAGACGTTCGCAACCGTAGTCACTGCACTTTGCACAACATCAAAAATCACTGTGGTGGTAATACTTTTTACTCCTGTAGAGTCAGTGGCCCAAAAACCAAAGGTTGCAGTGCCTGGCGTAATTGCGCTCGACGTAAAGAAAAAGTCTGCATTCGCGTCAGCTCGCACCTTACCCAGCGTCTGCCCATCAAGAAGCAGATTTACGTCACTATTGGGGTACGCCTTTCCGCGGAGCACCACTTTGGTTACTAGGTCGCCAGATATAGCACCCGTAGGACCTCCTCCCGCAGGGACCGTACCAACGGTTGGGAATGGCGGAGGCGCGGCAGGTATTTCTGCGATACACTGTGCAGTGCAAAGGTCCCCAGACGTGTTGTTGCCATCGTCACACGCCTCGGCGTAACGCACTTGGAGGATACCATCACCACAGTACGGGCCGAAACTTAAACAATCCGCATTACACTTGCGCTCACCAGTCGATGATCCGTAGCCGCCCACATTAAACCCAAACCCGTCGTCACACACTTCAGTGCCCCCTCCGCCAGAAATGCCGTCACCGCACACCGTAAGCGATACGGAGGTTATGAGGTCAGCTGAACGCACCTGCGGAAGCGGCATAACGTCCGAAGTAAATGCGGCATACAGCACGATACACAAGGTCGCAAGCGCTGCGTAGAGGCGAAAATACATACCTACTGGTAGCGCTGCGGTGGTGGGACGCGACGAGCACGACGCATCATGCGGCGACGTGTGCGAATAATAAAGAATGCAAAGACCGCAAAGAGGAGTATTGGGATAAAGAGTACGGCAGCAACTTTAAGTTTGTCAGAGAGCGAGAGCCCATCAAACGAGTATCCTACATACCCCAAGACTGATCCTACATTTGAAACACCGACGGATACCTCATTCGTTTGAGCAACTATGTCTCCGTTATAGATTGAGTACTTTGCGCGGTACAGGCCCGGTGTGAGTCGCGTCGGCAACTCTGCCACCACTTCTGCAGTACCAAACGGTGGGACGCGATCAATCTCGTTTGTGTTTTCTGTCGTTTCAAGTAATGTCTCAAGATCGTTATCATAGATATCAAACACGACTCGTGTTGGACCGTACTCAACGTTACCCGTGTTCTCAATCGTCATTAAGAATCGGATTTTACCTGGAAAGAAGAGTCCCCACTTGGTGCGTCCAGTCTCAAGGTCAGACACGCGGATACGTCTCACCACAAAGTCTAGAATCTTATCAACCACTTCAAGGTTTACATCCACTTGTGCACCAAGCGCAATCGAGACACCGCCACCCGAGCGCTGCTCCGTTGGTGAGGTACGGATACGTATTGCACCGCCATACTTTCTAAACTGAGCGTCCTCTGGCACCGTCACACGAATCACAATAGGCACCTGACGCTCACCTTTTGGCATTATAAAATCAGTTCCTCGATCGACGGTAAACCATGACTCGATCTCCGGGATATTGTATGTAATCTGTGCACGCAAATCATCAGTTGGGTCAGAGCGCACAAGCAATATTTTTTGCTCGTACACCGTACCTCGAGTAAGGCGCTGATTATCGACATATGGCGGCGTAATACCAAACCCTGCTACAACAGGTTCTGCAATCACCAAAAGGAGTACTACCGGAATTAGCAAAAGCGCTCCATGGCGCACAATGCGACGCCGAAAAAGCGCTAGATTCATAGACAAATACTACCACATCCATATAAAA
Source organism: Minisyncoccota bacterium (assembly GCA_023653145.1). Taxonomy (GTDB): domain Bacteria; phylum Patescibacteriota; class Minisyncoccia; order Phycocordibacterales; family Phycocordibacteraceae; genus Phycocordibacter. Next base: position 9,718 of record JAMNXM010000007.1, on the reverse strand, counting down.
AGAGAGGGGCTGTCCCCTCTCTGTGTGTGCTGACTAACTACCAGAAGGTAGGGTTACTCTTCTTACCGATGATGGTGTTCTGACCTGTGTAGGTACCTGCAGTCGTAATAGTGTTTGGCACGCGGATACCCCAGTACGTGTACTTAACCGGAAGTGTTGAGGTCGATGTTGGCTTCGCAACCTGGATCTTAAAATCAGTAGGTGATGATGATGACGTCAGCGCTACCGCAACTGCACTCTCCCACGCAACCGTTGAGGTCGCGAATTTCTGGTTTGACACAATAATGTCGTTTGCTGGGTTGATACCGTTTGAGTCACACGAGTCGGCGCTCGTCCACGTTGGACACATGGTGTCTCCGTAGATGTCCTGGTCAAGTCCAATATTGCCTTGCGCAATCAGGTCTGTTGAGGTTGCGAGCGTTGATGTTGCGCCAGGCTCCAATGACCCGTACGGGATAGAGGTCGACGAAACATTGAATGCAAGGAAACTTGCGACATCATTCCCTGTTCCTGCCTCGGTGAGGTATGACAAGGCTGAATCGTCGTCAGTGACCTGCACAGTTGCAAGCCAGTTTTGAGCAGTGAACTGTGTGGTGGTGTCTGTTGGGTCTGCATTAAACCAAAGGTCAAAGGTGCATGTCCATGTGCTGTCTGGGTCGGTTGCGCCACTGCAGGTACCACCGTCTTGAACACAAACCATTTGTACCTGGGACGACGCGTCAGGATAGCAGTTATTGGTATTGTAGTGACCTGATGTGTTGCACGATGTCGATGAAACACCGGAGCGGTACACATTAGCCGTTGCAGATACGAACTCTGCACCTGAAGAAATGTTCTGACAACTATTTGAGTCAGTGACTGTGAAGTTGATCTTGAAACCCGATGTCGTTGCAGCAGCGTTTTGCAAAGTTAGGTTTCCCGTGTCATCTGTATCAAGAATGGCGATAGTAGATGTCGTCACATTCGGCGCGACGTTGTTTACGTCAAACGATGAGTTGAAACCTTGACGTGACGATGATGCAACAAGCCCGTGGTTGTCGTAGAGGAATACGTATGCGTTGTAGGTGCCATCACGCATTATTTGGTTGAGCGCAGTCGTAGTTGCAGCGTTTGCGGCGGCGGCAGTTGATGTTGCCCACCCGCCACCAGGACCGCAGAATGTCCCTGTAAAGTCGTTGAGTCGGCAGACAACTAGTGTGACCGTGTCTGCCCCACCAACTGAATCGTTATCAAACGATGTTGATGTCCAGGTAATGGTGCCGTTTGGATCCTCTGGCCCATCATTCACAATTAAGTTGAAGTACGGTGTGTGGTTTACGATGAACGGTGACGCAGTTAGACCAGAGCCCTGGGTTGCAGTAAGGTTACAGCGTGGGAGCGATGCATTTGCGTCGCAAATCCAAGCATGCCAGTCGTTGGACTCGTTCTCAAATGGAAAGTAGTCGCGTGTGGTAGTAGCTGCCGTTGCTTGTGCACCACTTGTGGTGGTGGCAGAGCGTGCCCACTGGTTTGCAGAGCCGCCGTTACAGGTAGGTGGGGCGTTTGCAATCGCTGTTGGTGCTGCACCCGTCTTGCAAATCAAAAGGAAGTAGTTGTCACCGGATGAATCGGTACCGGTTCCGGTCCAACTGATAGAGGTGTTTGCATTAGTTGGTATGGTCGCTGAGGACTCAGTGCTTTCTTCAGCGTTTACCGTCCATGTTGGCGGCGTGTTGAGCACGGTAATAGAAGTCGTGACATCGTCCGCGCTCACTGGCTGAACTGCAACACCAAGGAAACCGTAAAAGACTGACGTAAACACCGTCGTTGCTATGAGCACAGTCGCGAGAGTCATGCGCCCAGAAAGAGCGAGTGTATGCCAGTCGCTGCGACGAGGAAAAAGCTTGAAGCGGAAAAGGGGGCGACCCTTGCTGTCCATAGCAAAATCGTACCACAGGACTGCCCCCTATTGGTCAGCCCTGTGGAAAATTGTGCAACCAGAGCGCGCCATTTTGTGCCTTGACACGCTACTTGTAACGAATAGCGTCAAGCGGGTTGATCTTTGCAGCGCGTCGCGCTGGGAATACTCCAGTAAAGAACCCTACTACAGTGGAGAAAATGCTAATAAAGACGAGAAACGGGATCGGGTACGCAAAGAGGCTTACTGCCTCACCGCCAAAGTTTGATGCGGCAATGCCAAGGAGACCGTTGAAGAAGAACCCGATACCTACCCCAATGCCGATCCCGACGACTCCACCCAAAAACCCCACAATCATAGCCTCCGCAATAAAGAGGATTACGATGTCGGTTGAGGAGGCACCGATGGTGCGCATAACGCCAATCTCTGCGGTGCGCTCCAACAAAGTCACCGTCATGGTGTTGAACATGCCGATAGCAGACACCGTAAGTGCGATGCCACCAAAGATTGCAAGGACCGCCTGGATACCTTGGAAGATCTTGTTTGCTTGCTCAACGGTCTTAGACAACGCGCTCACCACAAAGCCCCTCTCAATAATCCCATCTTGCACCGCGTTTAGGGACTCTGAGTCAATGACACGTACCTGAATGCGCTCGTATGCCGGAATCTGAAAATACGACGCAAACTCATCGAGAGTAATAGTTGCGGCGAGCGATGCCTCGTCCGCTGTCACACCCTTAATCTTGTACGACTTTTCGATGGCGACTTCAGTTTGATCAGTAGTACCTTCGATAGGAACAAACACACGGAAGGTGACGGTCTTCCCTATCGCCTCAGACGACGTAGCAACGCCGAAGAGTTTAAGCACTGCAGACGTTACGATCACAGAGTTTCTATCCTCAACTGCTGTTTCGTTCGTAAAGAGTTCACCCTCAACAGCCTTCCCGCCGGTGTATAGAAAGTAGGATGGTCGCATACCTTGCAATAACGCGTTTCCTGTCAATCCTTCGTAGGTCATAAGTGCAGGGAAACTGACCATGGGCGATACGTCCTTGACCAAGGGGTCTGCTGCAATCTGGTCAATCACATCTTGGTTTAACACAACGGTGCGCGACGCGGGGTTAGCAACAGAGAGCGACAGAAGCGTTTCTCCGAACACGATACGCTCGAGAATAATTCCTTGGAGCCCATAGCCGAGTCCCACAAGAGCCACAACGGCGCCCGTCCCCACACCCATGCCCAAAATCGTAAGCCACGTACGAGACGGATTCGTCTTAAACATACGGGTTGAAAGCATTGCAATGTCTTGGAGTTGCATACTATGAGTGTGCGCCTAAGAGTTCGTTTGCGCGGATAACGTAGCCCCCTTGGGCAATGAGTTTTTCTAGATGGCGAGAAATTTTATATGCATCGGCCTCAGAGAACGAAAGACCGCCCCGCTCGAGAGGTAACACTAAGCGCTCTGCAAACTCGTCTCCAACAATAATACCTCCCACGCGCTCTGCAATTGCAGTCTTAAGGCCTGCCTTTACATCTGCACTCATAACCGTCCCAACCTCAGATGCAATGTAGTCAAGAATGTTGTCAATAAACTTGCGTTGGTGCATAAACATGCCGTCGTTCATACGTTCGGTGCGGAACTTTTCGACATCTTTCGAATACTCAACTATAGAAAAAATACGCTGCACAATTTTTTCAGATTCATCATGGTCAAGCCCCACACCATCTTGATATACGCTCCGCATCAGATAATCCATAAGCATGGGGCGGTCCATCTCTCCTTTGAGGACATGCAGTGTCGCGTTTTCAAGACGTTCAAGTTCTCTAAATCCTATTTTTTGGGTAGCAAAGTTGACCACACTCTTTACTTTAAGCTCCATAGGTTCAGCATAGGGATACAGGCGCGCCAACTGCTCTATCTCGGTCACAATGGTCTCGCCCGGGTGCACACGCTTTACTTGGCGCTTCGTCGGATTTACCACAATGCGGCGCACGACACCGTCTCGCATGTAAATGACGCGGTGCGCGTACGGCAGATACTTGGCGTCGTGCGTCACCAAAATTACGGTCTTTCGGTCCTTCTCGTTAATCTCTTGAAACGAGTCCATCACGTGCTCAGCCGATATTGAGTCGAGGTTTCCGACTGGCTCGTCTGCGAGCAAGATTTCTGGGTCATTAACTAGAGCGCGTGAGACCGCAATACGCTGCTGCTGTCCGCCCGACATCATGGTTGGCAACTTATCTTCCAAGCGTTCAGGAATACCGAAACGGCGGAGCATCTCTCGTCCTTTGCGGTTACGGTCCGCCTTCCCGACACCCATAAAGATCATGGGGAGTGCCACATTGTCGAGCGTCGAAATTGAGGAGATCAGGTTGAACTGCTGATACACAATACCAATGGTCGACTGCTGATACTTATTGAGTTGCGCTGGTGTGTACGCGTAAATGTCCTCGTTAAATACAAGCATCTGACCCGATGCAGGCTGTAAACCACCAAGCATTGAGTACAAGAGTGTCGACTTGCCACACCCAGAGGGGCCGAAAAGAATGATGTACTCGCGTGGGTAGATCTCGACAGAGACGTGATTGAGTGCATTGAATTCGTTCGACTTACCTTTGTTGTAGGTAATCACCATGTCGCGTGCTTCGATTGCAACTTTTGCCATACTAGATATTTTTGACCCACCCAAAGGTCCCTTCAAAGTTTTCCAGAATAACGTCAACGATGCTCTTTTCCTTGATCGGCGTAATCAGCACAAAGTCTTCTGATCGCGACTCGTTGCCCGCTTCATCCTTACAGCGTGTCCAAAATTTATATACGGTCGCGGGCGCAAACCCAACAATGACTTGGGTGTGGCTCGTGAGTGGATTGGTCTCAGGAAGGAGTGAGTCAGCGTCCGCCTCATCAGCAATCACAAGCCCTTGGACATAGAACACCTGGCAGAGAGATGGCTCATCGGTCTCCCACGAAAGAATTGTCTGGATCTTTACCTCTTCTCCTGGGAAGAGCGTTGACTCATTACTCACCTTTGAAATCTCAGGTGCCACCAGGTCGCGCACCGTCGCAAACGAAATAGGTTTACTAGATGTAATGTCCCCTGCCTCGTTTATAGAGGAAACGACTGCGGTGTAGCGAGTACCAAACTCAAGGCCCGTAAGAGGTACAGAGTGCCTGGTTGCAAAAATCGGAATACCGGCTGACTTCACCACATTGGTACGCAAGTTGCGGTACTCAACCAAACCTTTTGCCAACACACCTCCTGTTGTCCAGTTAAATGTTGCTGACGTTTCCTGAATGCGTGTAATAGAAACATTCTCTACAAGCGGCACCTTGGACTTGGTACGGAACGTGTCGTCCTCAGATTCTCCCTTAAGACCAACACTATCGGTTGATGACACCTTAAAGTGGTACACCGTTGATGGTTCGAGCCCAATAACGGTAACACGGTGCGTTTTGGTGCGCTCCTCTGGGTCGCCTTGCGTTATCGTATACGGGTCAGCGGCATTGGGGTCGTACTCACCCTCTGGTGCCAGGTGCACTACCGTGTTTGACTCACGGTCAGTCGTCCACGTAATGTCCACCTCGTCGCCCGTAATCGTCACGCGCGGCTTACCAATAATTGCTGGGGGTTTCAGTATGTCCTGTGCTACCTGCTTCACTTTATCTGCAATAGCGACTATGGCCTGTGGGTCAGTCACCTTGTCGAGGTCGTCAATGATCCGCTCTGCAACCGCCTGCTGCTCAGGATCTTGAATACGCTCTGTCGCGTCCGTCGGATCATCACCCTCTGTAGAAAAGACGAAGCCTGCCGTTGCGCTCTTGTTACCCTTCTCGTCAGTCGAAACAACACGGAAGTAGTACGTCGTTGATGGATCGAGGTCGTCAATGGTAAGCGTATGCTCTTTCTTATCAAAGAGCGGGTAGCGCACCACGCCGACGTCAGGGTTAAGTCCGTAGTTAATAGTGGCGTCAGTGTTGACGTCCGTAGACCACTTTACCGTTGCTGAGTCCTCGGTAACCTCGACAATACGAACATTAGAAATTTCAGTTGCATACACCTGCGCAAAGCCAAAAAGCGCGAGCGCAACAAACGCAAGCACAAAAGCCGGAAGCCGAACGTGCTTCATCTCTTATAGTCTACCAAGGTTTTTTCCTCTGCGAGTAGTTATTTACGCTTGATGAACCAGAAAAGGATGAAAAAGACACCAATGACGACGAGTGCTACGTCTAGTGAGTCGAAGTAGTAGTACGTCGAAGGGCGGGTGCATGAGAGGTAGTCTGCAGTATTGCCGTCACAGTACTTATCACTCTCAAAACCTAAGGTTCCGACAATAGTAAGCGCGGTGCCGAAAAAAAGGTCAAACTCTCTGCCGATGATACGGAGGTTGCGTCCAATCGACGCAAAAACGGTATCGAACAAGAATTGGACAAACAGCACGAAAAGCGATGGTCGTTGTCTGCTCCGCTCCTCTGGGTACTCGTCGTTCATATATATAGTATACGGTATGCTACGTTCAGATTATACACCCTCAAAGCCCCTATACGCAGCCTCTATGGTGTTCTTGGTGGCCTCAAGTTCCTGATAGAGCGTAGTGCGGGTATCAAACTGCTTCTCCACTTCAGGAATGAGGTCGTTGAGGTACTGGGCGTGGGACGCCGTCAGCGCTCCCTTGTCTGCAACAATACGCACTAAGATCTCCTCTGTATAAAAGTTTGCACGGTAGGAATACCCACGTATATCTTCTATGAGCCGCGCTCGCTCGCGAGACGCCTCAAGGATAATTGCTCGTGCTGTGCGCACTCGCTGCGTGTCGAAGAGTGAACTGCTCTCAGCAACGAGCGTTCGAGCCTCGGTCACACGAGGCGCCAAGTCCCCCATTGCATCAATTTGTGCCTCGGCGTCAGCAAGCAACCCAATACCTTTCTCTGCCAACGCAAGGCGCTCAGTATCCGTGAGTGTGTCCGTAAGTGCTGCAGAGAGTGCACGGTTCAGTTCACGACGTACCGGGTTTGTAGCAGACCCTGGCAAGTACGCAGCCGAGTCTTGTTGATCTGCGAGACGCTGATACGTCTCGTACGCATCCTTGAAATCAGATGTCGGAGCAGGTGCAACGAGGTACACCGCGATGGCACAGATACCGATGGCAATCAGTACTGCGGTACGACGTATTAGTGTTTTTTTATCCATACTTAGTCTGTGGTTGCCCAGAATGTGTTGGTCCCTGAGTGCGGCACGGCCTTTGTTCCTGTTGGGACATTAATACCCCAATACACATCGTCAGCTGACGGCGTCGAGGTAGAGGTCGGCTTAGGCAAATCTACCTCAAACGTGGTTGCGGTACCAGTGAGGAATTGGCAGATTGAGCATGCTGAATATGAGAACGTTGTGGTTGCAAACTTTTGCTCACCCACTGGGATTGAGCTTCCTGTACCGGTAAGGCTGGTACCTTCAAGTTGAATATCGATGTTCGCATTCCCCGTGTTAAGCACCGTTGTTTGCTGGTTCGTTGCACCCGTAGTCGATCCAACCTCAAGCGATCCATAGTCAATGGCTGCGGTGACTGAAAGTGCTTGGAGTGTGAGGAGTTCTACCCCTGGTGTTGTTTGCGTGTCGCGGAGCCCTGTTGAGTCTTCCACGCTAATACCAGCTAGCCAATTTTGTGCACTAAAGGCGCCAGTGTCCGTTGGATCTGCAAAGTACTGAATATCTGCCGCACATTGGACGCGACAGGAGTTACCTGAACAGTTTGTGAGTGAGCACGACGTTGATGCAATTTGGTAACAGTTATTGTTATCGGCACTACAGAGTGGTCCGACCACAGAGCGGTAGATCGACGATGTCGCAAACAGAATGTCAGCAAAGCCGTTATTGTCTGTCACTGTTGAGGTTGCGTAAATGGTAGTCGTTGCCCCTTCAGTCAGTCCAATTGGAAGGTCGTTATTGAGATTAAATGCACTCAAGACTGGAGGGAACGTGAGAGAGATCTGTGGTACACGCTCATAGTTATCAAGTTCAAGTCCACCGTTTGATGTTCTGAAGCAATACGCATCTGCGGTTGCTTGTGATGTAAGTTCAAATACATATTCGACTTCGGTAGCAGCATTTGTTGGGACACTCGTACTTGCCGTCTGGTTTGACGGACTCTCGACCATGCCACCTGCCGCAAAGGCATACGCGCCTGGGTATGTGAGGAGTGGTGTAGATGGCGTGCCATCAGCAAATTGTGTTGAAGAAACAATACAGGCAGGGGACGAACCACACCCACCACCGGCGGCCGGAACATCATTATAGTTGACTGACGGCACTGCCTCGCAACTCGCAGAAACACCTTTTGGCGCATACTGCAGTCTAAAGAATTGTCCGAAGAGCGCAGCGCCCGAGTTTAAGACTGAGAAGCGAAGTCGTATATCCTCGCCTATCTCTACCCCACCAATAGAAGTGTCTTCAGCCGCGTACCACGATGCACCACTGCGTCCCTGTTCAGTACCAAACACAGTGCTTGGGCGTGTTGCCATATAGTCATAACTCATCACCGTGTCCCATCCACCGTGCTGACCCCAGAACGAGAAGCCGACACCACCTGATGATTTACTTGAATCGGTTGCAGTGGTCGTTGCAAATTCTGCTCCAGAGGCGTCATACACTGATACATAAATTACGTTGCCAGAACGCCAATCCACATTAACTTCATACCACCCTGTCGAGTACGAGACGGTTGTTGACGCAAGCACCGTGCCCGAACCGTCGTTTGACTCAACATCCTCTGCCAAGATCAATTTATCTGACGGATACTGATCGAGACACACTGCGTAATTGTCACCTGCTCCCTGAACCCCAAAGAGCGTACATGGCTCGTCATCAAAACTCGAGTCGACGTATTGGAAGTACCTGAGCGTTTTGCCTTGTTGTAGTAGAGATCCAGTACGATAAATACCTGAAGTGGTAATAAGGTCAGCGTTAGTTCCAGCATCAAGCCCATAGGAGCCGGTGTTATTAAAGGTGGTGTCTACATCAAACAGTGACGTGTTACCTGAGTATTCGCTAATGTTATCGTCCTCAAAGTCATCGAAGAACCCGAGCGTCGCGTCGCCATCAGATGCGTCTCCAACCGCACCGTTTCCGTAATACATGTACACGTAACTCGAGCCTGAAGCAGGGAGCGACGCCACATTTACCCATACGGTTGATGATGCGGACGCAACACGATCCTCAATCCAGTAACTAATACTGGTCGTTCCGGATGTGTCCGTAAATCGCAAATCATCGAAGTCTGACTGCATATCAGCATCGTAGTCGACAACGATTTTGACTGGTGTGTTTGTGTATGTGGTTGCAGTGTTGTTTGTGATCGCGACCTTTTTACGCTTTGACCACGAGGTGTTGTACCACTCTGAGTCTGGGGCTCCTTCACCGCCATCGTCATTGCGGAATCGGAAATGCTCCTGACTTACAAACAAACATGAACTGTCGTCCCATCGAATAAAACCGCAACTATCGACTCCATCTGAGTCATACACCTCACCGTCATAGTTGCCGTAATGCGCATTAAAGTTCCATGCACCAACGGGTGTCCCGGAGAGAGTTACGTTGGCACCACTCGTAACTCCAGTTGAAGTTGAGAAGCGCACCGAATCAATTTGCTTTGATGCATTCGCATCTATGGTCGAAGACGCCACCGTCATCATGCTCCCGCCGTTCGTGTAGAGCTCAAAGTCTCCGTATGAGAGTGAGGTCACCGTTGGGGTTCCTGAGAGTGAGAGGCCCGCAGCGTTGAGGTGGCGGAGTGCGTAGTAGTTTGCGTTCAGTGTTCCGCCGGAGA
>JAMNXM010000006.1 GCA_023653145.1 Minisyncoccota bacterium | reverse complement strand
TTGGTTGCCGATGAAACAAGTGATTCTGGCTCAGGAAACGGCGCCTCTGGGTACGCTACTAGTGCGGTTCGTATAAACTCATTCCAAAGTGGTGCAACTATAAACCCAGCAACCTTCTTTTCCATCGGGGAATTATCGTTGTTTCCAGCCCAAGCACCAACCGCAAGGGACGTGGTGTATCCAACAATCCAAGTATCACGAAAGTCGTTTGTGGTACCCGTCTTTGCTGCAACGTGGTGTCCAGGAACATAGAGTGCAGAGTTCAAACCAAACTCAGGCGAGCGAGCCTCATTATCTGAGAGTACATCAGAAATATTGTTCGCCACATTTACTGGTAGTACTTGTGAGGGGCTTAAAGGATATTCTCGAAACACCGTGCCATCACGCTCCTCGATGGTGAGTATAGTGCGGTACGGGTTTCTGAGCCCCTCGTTTGCAAAGACAGAATATGCCGACACCAACTCAAGAAGTTTTACCTCACCTCCACCAAGTACGAGTGTCAGCCCGTACCTACTTGGGTCTTCGAGTGTGGTTATGCCGAGCGCGCGAGCAACCGTTATGGCGTCTTGGATTCCGACCAAATAAAGCGCCTTCAGCGCAACAATGTTTATTGATTGTGCGAGCGCGTCACGAAAACTCATAGGTCCGCGGAACTTTAAGTCATAGTTTCCAGGGAAGTAACATGGTGGCGTGTCAGAGGTTGAGTCGATAGGGCAGGAGGTTGAAAACTGCACTGGAGAATCAAACGTCACAGTCTCAGGAGCGTAGCCGCGCTCAAATGCGGCAGCGTACACAAACGGCTTAAACGATGAGCCAGGCTGACGTTCTGCAACGGCAACATTTACGTTTCCGTCTATGTTGGTGTCAAAGTAGTCTCTACTCCCAACCATAGTGAGTACGTCGCCGGTATCTGGGTCTATAGCAACAAGCGCCGCATTTGATGCATTAAATGCTTTTTCGTTAGCGAGTGCATAGCGTTTTACAATCTCTTCACCACTCGCCTGGAGCGTTGCATCTAGTGTGGTGATGATACGCCACCCATTCTTTTCAAGTGCTTCACGACCGTATTCTCGCTCAAGTTGTTCGCGCACATAAAACACAAAGTGTGGTGCGCGGATCCCTTGTGTTGCAGGTGGCAAAAATGCAACTTTGGTTGCCTGGGCATTCGTCATTTCTTCCTCACTAATGTACCCCTGCTCGTGCATCAGTGTCAGTACTAGGTTTTTACGTGACTCAAGTGCTTCGCGATTATTGCCGTACGGCGAGTAGTAGGTTGGTGCTTGCGGTATAGCGGCAAGGTATGCCGCTTCAGCGAGCGTAACCTCGTTTGCGCGCTTACCGTAAAAACGCATACTTGCCTCCTCGACACCATAGACTGACCCGCCGTACGGACTTTCGTTGAGGTATATCTCAAGTATCTGCTCCTTAGTTAGCATTTGGTCAAGTTTGACTGCAAGTACCCACTCTTTTGCTTTTCGTATAATAGTTTTGTCAGTGGTCAGTATTGAGTTTTTCACCACCTGCTGCGTAATAGTTGAGCCACCCTGCACGTAGCCCAAGTTCACTACATTAATGAGTACTGAGCGTATAAGTGATGAGACCTTGATACCTTGGTGTTCATAAAACTCCTTGTCTTCAATCGCAATAGTGGCTTGCTGTATGTTGAGTGCAATATCAGAAATAGGAACACTGGTTCTTGTGACGTCATCGCCCAGGTCGTCGAGGAGCACTTCACCGGTGCGATCATAAATCTTTGTTGATTGTGTTACTTTGCGCTCCTTGAGGGACTCAATGTCTGGGATAGTAATTGAGGCGGCAAACAAAAGCACCACACCACTCCCAAAAAGCACCAGTGAGCCTAAGGCAAGAAAGAGGTTTTTGCGGGTCACAGAGTACCTTCGACGCGACATGATGAAATCGTAGCATAATGCTACAGTAGAACTATGTTTGGAACGAGACAGGCTCAGGTATCCACCGACGAGGAGGCAATTAACGAACTGTTATCACGCGGCGTTCACGAGGTCATCCCCTCACAGGACTCGCTTCGCGCACTGCTCTTGTCTGGGAAGCAACTCACCATCAAACTCGGCATTGATCCGACAGGTGCCAACATCCACCTCGGAAACACCGTACCACTCTTGAAACTGAGGGATTTTCAGAACCTTGGGCACCGCGTCGTGTTTATCATTGGTGACGCAACAGGCGTTATTGGAGACACCTCAGACAAAGACTCAGAGCGCCCGATGCTGACCTCAGAGCAGATTAACGAAAATCTGGCGACCTATGTGCGACAGGTGAGTACCATATTGGATAAAAAGTTACTGACCGTTCGCAAGAACTCCGAGTGGCTTTTAAAACTGAATTATGCCGAGATCGGAGAGCACGCCAACGTCTTTTCGGTCTCAGACTTCATTGCTCGCGACAACATCAAGCGCCGACTCGATGATGGTAAGCGGGTCTCGCTGCGTGAAGTACTGTACCCGCTCATGCAGGGGTATGACTCGGTTGCAATACAGGCAGATGTTGAGCTGGGCGGCTCTGACCAGCGCTTTAACGTGCTTGCAGGACGTCCGCTTCAGGAGAAGTACGGACAAGCACCACAGCACTGCCTTCTCTTTTCACTCATGCCAGGTACTGATGGCGACAAGATGAGTAAATCTCGCGGAAACACAATCAACATTTTTGATGATCCGAACAATATGTTTGGGAAGGTGATGAGCGCGCGAGACGAGGTGGTTGAACAGTTTTTTATTTCAGCAACACGTGTCCCCCTGGGGCACATTGAGACCATCATGTCGGGTCACCCGAAAGATGCAAAACTTACCCTTGCTGAAGAGTTGGTGCGTATGTACCACGGCACGTCAGCAGCAGTCGAGGCACGAGAGCAGTTTGAAAAAACATTTGCCCGCAAGGATGTGCCTGATGATGTACCCGAAGTTTCAGTGGGCGCTGAGGGGTTGATGGATGCGGTGGTGGCTGCTGGAGTTGTTGCGTCAAAAACTGAGTATCGGCGCCTCGTGTCGGACGGTGCTATACGTATAGTCCGTACCGATGAGAAACTCAGCGAGCATGCATTGCCACCATATGGCGAGGTTATTCGGATAGGGAAGCACCGCTTCGTGAAAATTACAAAGTAATTTTCACCCTAAGCGAGGGTAACGTGTGAAGGTGACGCATAAAAAATCCCCGGCTTGCCGGGGATGAGTGTTAAAAGTCTTCGTCGGGGTCTTCAACTGCGCCGTCCTCCCACTCCTCGTCTTCGGTCACTTCGTCTGCGTCAGCAAACGCGTCGACCGCGTCTGGATCGAGCTCATCTTCTTCCCCTGGCTTTTTCTTTGGTTTATCTACCATACGAACCATTTGTATCAAATCTTATTTTTAGCGCAAGGGTCTGAGGTGTGCATTATGCGCAGTGTGTGCAATACCTAAGGCAATTGCATCATATTCGTCATCGAGTCGGGCTCGGGTATCGAGGGCAACTAAACGACTCACCATACGGATCACCCCGTCTTTTGTGGCATTTCCCGACCCTGTGACCGCAATCTTTACTGCCTGAGGTGAGTACTCATGCACAGAGACACCCTCTGCTCGCGCTGCTACCACAATAGCGCCGCGCGCCTCGGCAACAGCAATAGCGGTCTTCTGGTTCTTGTTGAAAAAGAGTGTTTCTATAGCGAGCGAGATTGGATGGAACTCTTGTATCAGAAGTCGCACACGCTCATGTACTGCAAGGAGCCGGTCCGGTAAGTCGCCTTTGAGAGTAGTAAAGCACTCAGAGTGGAGAAGGGTTGTACCTTCAAATACCGCAATACCAACGCGGTCATATCCGGGGTCGACGGCGATAGAGACTGGTTTGAGCACACTGTTAGACTAACGCACCTTGCCCTTGGGCGCCAAGGTGTCGGCGCGCCCGTTCAGTGACGGTGCGACCTCGTGGTGTGCGCTCTATGAAGCCCTCCTGCAGCAAGTATGGCTCGTAGACATCCTCGATAGTGTCTTCTTCTTCCGCCGAGGCAGCGGCAAGTGTTTTAAGTCCTACCGGACCCCCGTTAAATTTTTCAATGAGTGCAGTTAGTATTTTTCTGTCTGACGGCATAAGTCCGGCGCTGTCTATCCCGATCATGGTGAGTGCCTTTTCGGCGACTGTTTTGGTGATAGGGGTACGGTCAAGTTGAGCGACATCGCGTGCCCGCTTGAGAAGATAGTTTGCGGTACGTGGAGTTTTCCGGGCGCGTGAGGCTATGGTTTCAACTGCGTCGTCATCAATCTCGGCGCTCAAGATAGCCGCTGAGCGTTTCAGAATGGTTCCTATCTCAGCATTAGAATAAAAGTTCAGTTGAAAGACACCTCCTGAAAAGCGAGATCGAAGTGGTGAGGAAATAAGTCCAATACGCGTCGTGGCCCCAATGAGGGTGAATGGGGGAAGTGCGAGTTCAATAGTGCGAGCGCTTGGACCTTTGCCAATAATGATATCGAGTTTCCCAGCCTCCATCGCGGGGTACAAAACCTCCTCAACTGATTTGTTGAGTCGGTGTATTTCGTCTATAAACAACACCGACCCAGGCTCGAGGTTGGTTAAGACGGCTGCAAGGTCGCCTACACGCTCTATAACAGGGCCTGCAGTCGCCTTGAGGGGTGCTTGGAGTTCCTCAGCGATAAGGTGTGCCAGTGTGGTTTTACCGAGCCCTGGAGGGCCATAGAGCAGTGTGTGCTCGGGTGTGTGTGAGCGTTCACGTGCTGCAGTGATCAAAACACGCAAATTTTCCTTTATGTGCTCTTGACCTACGTATTCATCCCAACGGTGCGGGCGGAGCGTATGGTCTAACTGGGTTTCTCGAGGGGTTTCGTCGTTACTTGACATATGGATTACACCATGATACCATACCTGGGCTCCCATAGGGGAGCGTTTGTTCTTAGAAACCGTACCCCTTCAAGCGACGCCGTGGCTTTGTGGTAAGGATTCTCCGGTTTTCCGACTTGTCGGAACAACTCGAGATCTCCTCAATCGCATCCCACCTCATGCAAAGCGTCACTTGAAGTGGTACGGTTTTTTATTTGTGTCAGTAAGCGCCACTCGACGGCACGGTTTTAGTGTCAGTAAGCCCCACTCGACGGCACGTGTTTTCTATTCCACGATTACCACACGGTTAAGTTCGTCAAACGACGTGATACCGTTCAAGATTTTTACTACCCCATCTTCATGCATGAGCATGAGTTCTTTTTTCTGTTGGAGCGCACGGATGCCGCCTTCAGTAGGGAGGGTGCGGAGCAAGTTTTCCATCTCATCATCAATGACCACAGCCTCAAAGACACCTAAGCGTCCTTTGTAGCCAGTGTTGTTGCACACTGAGCAGCCAACTGGTTCAAAGATGTGTGTGGTATCCGTCGGTAGCACTGATTTGTCGCGCAGCCCCTCAGCAACTCTGAGGATGGTGTCGCGCACCGCGCCTTCAAGCGGCACCTGTTTTTTACACACACTGCAGAGCGTACGCACCAAGCGTTGCGCCATTGCGATGTTGATTGCGGCCCCAAAGATCTTCGGATCAACACCGAGGTCTGCAAGGCGAGGGAAGGTCCCAGCAGCATTGTTGGTGTGGAGTGTCGAGAACACAAAGTGTCCGGTGAGCGCCGCATCGATGGCGGTACGTGCCACTTCTTCGTCGCGGATCTCGCCTACCATAATGACGTCAGGGTCTTGGCGGAGTGCCGCACGGAGTCCCTGGAGGAATGTGTAACTCTTTTCAACCTGGGTCTGCACGATGCCTTGCACGTGGTACTCGATCGGGTCCTCGATGGTGATGATCTTGACCTGAGGTGTCGAGATTTTCTTCATACACGCGTAGAGCGTCGTTGTTTTACCGCTTCCCGTAGGGCCAGTGTTGAGGAGCATACCGTTCGGGCTTGAGATTTTGGCCTCAATCATGGTTTTGAGTCGCGCCTCCATACCCAACCCCTCGAAGGGGACTGAGATAGTTTCTGGGTCGAGGAGACGCATCACCACCGTTTCGCCATACGCATTTGGAATGATTGAGGTGCGGATTTCAATCTCAGCATTCTTCATAAAGACGCTGAAGCGTCCGTCCTGCGCATGGTCATGGATGTTAAGTTTGAGACCTGAGAGGAGTTTGACTCGAGAGAGGAGGAGATTGTGTGTATCAGTATCGAGGCGCGCAACGTCCTGAAGGACGCCGTCGAGTCGGTACCGGATGCGCACATCATCGCGCTCGGGTTCAATGTGCACGTCAGACGCGTTTACTGCAAATGCGCCTGCCATCACCACTTCAACAATACGGCTAATGCGGTAGGCACGCTTCAGCGCTCCAACTTCTTGAATAGCAGCAGCAACATCAGCGACTGAATGTATTGCGTCCGCAACACTAGAAAGTTCTTTGGATGAGATATCAATGACTCCTTCCTTGGTCTCAACCGCAAACGACAAGTCTTTGTAACGAGTCCACGCACTTTCTAAAGATGCGCGCGACACCATGTAGTCGACAAACGTGTACCCCTTAGCAGCAAGTTCGTCTTTCAGTACTCTAACCTTAGGGTTTGCTGGTGAGCGCTGCGCAAGTGATATTTTTTTCGATACCAGGTCGTACGCGGCGACCTCAGCGTCGCGCGCAACGTCTTCAGGGATGATGCGGATTGCTTCAGAGTTTATAGTGACGCGAGTCAGGTCGATATACGTTGCGCCGTATTTTTGCGACAGAATAGAGGCGAGCTCCTCTTCTTCTCTACGTCTCAACTCTTCAAGGTGGAGGTCAGTGTTCGTATCCGGCATACCAAAAATGGTACCATGCGCGCATGTTGGGTACGCTCGAGAATTTGGCAGGACTGGCAGAGACATTTGTTGCTAAACTTCCACCCGCCGGTACCCGAGCCTACATCGTAGGGCTCTCAGGTGATCTTGGAGCAGGGAAGACCACCTTTGTCCAAGCAGTTGCACGGGCACTCGGCGTTACCAGAGATGTGACGAGCCCCACCTTCGTTATTGCGCAACGGTATACAACCACGCACCCTGTGTACTCGTCGCTCGTGCATATCGATGCGTATCGCCTCTCTCTCGAAGAGATACATACCATTGGACTCAGTGACTTTACGCGCGACCCACACACACTGGTCTGTATTGAGTGGCCAGAAAAGTTGGGGGATGCACTTCCAAACGGAACACCCACACTCAATTTTGCGGTGGTGTCTGATACGGAGCGCTCAATAACGGAAGGGCATATAGAACACTCCGCATGAGCACTAAGAAAGAAACACTAGTACTTCTTGATACACACGCCATCATTCACCGTGCGTATCATGCGCTGCCACCGCTCACATCACCTTCTGGCGCACCGGTAGGAGCAGTGTATGGGCTTGCCACCATGATTCTGAAGTTGGTAAAAGACTTAGAGCCCGACCATATCATCGCGGCGTACGACCTCCCTGGCCCCACACATCGTCATGAGGTCTACCAAGACTACAAAGGTACACGACCAAAACTTGATCCCGACCTAGCTGTGCAGATAGATGAGTCTCGGAAAGTACTCGAGGCGTTTAAGATCCCGATCTATCAAGCGCCCGGGTTCGAGGCAGATGATGTGATCGGGACCATAGCAGAAAAAACTAAAAAGCACTTCAACGTCATTATTGCTTCGGGCGACATGGATACGCTCCAGTTGGTTGATGGACAAGACGTGCGCGTCTATACACTCAGGAAGGGGATACAGGACACAGTTCTCTACGATGAGCAGGCGGTGGTAGACCGGTACGGATTTGGGCCGAAGCATATTACGGACTACAAAGGTATTGCGGGGGACACGTCAGACAACATCATCGGTATTCCAGGTATTGGAGAGAAGGGTGCGACAGAACTTATAAAAACTTTCGGCTCTGTCGAGGACATCTACGCAGCACTCAAAAAGAATAAGAATGCACTCGTTGAAAAAGGCTTTCGTGAGCGCGTACAAACGCTCGTCCGTGAGCATCAAGACGAAGCAGATTTTTCGAAAGTATTGGCAACCATACGTATCGATGCGCCAATCTCGTTTGTGGAACCAACGAAGTCTTTTAGCGCAGCACTGGATACCGAGGCACTTGTTTCCTTCTGTACCGAGTTTGGTTTTCGCTCGTTAGTGCCACGCATGCGTGCACTCACCGCAACTACTGCATCTAAGCCAGTAGCAGCAGCACGATCAGCCCCAGTTCATACCGTACTGAGCGCGACAGACACTACACTTTTGAAGCAATGTGCGGTTATGACATGGCTCCTAAACTCGGAGGTATCTAACCCGTCAGTTGATGATGTGTATGCGGCAAGTAAGGAAAAAAATCTGACGGATGCCGCGGCGCGGCTCAAGTCACTCCTTGCAAAAGAGCGGCTCGACCAGGTGTATCGCGATATTGAGGAACCGCTCATCCCCGTGATAGATGCAATGAATCAGACAGGTGTTGCCATTGATGCCGAATATCTACGAAAGTTATCTATTGAGTACCACAGAGAACTCGATCAAAAGGCCGATCTCATTTACCGAGCGGCAGGGGAAGAGTTCAACATAAACTCCCCCAAGCAGTTGGGAGAGATTTTGTTTACCAAACTAGGACTTGGCACGAAGCACAAAAAAACAGCAACAGGACAACTCTCAACCAAAGAATCTGAACTTTTAAAACTCCAAGGTGAGCATCCGATTGTAGATGAAATACTCGCATACCGAGAGCTCGCAAAACTCTTAGGTACCTACATCGACGCGATTCCACCGCTCCTCGATACTGGGGGGCGACTTCATACGACGTTTAGCCAAACTGGTGCCGCAACAGGACGTCTCTCAAGCCGCGATCCTGGTCTCCAAAACATCCCCACGAAGACCGAGTTAGGGAGGCGCATTCGTCGTGCCTTTGTAGCTCCGCCTTGGAGAGTACTCCTTGCCTGCGACTACTCGCAGATAGAACTGAGACTTGCGGCCATGCTCTCGGGTGACGAAAAACTCATTGACATTTTTGCGCGAGGTGAGGACGTGCACGCTGCGGTAGCGGCACAAGTGTTTGGAGTACCAGAGCACGAGGTGACCAAAGACATGCGTCGCAGCGCCAAGGTCATTAACTTCGGCATTCTCTACGGTATGGGAGTCAACGCATTGCGGGAAAACCTTGGCACTGACCGTAAGGAAGCGCAGGCGTTCTACACTAAGTACTTTGAGACCTTTGCGACACTCGCACGTTACTTAGAGAAGACTAAGGAAACTGCAGCGCGTGTCGGATACACAACGACTTACTTTGGTCGTAAACGCTACTTCCCCGGCATGAAGTCACCCCTTCCATTCATCCGTGCGTCAGCGGAGCGCATGGCTATTAACGCTCCACTCCAAGGTACGCAAGCTGACATTATCAAAATTGCCATGGCACGCATTCATGCAGTGTTTGAGAAGAAGTACGCTGGCCGTGCCGCCTTGGTCCTCCAGATCCACGACGAGTTGATAGTTGAGTGTGACGAAGCAGTACTCAGTGACGTTCAACGCGAAGTCAAAACGATTATGGAGGGTGTCCTCACACGCGCGGAGACGAGTGGTGTGCCTATACTCGTCTCAGCTGAAGCGGGACCAAACTGGGCAGACTTGCAGCCTATCTAACTATGCTGACCATTTGCATTGGTGATGATGTGGTTAAGGCAAAAGCCGCAGTAGCTGCCCGAAGCGCGGGAAGCGAGATGGTTCGTTTCGGTGAGGGTGGCCTGTCATTCGCTGAGGTGGGTGGATACCTTGAGCAGCGCGGGATGTTTGCACCCGCGGTCACTCTCATTCTTGATAGACCATTTGAATCTGAAGAGGGTAGTGTACTTATGACGGAACATGGAGACCTACTTGTTGCGGCGAGTGCGCAGGTGTTTGCAATTGTCGGACGTGTAACAGCGACGGATCAAAAGAAGTTTCCGAAAGGGGCCAGTATAGAAACTTTTGACTTACCTGCAAGGTTCGAACCAGAAGCGCCAAACTCGTTTGCGTTGGTAGACGCAGTCCAAGCGGGCGACCGCAAACGCGCGTGGATACTCTACCGTCAACTTATGGACAGTGGTGCGAGTGCAGAAGAGGTGCATGGCACGTTAGCGTGGGCGGCACGCGCAGTGGTGTTAGCGGCGCGCACCAAGAGTGCGTCAGAGGCAGGAATGAAACCGTTTCCATACGACAAGGCAAAGCGTGTTGCGCGTGCTCTGAAGCCTGGGGAGGCGGAGGCCCAATCTTCCGCATTGGTCCGCATGTACCACGAGGCACGCCTCGGTCGCGGCACACTCGAAGACTTGCTCGAGATGTATTTGTTGAAAAAGTGAGTTTGCCCGCCCGACTCACCCGCGACTCAAAATTCCACCTTCGTTCAATTTTGGTCTGGGCACCCCCTCGCTCCCGCATGAGACACGCGGGGCCCGCTCCGGTGTTCGAGTCCAAGGCGCACGCATGCGTGCTTGTCCGCACAAATTTTTGGTAAAAATTTGTGCGCCCACTTGGACTCGAACCAAGGACCGTCTCCTTAAAAGGGAGCTGCTCTACCGACTGAGCTATGGGCGCAATGGGTTGATTATGCACTAAATAGCGCAAGATTTCCATCCTGAGTCCAGGGTTGATAACCTCCTTGCACGTACAAATGGAAGGAGTATAGTATGCGCCATGCTACTACATACTGAGCTTCGAACAGACAATCCTTGGGTTAAACGCGGTATTGCTGCAGCGCTAGTATTCGCGTTGCTCACAATGACAGGAGCTGCAATAGAAACCTGGAGATTGGGCGAATAGTAATGTTTCTAATCCTTCACAACATCCGCTCGGCGGAGAATGTTGGCTCTATGTTCCGCACTGCGGACGCGTTTGGGATCACCCAGATTTTTTTGACGGGTTACACTCCGGCCCCCGTTGATCGCTTTAAACGCCCAGTTTCAAAAATTGCAAAGACCGCGCTCGGTGCTGAGAAAACAGTTGCCTGGGAGAAGTGTGAAATTAAAGATGCGGTTTCAAACGTACAGAACCAAGGAGTACGGATCATTGCACTCGAGCAGGACGCACGCGCAACAAACATTACTGAATACACTGCACCCAAGTCTTGGGCGCTCATAGTGGGGAATGAGGTGGGAGGAGTTGATCAAGAAACACTCGCGCTCTGCGACGACATGGTGGAAATACCAATGTATGGTACTAAAGAATCGCTGAACGTTGCCGTCGCTCTTGGCGTAGCGCTCTACGCATTGACTGCCGACACACCGGTGGTATAATTAAAAAATGAGTGAGCTCCTCCCTCTGTCAACATGTTGCGATGAGCAGGGACCAATTGACCCTATGGTTCCAATTGTTCTTACACTTTTTGTTGCGTGCTGTGTTGCGGTAGTTGGCGCTGGTTTTATGACTAGTGAACAAGTGGGGTACAAAATTGCTGGCACCGCAATAGTGCTTGGTTCTGGTTATACAGGCAAAAGGGTTTTGTTTGGTTAGTAACTCACCACGTCAACCACTTTTCCGTTCTCATCTAAGAGACGGATTCTTTCGCTACGTGAGCGCCACAACTCTTGGTCGCGGTTGATGTAGAGATACCAATCTTTCTTGTAGAAGTCTTCGTCGTTTTTATGCGCATTAATGCAGCCGTTATATGAGAGTCGGTCTTGGATAAACGTGGCGCATGCCGAGCCCGCAGAGGTGGGGATCGATTGCGTCACATACACACAGCGACCTATAGTGCGCACAATGTCGTTACATCCGTCGGTATAGTTTCCAGCAGTAAAGTAAGCATCTGCTTCTTGCTGCGCACCTGGACACTCGAGGCGGAGTGCTGGAGTAAAGTTTTGGAACTGCTCAAAGTACCCCGTGCACTTATTGGTTCTAAACGATGTCCCGTTTGGTGAGCGGCCAGTGACAATAAACACTTGCTGTCCACCGCTTACCGTTACAGGAGCGGGAGCATTCACAGAGCCTAAGAATGGGAGGAGCGCCGCTTGGGGGAGTGACGCCGACACGCCGGTTGCGGTCGACTCTACACGCCACCCCGTGATTGTTATTTTGTCCGGTGCGTTTTGTGTCACACGGAGCGTGAGGTATTCGCTGCCTATAGCACTCTCGGCAGTTCCTTTTTCAAGTGACACAAACTTGGCGTACGGTGACTCTTCTTCATTAAAGGTGCCAAGGTAATTAGTGATCGTGGTTGTTTTGGGGCCCGTGTCCACGGGGTCGGGGTCGGCTTCGTTGAGTTTTACCCCAGGAATACCAACTGGGCTCAACGAGCTCGTGTCCGGTGTCCCAAAGAGAGGGCCAGAGCGCGCAAGGTCGTTTGCAGTGCCACCTGCGTAGTACCAAGCAACACCAAGCGCAACCATAAATAAAATAACAATAAGGAGGTCTCTTTGTGGAGTGTCAGCCATGCACCTAGTATATAGTTTCTAATCCTTTGTGCCGAGCAGCCTGTGCAGTTCTTCGCGCACCACAGTGGCGTCATCCCACGGCTCGCGGCTACCGCGCGGCCCCATGATGTACGGGTCAGTGCCTTTACCAGAAATCAGTACGACGTCGCCTGGGCGAGCGTGCAGAAGTGCGGTGCGTATTGCCTCACGTCTATCCATAACGATTAGTGGTTGTCGCTTCATCCCTAGAGCCATAGCGTCTACAATCGCGCGTGGGTCCTCATCATAGGGGTCTTCGTTCGTTAGGATGACCTCGTCGCACATCTCGTCCGCTATACGTCCCATCTCTGGGCGCTTCCATCCGTCACGTCCACCACCGGTGTTACCTAAGATGCCAATCTTGCGACGATTATTAAACGCGCCATAGAGCGCGCGTAGTGAGTCTGGAGTGTGTGCGTAATCAACCACCACATCAAATGCTTGACCCTCTGAGACATGTTCGACACGCCCGCGGACGAGTGTCAGTTTTTCAAGAGCACGTATAGCAGTCGAGTTCGGAATCTTGAGCGCCTCAGCAACTTTGAGTGCGGCGAGTGCATTTACGGCATTAAAGACGCCAGGCAGTGGGAGTGTCACCACCGAGTCTTGATAGGTAAAGCGCACTGAGCGCTCACCAAGAACCACGTCTGGGATGTCGTCGATTGAGTAGGGGAGCACGTGGGGGACCGCAGCTTTGGTAAACGATGCATTCCACTCATCATCAGTATTTGTGATCATGGTGCGTTCTTGTTTTGGAGAGCGCTCGAGTTCATGGACTATCTCCCACTTACGTTCGACATACTTCTCAAACGATCCGTGGCTTTCAATGTGCTCGCGCTGTACGTTGGTCATCACTAAGACATCAAGGAAGAGGTGGAGGTGTCGGTATTGGCGTGCACCCTCAGTCGTTAACTCGACTACTGCATGTGTTGCGCCGGAGCGCTTTGCGTGTGCAAGGAATCGTTGGATGAACCCGCGGCCCGGCATCGTCATCTTCATGCGGTTCGGGCGCGACTCATCTCCTACCGCAAAGCGGATCGTACCGACGAGTGCTGGTGTGTACCCAGCCTCACGGAGTATCGCAAACACCATCTCCGACACCGTTGACTTACCCTTAGTCCCGCCGATACCAATAACCACCATCCTGCATGCTGGGAAGCCTGAAAGTACCGCACTCACAAGTTGGAGGAGGTAGTGGTAGGCCTGGCGAAGCGTACGCATAGTTTAGAGCGCGCGCGAGGCTATCTTTATTGCCTCGCGGATCTTGTCTTCTGTGGTGAGTGCCGATTCAGGAAGAGAGCCAACAGCATCGCGCGCCTCTTTTTGCGAGTAGCCAAGACCCATGAGCGCGTCGACAACTTCTGCGTCGGAGCCGCGGACCACCGCACCTGCTTTAGTATCTATGCTGCCGACTTTTTCTTTTAGTTCAAGCACTACTTTCTCTGCAGTTTTTTTGCCAATACCGTGTGCTCGCGCGAGGGACGCGGCGTCGTTCCGACCGATGGCGCTTTTTAGTACTTCAGTTGGCACTGCGTTTAGGATCGCAAGTGCAGACTTGGGGCCCACACCTGAGACGGTGAGGAGGAGCTCAAACCACGTGAGGTCATCTTTCTCTGTAAATCCATAGAGGTCTTGTGCAGTCTCGCGCACTGCGAGGTAGGTCCAAAGCCGCACCTCATCCCCCTCATGGACTGATGCGAGTGTGTCAGCGGTAACCCACACGCGATACCCAACGCCATGTACCTCAACAACAACAGTGCCGCGTATGAGGCCAACAACAGTGCCGCGTAGTGATCCGATCATTCTTGCATTGTACTAAGTTTCACGATATCGTACGAGTCATGGCAATCACTAAATCTGCAAAAAAGGCGATCCGCTCGTCAGAGCGCAAGCGCGTCATGAATGTCCGCCGCCGCCGTGCGGTCCATGACACGGTAAAGGCTGCACGCAGTACTCGCGGTGCTGACCGCAAGGCACAAGACGCAGCGCTCACAGAGGCCTATCAGGCAATCGACAAGGCACTGAAGCGCGGCATTATCAAGAAGAATGCTGCCGCGCGCAAGAAGTCTCGTCTCGTAAAGTTGATCAAAAAAGCTAAATAGAAACAAAAACCCGCCATCTGGCGGGTTTTATATTTAGTAAATGCGTGGTATATTCTTCGCATTGCTCCCGTAAGCGAAGCTTTCGTGAGCAGTACTCGGACGACATGAACAAAGCGTTCGCGTCGCTCCTCGTTTGCTCCCGTCGTTCAATGGATAGGACGCATCCTTGCGGAGGATGCAATGTGGGTTCGATTCCTGCCGGGAGCACAAAAGACTGAAATACCTGCCGTGTGGCAGGTATTTTCTATCCGATACCCATCCAGTCTGAAACGCGTGCCGTGAGCGTATCAAGGCGCTCTGCTTCGTCGATGTTGTGATTTTTCAGTTCCATACGCACCTTACGATAGTCTGCACCCGCAAGTGGAATGGTAATAACTTTGACCACACCTTGTTTAAGTTCGAAGAGTAACTTTTCTGGAACGCCGTTTCCCACATGGTCGTCCATAGCAAAGCGTGCAATGTTGTCGTAGCGGAACACTTGGTCGCTCACATAGATGCCCCGGTTCGTGATTTTAAAGTGATGGATAGCGGGGCGACGTGACCCTAAGAGGGTTGTGGTCATGCCGGCAAGGATCAAGATAATGCCAAAGAGAATATTGCCCACAATAAATGCGGCAACTGCAGACCCTAGTGAGAGGATTGCAATGGTCCAATACCAGGTAGGAGACTTGGGTGCGAACTCGTACTCTTGCGCACGCCAGTCGACTAAAATTGTCGGCTCTTCCATACCACTAGTATAGCCTGGCGTGGGGTGGGTGCCTGCCGTTATGCAGACTTTTGGCATGCACCGTGTATGCTATCGGTATGTCGCGCGTGCTCGCAGTCGATTTTGATGATGTCCTGATGCAAACAACGAGTGTGTTTTGCCGCTGGCATAACGCACAGTTCGGTACGAGTTTAGGGGAAGAAGATTTTACTGCGTGGGGGTTGAGTTCTAAGTTGGGGTGTACCCCGAGCGAGGTGCGGGTGCGTCTTGTTTCTTTTTACCAGAGTGCTGAACATCAGGATGCACCCCGAGTCGTGGGTGCCCTCGAAGCGTTAGAGACTCTCAAGGAGCACGGCTACACGGTGCATATACTCACTGCGCGCGATGAAGGTGCGAGGTCTGCGAGCGAAGATTGGCTTCGAGCAAACATGTTTACCTATCATGCGCTGCACTGTCTCGATCACCTACCAGACTCGACTACGCGTGGGCCAACTAAAGGGAGGTGGTGTTACGACAACAGCGCTCAGGCACTCATAGATGACGGAGACCACAACATACAGGACGCAGCAGCGTTCGGGGTTCCTGCGTTTTTACTTACCAAGCCATGGAATGTCTCGTACATTGCTAAACCACCTGCAGTCCGCGCTGGGAGTTGGGAAGAGATTTTGTCTCTCCTCAGTACATCCGGGTTGCTTAGGTAACTGGCTGAGAACAAAAAACGCCGAGCAGATGCTCGGCGTTTTTCTCCTAGCGGCGAGAGTTAGACGCTGTTAGAACTTACTTTCATACCGTTCGTGCATGGGAATCGTTCCCGGATTTCTCAAGTATAGCAAAGATATAATACGAGGCCGCAGATTCGACCGGGGTACTATAACCTGCTAAACTTCCGAATATGATCAAGTACGCCGATGATCCAAAAAACAGAGATTTGAGCATAATAAAGACCTGCGATTTTTGTGGCGATCAATATCACCCTAGAAAAAATAGTTACCAAGTTACCAGTCGTTTTTGTTCAGCGGAGTGTTCTCGCAAGGGAGTGCGAGGAGTGATGCAACAATCATTCGGCAAAAAAGTCAGTGAGGATTTCAAGGGTAAAAAGTTAGGTTCGAAAAAGAAATAGTTTTATTTTTCGCATATTGTCTCGAAAGTATAACTCTGGACAAGGGGGCCAGCTTTTTTTCGCGTAACTTGCTAGAATATGAGTATGGCCGATAAAAAATTGAAAGTGGTTGATTTATTTAGTGGATGCGGCGGCCTTTCAAAAGGTTTTATTGATGCAGGTTTCGATGTATTACTGGGAGTAGACAACGACAAAGCCGCACTTGAGACATTCAGGGTCAATCACAATGGAGCGAAGGCTCTCGACATAGATTTATTTGCAAAAAACGCAGTGGATGAAATAAAAAAAGCCGCAGGTTCTGCTGTGGACGTTATTGTTGCCGGGCCGCCATGCCAAGGTTTTTCTTTGACAGGAACACGAAACTTTGACGACAAAAGAAACAGGCTTTATCTCTCGGTTATCGAAGCGGTAAATAAGTTGAAACCGAAAGCATTTTTGATCGAAAACGTACCGGGTCTGGCGCGTTTGTATGGAGGCGCAGTAAAAGATGAAATCATAAACAGGTTGAGTAAGAGCGGCTACAACGTAAGCATGAAAATACTCACTGCTGCTGACTATGGTGTCCCGCAAGTTCGCACCAGAGTAGTCTTTGTTGGACTACAGAAAAAATACGGAACTTTTGAGTTTCCTGCGCCGACAAACTCTCCGGCAGACTATGTTTCTTGCGAGTCTGCTATCGGTGACCTTCCGGCACTAGACATGGAGTTGGGAGTTGAAGAAAGCGAATACGATGGAGTGGCTAAAACAGATTACCAACGAAGGATGAGAAGGGGTGCAAAAAAACTCTACAATCACGTCGCAACGAAGCATACAGATCTTGTCAAGTCGGTGATCTCATTGGTGCCGGAAGGTGGAAACCACAAAGATCTTCCACCTGGGGTTGGGACTAGCAGAAAGTTCAATGAGGCATGGACTCGATATCACAGCAAGAAGCCGTCGCGAACTATTGATACCGGCCATAGAAATCATTTTCACTACAAATACAATCGAATACCTACTGTTAGAGAAAACGCGCGACTGCAATCATTTCCGGACAACTTTCGTTTTTTGGGCACCAGAACAGAACAGAATCGTCAGGTCGGTAACGCGGTGCCGCCGCTTTTGGGGTATCATATAGGTAGGCAGATACTCCGATACTTGAATGAAAAAAGATATGCAAAAAAGAAATCCAAAAACTAGGACGCTTGATCTCTTTGCCGGGTGCGGTGGACTCACCGAGGGCTTCGAGATGACCGGCTTTTACGAGACGGTGGCAGGCGTAGAGTGGGATAAGCCATCGAGAAACACGTTGGCCAATCGGCTGATGCAAAAGTTTGGCTATAAGGATGCCGAAGAAAGGATTTTGTTATGGGATATTCAAAAGATAAATGAACTATTGCGCGGTTGGACTAATGATAGCAAGTACGGCTCAAGCATTGGACTCGACTCACTCGTCAACAAGCACGGCTCGATTGAACTAATAGTGGGCGGTCCACCGTGCCAAGCATACTCGATTGCTGGACGAGTTAGAGATGAGAATGGCATGAATGATGACTATCGCAATTTCCTTTTTGAGAAATACGCCCAGATTGTCGATCACTTTCAACCACACGCGTTTATTTTTGAAAACGTGCCTGGGATGTTGAGTGCTCGTCCGGGGGGCATACCGATCATAGACCGGATCAGGCAAACTTTCTCCGAAATAGGATATTCGCTCATAAGCGATATTGGAAGATACGCACAGGTTGATGCTGCAGATTATGGCGTTCCTCAAAACCGAAAACGTCTCATCCTTTTGGGGATCCGTGATGAGTCGTTCGACGGAGATCCGCAGGAATTGTTGAAAGACTTCTACACAAAAATCCTTCCGAGCCACAAATCCAAAAGAAAAACTGTAGCGGAGGCAATTTCCGATCTCCCAAAGTTCAAAATCAATAAAGAGAAAGGGTCGAAACAATCCCATCTTCCCGCTGCGACTAGCATGCCGAATCACATCCCTCGATATCACAGCGAGCGTGATATCGCCATTTTCAAGGAACTGGCAAAAGATGCTCTTCGGAAAAATAGAAAATACGATTCCGTCGATGCACTCAAGAAACTCTACACGGAGAAGACGGGCAAGACCTCAAGCGTTCACAAGTACTACGTTCTCGAGGCTGATAAACAGAGCAATACCATCGTCTCTCACCTTCACAAGGACGGCTTGCGTCACATACATCCCGATCCAGAGCAAGCCCGATCAATAACAGTTCGCGAAGCAGCACGCCTCCAATCCTTTCCGGACGATTTTCATTTTCTCGGTTCAATGGGTGACCAATACAAAATGATTGGCAATGCAGTGCCACCGCTTTTGGCTCAAGCGGTCGCAGAATCTGTGACTATCTTTTTGCGCGAAAACTTGGTAAAAAGATCAAATACGAATGTGCAATCATGGAAAATACCTTTGAAAGCGTAGCGTACCTACGAAAACTAAATGCCCAAGAACTTGGGTATCGAAATGGAAAACCCGGTGGAGCGGGGCGGTATTTTCTTGTCTCAAAAGGAGCGGTAAGTTTTTTCCCACCCTTGAGCGAGATTATCGTGAATGACAAGGTGATCCTCGACATCATTCCGCCATTTTCCGATAAGGTTGTTCTGACAAAATACGTTTATCACAACGATAGCATTGCAGGGGAAGGTACGCGCAACGAATACCGATTGTATCTCAACACCGAGAATGATACTGACCGCGACTACTTCAAGCCCGACGACATTGTGGTAATCGTAAAGATCCTCGACGCAGAAAACAATTTCACATACAAGATGCTTCGATACTCATCGACAGACGACGAGTACGCAAAATTGGATGGATTGATTAGCGCAGCAGCATTGAACACACAGAAAAGTCATGCGCTCATTACATTGAAAGAACTAGCGTTCCTCGATGCGATCAGAAAGATCCATGTAGGAGTTGGCAAGAAAGTAATTCCTAAAGAGATTATCGAAGAAGCATTCGATCAGCCGATTGAGCATGCCCCTGTTGGCGAAGAGGATAAAAACGATACGACGAGAGTAATCAGAAGTCGCTCATTCCGCGATCTGATCATGTATTTTTACGAAGACCGGTGTGCAATTACCGGGAAAGAACTAGTTATCGACTATCGTTTTTTCAGCAATCTCGAAGCAGCGCACATATTAGCGCGAGCATCCGGTGGTGGAAGTCATCCGTCAAACGGCATGGCATTGGAACGCAACCTGCACTGGGCTTTTGACAAGGGTTTCTTTACCATCACTGCGGAATACAAAGTCGAAGTTCATCCTGACGCGATGAGGATTCCCTACTTGAAGAGTAAGCACGGGCAATCACTTTTACTTCCACAAGATGGTCGATCCAAGCCGAACAAGGAGTCCATTCAGTGGCATCGCGACAATGTCTTCGGACTATTTCTTCGTGCAGAAATCTAACTGCTCATCAATGCAATACTTCTTCGAAAATCGCATCTTCATTCCCTAGCAACTTTATCAACCGAGTAAGTTCATCCTTGTCTCGATAGAGAGCGAAATCATCCGTGTTGCGCCGGATGTTTTCTCGTAGCGTTGCTGCACTCGCAAAATCAGGCGCAGAAATGCCGAGCGATCGCGCCCACATTCGAAGACCAATCACGTTGTCGTCCTTCACCATAAAATCCGCCATTGCCCGCACGCCGGATTGCATCTTGCCCGGGTCAAGGACACCGACAGGCCTCTGTTGCGGTGAATTACCCGTGTAAGACGGCGTATCGTTCCTTCCGGCCCAATTATCAAGAAGGATCAGTCCGCCGCCCATAACGCAAAATGCAACGAGTGACCAGAGAACTATTTTATCAACGAGAGTTTGTTTGGTTTTATTCATAGGTTGGCGTGATTGCTAATCAACCTATGGCGAGACACAAAAAGCCCGCCACGGGTAGAGGGCGAACCCTCTCGTACAGGTTTCCCCATACGGCAATCACGCAACCCCATGACGGGTTTTTTATGCGTGAGTGACTGCCAGATCATGCCACCGGGTTGTTCCCGATGGGTTAGATCCCGCCCTCAAGGGGCCGATATTCAGTTGTCACTCAATGATACCGCAATCGCGTCGCCATTGGAAGTTTCAAAGAGAAAATAAAAGGCGCATAATGTAAACATGAAATCACGGGGAGAGGGCAAAAATGATGAGCATAAAAATGAGAAGGTTCCGCTTGAAGAACTGATGTACCGTGTCCAAGCCAAGCACCTACTCATGCAACAGCGAGCACTCGAATACGCTCGTAAGGATCTGGGCATTGAGAAGCCAAAATCGAAAAACAAACTCATTGAACGAAAAAGCGACGGCACGTTCTTCTACAATGGAAAGCCAATAACAAACGACATCAATACCCAGTACATGCGGGTATTTCGTGCCATCTTTGAAAGTGATAGCAGCAAGGATTACATTCCATACTCTCCACTGAATCGTCGAATTGAACTGTACGGCGAGGAAAAACTACTCGATCATGCGAGAGTAATCAAAAGGATCCAGAATGGAGTCAAAGAGTTTTTTTACAAAACAAAAATCCCCGAACTACTTACTGACGGAAGAGCGATGATCGAATACAAGAGAGGAAAGGGGGTGATTTTCAACAATCCAGACATTGGCTAGTCTCCGGCTAGTTTTGGCTCGGGGATAACACACACCGTTCTCGGAAAAATGCCGCAATCGCGGTTCTTTTTGTTTCCAGATTTTTGACCGAGCAATTACTAGTACTTTGTTTCCGCTCCACAATCAAACTACGAAATAAGTAGTTCACGGGGGACGGAATCTGCACATTTCATCCCCGTGAGTGTGCAGATTTCGTTCCACATGCTCTCCACTCAAGCGATAGAAAAATACCGCGAGATCTACAAAGCCGAGTTCGGCACCGATCTCACCTTCGAGGAAGCGTCCGAACAGGCGCAGCGACTTTTGAACTTGGCCCGGATCGTGATGCAGCCGATGCTAAAGCGAATACTGCCCCGGTACAACGAGATTTTGAAGGATCAGAAACAGCAATCAACTTCGCCTTCTCCGCACGCATAACGCGCGTAGAAGGGGGTGTTGAACCCCGAACAATCCACAAGGACGAGGTCGTCAGCGAGTCCTCGATAAAAAACCGGCTGATACGAAAAGTGGTGAGCAGATCATATTCCCCGCTCTGAGTGACGACTTCTCAACGGGGGACTTCATCTGCTCATCAATCCATCGAGCGTTGCTGAAAGAAGGCGGCGAACGCGTCGGGGATCCTTGAGGAACATAGAGACTCTAGGGATGCCTATGAAGGAAATAAAAGTCGCTTATCAATTTGTCGACAAAGTTATGAGAAAAACAAAACAAGTGCGAGTTAGAGACGATCTCCATGCCTACCTGAAAGACATATCGAACGGTGGCATGACCATATCAAAACTGGCAGATAAGGCGATTCTGCTACTAAAGAAGGAGAAGGAGAAAAATGTCCTTGAATATCAACACAAAATGGCGATATTGTATCCAAATCGAGGAATAAAAAACGAGCATAATGTGTCGAAAACGCAGAGGGTTGCAGAATTGTCGACAATCCTTCGCAAGATAGAGAAAGATCTTTTGGCCGAGAAAAGACTGGACGGTCGGAAGAAACTTATCTGATAATGATAACGAAACAAAAGTATGAAAGACGCAAATAAAAATCTGAAATACTTCATCTACTGCCGAAAGTCTACGGAGGACGAGGATCGGCAGGTATTGAGTTTGTCCTCACAAATCGACGAACTCAAAAAACTAGCAAAGCGCCTCGATCTGAAGATCGTCGGTGAGCCGCTCTTTGAGTCGATGTCGGCGAAGGCCCCGGGGCGAAAGGTCTTCAATGATGTACTCGATCGGATCGAGAAAGGTGAAGCACGAGGCATTATCTGTTGGAAGATGGATCGTCTTGCCCGCAATCCGGTTGATGCCGGGCGCATAAGTTGGATGCTTCAAAAAGGTATCATCCAACACATCAAAACAGTCGAACGCGATTACTATCCGGAGGACAACGTGCTTCTTGCCTCACTTGAGTTCGGCATGGCAAATCAGTACATCCGCGATTTGAGCACGAACGTGAAGCGTGGACTCCGTGCAAAAACGCTGCAAGGATGGAGAAATGGAGTTGCCCCGATCGGCTACCTCAACAACATCCACACTCTCAAGGGAGAGAAAACAATCGTCCCAGATCCCGAGCGGTTTGATCTAGTAAAGCGGATGCTCGAGGAATATCTTGCCGGACACTATTCCGTGCGACAACTCTATCTTCAAGCAAAGAAGTGGGGCTTACGAACACGGCAGACAAAACGGCAAGGCGGCAAGGTTGTCTCGATGGCGGGTATCTACCGCTTGCTTACCGAACCTTTCTACACCGGATACTTCGAGGCCCGGAATCACGAAACCGGAGAGAAGGAACTGGTGAAAGGGGCACACGAGCCGATGATCACGATGGATCAGTTTGAATTGATACAGCAGAAACTCGGACGCAAAGGCAAAGCGCACCCGCGCAACGGCCACTTCTTCCCATTTACCGGACGCACGGAATGCGGCGAATGTGGCTCAATGGTTACGGCCGAAGAAAAACATCAGATCATCTGCGACGCCTGCAAATACAAGTTCGCGTCGCCAAACAAAGACGCCTGTCCGAAGTGCAAAAGAAAGATCGCGGACATGGTGAATCCGACGACTCTCCATTATGTCTACTATCACTGCACCAAGCGCAAAAATCCGAAGTGCACGCAAACATCCGTCCGTGCCGAAGATCTTGAGTATCTACTCGATACCGCTCTCGCGAAGTTTGAACTCTCAAGCGCCTTCACAAAGTGGGCGCTCGAGGAACTAGCCAAGGATAATGATCGGGAGATCAAAGGTCAAAACGTC